>CAZPVS010000007.1:0-46363 GCA_964590315.1 uncultured Candidatus Saccharibacteria bacterium
CCTAACAGAGACGACAGTTACATGTATCTTATTCAGACAATGACGTCGATCCACCCCTCCTTTGATCTGTTTTCTAACGGTAGATTATTAATGAAAAAACCGGATCTGTAACTACAATAAAGTAGCGAACTATATTAGTTCAGATCCGGTTGGGTAGTCTGTCTATGACAGAAACGAATGGGGAGTGTGAGGCTGCCTGTGCAACTATGGGACGGAACAAATCCGAATGTCTGTTCCGTCCCATACGGAGTGGTGGGACGCTAGGCGACCACCGACTCCTCGGGTTTGGCGGTGAGCCGTTCGTACGCCCAATAGAGCGCACGCTTGACGACTCGCTTGCCGTGCTCAAGAGAATCCTGGTCGCGGATGTCCTTACCGCTGAGCTGTCGGATCGCCGAGTTGATGGCGAGCTGGGTCCTGCTGACGTTCGAGTCCTTCGGGACCTTGATGGTCGGGAACGTCTCGAGGGTCTTCAGGATGAGTCGACCAGCTGCGGAGTCCGCCGGGGTCTTCAGCAGTAGCTCGTAGGACATCGCGGTGATGACCTGGGCCTTGCGGAAGTCGACGCACTCGCTGTGCTTCGAGGACCGACCCTGTGGCTGCTGGCGCTTGTCCAACTGGCATTGCGTCAGGATGTCGGTTCCTGAGGCGAAGCGGCCGATTCCACCGTTGGAGCGACGACGGGCCTTGGCCTTGCGGCGCATCTCGTTCTGCTCCTCGGGGGTGCCGGGGATCTTGGAGGGACCACCACCGTTGTTCGACTTGGCCATGATGTGAATCTCCCTTGTTCGTAACAGCCCATTGCTGTTAATGAGGTGCGTAATACTATAAAAGTATCAGAATGTCAATAGTGTATTAGAGGTGAGCAAGAGATGTTGACTATCATTTAGCACTCTTGTACTATGAGTGCTAGAGTCACTATAATAGTGGCGCGGTAAATGGGCATTCATTTGCGAGAAATGCTCATTTTCTCATCTCATACAGCTTATATAGGGTAATAAAAGGAGCGAACATGTCTGTACAACTCAAACCGCTTGCTGACTATGTTGTCGTCGAGCAAGAAGAAGCTGAAACAAAGACCGCCAGTGGCATATATCTGCCAACGGGGGCCCAAGAAAAGCCAAAAATCGGCACCGTACTGGCCGTCGGACCAGGACGTATCGGCGACGATAACGAACGGATCCCCGTGGAAGTAAAAGCCGGCGACCGAGTTATTTATGGTGGATACAGCAACACAGAAGTAAAGCAAGATGGCAAGACATACTTGCTTATTAAAGAAGAAAACATTTACGCAACATTATAGAGATAAGAGACAACGGATAAGGGGAAAATATGGCTAAAAAAGTATTTTACGATGACGATGCGCGCAAGCGTGTTTTAGGTGGCGCGGAGATTCTCTACAATGCAGTCAAGACGACGATGGGTCCCAAGGGACGGAACGTGGTCATTAGTAAGAGCTACGGTAACCCAACCGTCACCCATGATGGTGTGACCGTTGCCAAGGGTGTAGATATAGCTGATGTTGATGACGAAACGCTTGGCTATAAGGTGGGTGCAGAGCTTATCAAGCAGGCTGCCAATAAAATGAATGACGTCGCTGGAGACGGTACCACCACAGTCACCGTCTTGACGTACCATATCCTCAACGAGGCTAACAAACTTATTGCCGCAGGGCACAACCCCATGCTGCTCCGGAAGGGGCTTGAGGCCGCTGCTCACGATGTCATCACGACACTGGGCACCATGGCTGAAGATGTGTCTGCCAAGAAAGGCCGTATTGCCGAAGTTGCTACTATCTCAGCCGGGGATGCCGAAATCGGTACGTTGATTGCCGATATTATCGATAAGGTCGGTAAAGATGGTGTGGTGACTGTAGAAGAAGGCCAGGGCTTGGCGCTGGAGAGCGAAGTGGTCGAGGGCTTTACCTTTGATCGTGGATTTGTCAGCCCATACATGGTGACCGACACTGCTCGTATGGAAGCTATTTATGAAAAGCCGGCAGTTCTTATTACTGACAAGAAGATTTCTTCTGTCCAGGAATTCCTGCCGATACTAGAGAAGCTTGCACAGAGCGGCAAGAAAGACCTGGTTATCATCGCCGAAGACCTAGAGGGTGAAGCACTGGGTACGTTAATTCTGAACCGCCTAAAGGGTGTATTCAACACGGTGGCTATTAAGGCACCTGCCTTTGGTGACCGTCGTAAGGATATCCTGAACGACATTGCTATCCTGACGGGCGCGACCGTGATATCAGAGGATCAGGGCTTTACGTTTGAAACGGCTGATTTGACGATGCTGGGATCTGCGCGGAAAGTGATTGTTACCAAAGACGAGACGACAATCATTGAGGGTGCCGGCGAAGCGGCTGACTTAAAAGCTCGCATCAATCAGATTAACTCCCAGGCTGCAGCTGCCAGTAGTGAATATGACAAAGAGAACCTGGAGAAGCGACGCGCTGCCTTGTCCGGCAAAGTTGCCGTTATCAAGGTGGGTGGCGCGACTGAGACAGAGATTGAAGAGAAGAAGTACCGTGTTGACGACGCTGTTGCTGCAGTCAAGGCAGCACTTGACGAGGGTATTGTGCCTGGCGGTGGCGTAACGTTGATAAACCTCGCCCATGACATCACTGTCAAGGGTAACGACTCTGCGGCAGCTGGTGCACAAATACTCAAGAATACTCTGGAACAGCCCTTCCGTATTCTGATGAGCAATGCTGGTCTCAATGCTGACGAATGGCTTCCCCAAATTAAAAAGGGTAAACCAGGACAAGGTGTTGACGTGAATGATCCAACAAAATTGGTAGATCTCAAGACTGCCGGTGTGGTTGACCCTGCCCGGGTAACCAAAGAAGCAATTCAGAATGCTGTTTCGATTGCCGGTACGAGCATGACGATGGGTGCGCTTGTAGTCGAAGTCCCTGAGCCAAAGGCATCAGAAGCACCTGCTGGCATGGGTGGCGGCATGATGGGCATGTAGCACTTGGATCTCAGCCTTAAAAAGAGTCGCCCGTATGCGACTCTTTTTGTTTAGAGGATTGTTCCCTGGGAAATACCGTGGTTTGTATCACGGTCGTAGGCACTGTTCTGGGTTTTCAGGGCTGCCAGCTCATTTGTAATGACGGCCGTGACAGTGGTCTGTATGGTTGCGCATGGAGCCGCAGGGATAGCATTTAACTGCCCGTAGATAGATCGTGCCGCGGCGATGTTGCGCTCGGTATGGCCATCTTCGTGATGTTTGAGGTTGGTGATAAATCGCTGCCAACTTGCCGTGGTAACTACCGGCGCATCTTGGGGCCGTTGCCATGTTGGTAACGTCTGTTGTGTCCGCACGACAACGATGGGATTTGCAACGCGACACTGGGTCGACTCTGGGGTGAGGGGCTGCTGGGTAAACGTCCAATTGATGCTATAGCCAGTAGAGGCAGCGTAGCGATGACCATCATTGAGGAGGGGCCCACATGTCTGTATTTGTTGCTGGATGTGTTCGGTCGTTGATCCGTGGACAGTATAAACACGAGGATCTTCAGCAAGTATATGTAGCCCCGGACTGTACCCACGAGTGCTGACAGCTAAATCGTTCTGGCCAATCGGAGCACATGCTGGGACGGGTACAGAAGCTGGGACAGATCCGGGTGTTGATGGCTGGGGCTGCGCAGGAGCGGTCGTTGCCGCAAGCGTGGTAGCTGACTCTGATATTGAAGCAGCGGCAGGGGCGACCGGCATTTCACGGAGTGCGTTCCAGCTCCGCTGCGCCAAAACACTGCTACTGAGCAGCAGGATTGCTATCACGAGTGCGCGCATAACATTACTAAGCGATGATGGATGAGGAGTGGTCAGCATATATTCTGAAATGACCGGCATCTGTGAAGATGTAGTCGGGGACGGGCTCAAAACTATATGTGGCTGCTTTTTTTCAACAAAAAACGGTCGTGTGATATGTAACATCACGTACCACCTCCTCACTCCATAGTGGATTGATGATATAATATCATAATAATAGGCAATTATATACTTGGCGTTACCAAACTACAAAGAAGAAATAGAACAGTCACTATTCCTCTACGTCTTCTCGTTGGTTTTTAGCCCACTTTTTTAATTCTTCATTGCTAATCGGTGGTGCATTAGCCATTTTCTTAACGTTATCCTCGAAAGTGCCACCAATCCGTACACGGCGCTCATTCTCACGCACAGGCTTTTCCATATAAGCCTCGACATCGGCTTGCAGGGCTTTAATTTCTTCTTCAGACGGCTTTTCGTCGGTCATACGTCTAGTATAGCAAACACCCCTAGCAACCTTTCGGGATCAGCCCTCCTAGTGTTAATAAATAAGGTGATTTGTTCTGCTGGGCTATAATCAAACCATGAACTCGCTACTAAAAGCCAAACACCTCATCGAATCATTACCGAAAACTGCTAGAGCCATTGAACTTGCGGGACCAGCGCCTGTGGGTACGGAGTTCCTGCTGACAAATAAGATTAAGCTAACCCCAAAACCGCTGGTAACGAATGTTGAGAATCCAGCGCTATTCTATGGCTTACCTCCCTACCCAAAGAAGCTACCTGTTGATGAGGTTGCCGATGTACGTAGTCTGCAATATCACGATGTCGATATGTTTATCTGTTCTTATCTAACGTGGTACAACGATGGCCGCCACTATAACCGGAAAGAGCTTCCGAAACGACTGCTTGCTCGGTTGCATTACCTCCTTCGCTACACCGGCTCAAAAACAAACCTCCATATCTCTCTATTTCGAGAAACAGCTAAGGCACTAAAGCCGAGCGGTCTACTACTTATAGAAGGTATTCGCGAGGAAGACTTTAAGATCGCTCAGAAGTGCGGCTTCATATTAATATACGCAGACAATAATGATGCGGCACTGTTCCAGTTGTCATAGCTACTTGTTTGCTACTCGTTGATACGCGTCCATGTCTATATTAAGCCGGGTGACTAATGCTTGCCCAGCTTCTTCAAGCGCAATCATAGGATCAACAATATCGTAAGGACTACCGAGGGCTTTTGCAGCAAGTACTGCCATTTTCAGTTCGAGCCATTCCTGTGCGTCGGCTTCGTTGTCGATCGTATCCCTCACAACATCGAGTGCATGGCTTACGTTACCAAGTCGCCACCTGCAACGTTGCAAATAGTCTGCTTCTGATAGTGTGCCGTCAGGGTTAGATTCTGGCCAAGCGGTTTGTGGCTCTTCGGGGCTATCTAGGACCTGTTGCTCAAGGGCTGCTTCATCGGGTATTTCTACAGCCGTTTCAAGGATTTCGATAGTGTAATCTAAGTCCTCCTCAGGCAGAGTCTGAGTTGTCTCGTAACTTCGTGGTATGAAGTTCAACTCGTTCATATTTTTATTATACCACTTTATATACCGGTTTGTCAATCGCAGACACCTCAAGATAGCTTTAGTAACGTGCTAATGCTAATATAGGTTTAGTTATCATATGGAAGACAAAAGCTATACGTCAGTTGAAACTATACGGGCAAAGAATGCCGCTATTTTACCTGGTCTGATAAATCGACGCGTGTTCGCACGCAACGAGAAGCGCAAGACCGTTCATCAAGGAAAAGTAGAGACTAAGCAATACGTCGTGCTTTTGCCCACCGAATTTGGTATCGAAGAGTACAAAGAGCGCGAATCAAGAATTGCTTCGTTCTGTAAATACGATGAGCTTAAAGAGCTGGAAAATGGTGAATATGAGATTAGTTTCGATTGTCTTAGCCTGTGCATTGTCAAAAATCTAAAGCTTGAGGACTCGACATATTTTGCCGATATCGAGTTGCTGCCAGAGCAGTCCATCAACATGCTCAACTACGAAGTAAGGGTATTGCTTGAGACTATCCAGGGACAATTCAAAGAGTATCTCAAAATAGATTCTGACGTTGGTTTGCAGCCCATTGAAAAAGTCAAAAATCCCGAATCCATCGACGACCTAATCTGCGGGGTGGTCTGGGGTGCTCAGCTAGATTTGCCTACAAAACGCATACTCCTCAATGAGCGTGATCCGATTAATAGACTACAAATATTGAGCGCTGGTCTTGAAACAAGAATATTTGAGCAGGAAGCAGAGAAAGGACAGGATCTAGTTAGTTACTATAAGACTCAGCTTGGGTCCCTTGTTGTAGATGCTGAAGTCAAGAAGCGTATATATCTTGAAATGAATCGCCTAAAAACATTAAAGCCAGACACCTCGGAATACGGTAACGTAATTGACTGGCTTGATAGAGTACTTGCATTCCCCTGGAATACCGAAACTGATGATACTAAAGACCTAAGTGCCGCCAAAGATATCCTCAATGCTAGCCACTTCGGTCTAGAAAAGTTGAAACAACGAATCTTCGATATCATCGCTATTCAAAAATACACGCAAAAACAGCCGCCACAGATTCTCTGTTTATACGGGCCACCGGGTGTCGGTAAGAGTACGATTGCAAAATCTATCGCTGAAGCCCTTGATAAAAACTATTACGCTATTTCATTAGGCGGAACAAATAAATCCGAAGATATTGCGGGCATGAAGCGTTTCTTCATTGGCGCAAAGCCTGGAAAAATTGTTGATGGTATCACGCAAGCAGGTAGCAAGAATTGCGTCATATTGCTCGATGAAATTGATAAAATGGGCTCCAATCAAAGCCACGGTGATCCCACGGCCGTCTTGTTGCAAGTATTGGATCGAAACCAGAACAATGCCTTTAAGGACGATTACTTTGATGTCCCGATGGACTTATCGAATGTTTTCTTCATTACTACCGCCAATGACCTATCAACTATACCGAGACCACTCCTAGATCGTCTGGAGGTTTTGACTCTTGATGGTTACTCACTGAATGAAAAAGTACAGATCACCAACAATTATCTAATCAAAAAGGTGGCGGCTGAGTTTGGTCTCGATGAAGATATCATCTCATTATCACCGGAGACAATCGGCAAAGTTATTGAAGGATACACATTTGAGAGCGGTGTCAGAAAGCTTGAAAATGTCATTCGAGAAATTGTCAGAAAGCATATCGCCTACAAGGCATCGACTGGTGAACCAATGGAGCATGTGGCGCTATCCATCGATGATATCAGCAAGATGATCGAGGACGCGTACGAAGAAGAGCCTAATCTAGCACAAGAGGGTGAAATCGGAGTTGTGAATAAAATGAGCGTCATGAATGGGAATATAGGAGGTGTCAGCCGGTTAGAGGTAGTTATTACTGAAACCGGGAAAGGCGAACAGATAGTTTCAGACAATATCATAGGCACAGCACTCAGTACACTTAAGACAGTCGCGGGACTTTTACGCTACCGCGCTGATGACTGGCAAATACCAAAAGAAATATTCAAGGATTATGATATCTACGTTCACTCACCAAAAGAAGAACAGCAACATGATGGATCCTCTGGCGGTATTGCTGATACGATCTGTATTTTATCTGCGGTCAAGAATATCCCGGTCCCTCACAACATTGCCTTTACCGGCTCGGTTACTCTTAAGGGCAGAATCATGCGTATTGGCGGTGTCAAAGCGAAGGTACTGGCCGCGCAGCGGCACAAGATGAAGACTATTGTTTTGCCGCTTGGTAACAAGAAAGATGTCGATGAGTTGCCGTCTGATATCGTTGGGAATATGGAATTCAAGTATTTTGAAAATATGACGGACGTGTATCACTATGTATTTGGCACCGAGGCTACTACTCTTGCCAGAGAGACGGAGGCTGCACCTCAAGGGCACTCTCAATCTTATTAATACCTCGGACGCTTAAGTGGTTACTTCTATCAATTCTTCGCCATATTTTCGTAATAAATCTGTAAGTGACGCAACTTCCGTACCGCCCTCAGCCAGTGACAGCGGTATGCGTTTCGTGCCTAGGGAAATGCCGATTAGGTTACCGGTGATAGCGCCGGTGCTGTCACTGTCTCCATCGTGATTTACTGCAAGTCGCAGGGCGTCTTCTACGGATAATATTTCCTTGGTGCACAGCAGCGCGCAATAGATTGCGATTGCCAAAGCCTCTTCGGCAATCCAGCCTTGACCGAGTGACTGCAGATTATTTACGCTAGGCGGTTGATCAGCAAGGCGAATAGCTTCGTTGATAATGCCACTGACATCTGGCGTTCCGAAGTACTCAATAGCAGTAGTTATGGCATCATTGAGTATTTTGCCCTGTAGAGCAAGCGCCACAATGACAGCAAGTAGTCCGCTTGCATGGTGTGCTACTTCATTACCATGTGTTATGGCAGCATCTTTTGCGCCTTCGTCATAGACATTCTGCAAACTCTCTTTACTTAAGTCGCGGAGACGACTGCCAAAGAAAATGCCGACAGGTGCAACGCGCATCACTGTGCCGCAACCCTTACTATCGTTTTGTGCTGGTGCGGCTGGTTTTGGCAAAGCCATCAGTGCACTTAGGCAAGTATTGCCTGGCTCTCTTCGCCCCTGTGATTGAACCAACTGAAAGAGTTCTTTACTGCCCCACCAGTCAAGATCGGGATAATTTGGATTACTTTCATTTTGAGTTTCTAGCCACTTCAGATAACTCATAGCAGTGTAAGTCCAATATTCGCCCAGGATACCTCTCTCAGCACCTCTTTTGTGTGCGCTTAGTAGGCCGTCAGCAGCGAAGAGAGCCATTTGCGTGTCATCGGTAATCGCGCCTTTCTTGCCATATGTTTCATCCAAGCGCTGGATACCCTTGATTGCGTTCGGACTATCACCATACTTACTGGTGATTTCATCCAGTTTCATAAACTCGACTGGCGCACCAAGGGCATCGCCATATGCACCTAAAATTAGTGATGCACGAGACTTGTCAATCTTTGTGTAGGTATCTGTCTCCATGCTTTAACCTCGATACTGCTCAAGAAACCAGTCTTTGAATGGCACGTTATCCGGGCGAACACCCCTCGTCAGTACCTTTCCGTTGTCGGTGAGATAGCTAGTAGAACCTAGAAGGCCATTTGGCCTGTCATCGGGGACTTCAGGGTTAATATAGAGTATCCGCCAATATTTTATATCTGTACCTTCTATGATCTGAGGCTCATCTACGACAACCGGACTGGCATTCTTCATACCTTGCACGTGTTGCTTTACGAAAACATCAGCCTCTTCAGTACTTGTAATAGCCACGGTATTTGGAGCAGTATCGTGAGATTCTGCAGTGGCAGATGGTTGTTGTGGTGTCGTCTCTTCACTCGCAGGCGATGCTTGAACTGGCTGTTTTTTGCTTAACGAATTTTGGATTGATTCAAGATATGCACGCAAGACACTGAGTGGATGGTTCGGGAACTGCTGATCAAACATTACGTCCTCCGACTTATTCATTAGGAAGCCCCTCTTGTAAGATGGATCGTATGGATCGGCTGTCCAGTCAGGAATTGGTGCCCCTTGCGTAAGTGTTTCGCCTGTGCTCGCATCCGTAGTCTTTGTTAGTACCTGAGGCATATTAGACGCTAATATCATAGCCTCCCGTGAGCCAGTCATACCTACCTCTTTACCGATAAGCTGGACGAGAAATCCAGAACCATCATCATTTTTGTGCTGAAATCGAGCAACATACATAGGGAGGTGATTAGCTGATTCCTTCAGGATAGTACGTAACATTTCGCGTCCAGAGACCGTCTTTACGACCGATACCTCAATAAGCCCTCGTGATTCATCCATTTGCTCATGTGCCCGCTTGACAACTGTATCAACGTCGAAAGGCTGCAAGTAATCTATGTGTTCGGTAGGAACGTCTTGAATGACAAGCTGCATGAGATATGTTTCAGTTTGTTGCTTCCAGTAAGCTACCACTCCTGGCAGTTCTTTTGACAGGGCAGTCTTATCAGCTTCTTGCCATTCGCCAGGCACTTCAAATTGGTATTTATTGATTGCAAACTTCATTCAGTACCCTCATTGGTTAAATGTAATGTTTATCATATTGAATCTACGCGAATCCGCTTGTCTAAATAATATCACACCCATAATATGGTACAATCGTGCTATAAGCACATATCTATAGAAAACAAAAACCATGGACGAAACGCTACCAAAACAAGAACAGCTATCGAAACCGGAATCACTGGCTTCCCCGAATGTGGCAAAGGCCCTTGATTCTATCAAGACCACCGAGAAGCAAATCGGTGAACATTTTGGGCTTGCCCCGGATGCGCCCGAGCTTCCCGACCTTACCGATGATGCCCTCGTACACATTGCTGAAAGTACTACAGACGCCGTTAAGGATCACCCTGAACAGTCTGAAACAGCTAAAGACGCTGTTGAAGCGGTTCTTATCGAAGGCGCGCTGGAGGTTACCGGTGACAGACCGGAAGGTTCTGAGAACCCTATTCTAAAGCTTGAAAAAGATGGCTACGACCAGCAAGTCACTGAGGCGGTCAGGAAACTCCACGAAGAAGGTGCTGTGCTTCCTAACGGTGAATCGGTTGCCGAAACCGTTGCTATAACTATTATGTCACAAGAAATGACAAGTGAAGAATATGACGAAGCCTCCAAAGAAGCGGGTTGGGATTCGCCTGAACGAGCACAGAAGCTCGTAGAAAGTTACGTCACACAGGGCTCAAAAGTATTAGATATTGGTATCGGTACGGGGCAAGCAGTTGAAGGTTATGCGGCAAAAGGTGCAACCGTCATCGGTCTCGATCACGATGCTTCAATGCTCGACAAAGCTAGTGCTGTTGTCGGTGAAAGCGGGTCCCTGCGGCAGGCTGACATCAACAAAGAACTCCCTATTGCCGACTTAAAAGAATCCGTCGATGTCGCCCAAGCGATTGGCGTATTGGAGTTTGCCGAAGACCTCCCCGCTGTGCTCGATCAAGTACATGGTAGTCTGAAAGAAAACGGTGTCTTTGTGTTTACTTCGGAACTTGTCGACGATACCCATGCTTCAAAATCTGAGTTTGAAGATATCGGACTGACCGTTCACCGACATACACCCGAAGAAATCCAAGGGCTACTCGAACGAAAGGGTTACAGCCTGCTCAGCCATGAGGCCTATGACGGCTATAAGCGTGAGGACGGCGAAGTGCCGTATGGAATATTCCTTGCCCAGAAAACAGCAGAGCAAGCGGAACGACCACAGATTAGCGATGAACTCGATACCGCTCTCCAGTATTACTACAAGGGTGGCTCTAAAGAAGATATTCAAAACTTCGCTGGAGTTGACCCCAAGGAAGTCACTGAATATATCCGAAATTTGCCAGAGGAAGAACGTGAGCATGCTCTGGAGGTGCGTCGGCAGGCACTTGGCGAGAACGCACCAGCGGAATTACAAGTAGCACCACAGTTTAGCAACACTGAGCTAGAAAGTGCCTTCGTGTATGGTATTCAAGAAGATAGTGGTATGACTCAAGAACAAGTCGATAGCTGGTACAACGCTTTGCCTGAAGATCAGCAGCAATATTTCGCCGAGGGTAAGCGTGAAATGAGTCAGCAAACGGAGCAAGTTCATGAACTAGAAGCTAAAGTCGAAGCAAATCTTGAAGCTTCCGCCCCTGAACTGCTTGCAGGCAGGTTGCCAAAAGAATTAGCCGACCATATTGGCTCAGAATACGTCATTGGTTTGCGGCAGCTCGGCAGCGATGAAGCCGGTGAAGCTCAAGAGAAACTTACTGCTGATGGTGGTGTCGATGTCGCCAATCTTAGTTTGACGCAAAGCTTTAATGTTATCAAAGAGACCGATGATGATTGGACAACCAAAGGTACGGTTATCCGAGGCTATTATGGCGTGCAAGGTGGAGGTAAGTTTGTAATTGCCGTTCCGCTCCATGGTGCAGATAGCCCTACGACCGCTTACGAGTCTGTGCCAGATATGCAACAAGAACTTCAAACAAGTTCAGACCCTAATCACCGAGCTGTTAATCCTAAATATGTTGCAGGCTTTATTGACGGTGAGGGTGTGTTCCATCCGAATGAAAACTTCATGCGTTCAAATGAGGCGAAGCTATCTGGTGAATCCGCTCCTAGCTCCCCATCGCTAGAAGCGGCAGAGCTTCAAGAATCTGCCAATCCTTACGAAAGACTAACTCCCGAACAACTCACCGCAGTCCGTGATAATATCGCCGACTCGATCGTACAGGGTATCCGTAAGTATGACTCAGCTGAAGTCACTCGTGCCAGCGCAAACCTTGCGTCTATTCAGCGAGAGATGCAGGCTCGATCTCCTGAGCAAGCAACGCATCAACGTGGCGAGGTAGACGGTGCCGTTACCTACATTACCGAGCCAGATACGGCTGTTATTCAAAGAATAGTATCAGAACTCCAAAAGATTGATGGTGCACCAGATATAGCCCGCAAGCTGTATGGAGGTCTTGAAATTCCAACTCCAAGCGAAGAAAACCAAGAAGCACGCTTGCAAGCTATGGAGCTACAAAGCCTCCTCGCGGGTGTATCTCGTGAAATACGAAACGTCACCGGTTCAGAGTTTAGCGAAAGCTCTAATCCCTATGCATCCATGAAAAATGAAGAACTAGCTACAACCGTCGAACGATTGAAGCAAGCAATCCAAGAAGGCACCGCACAAGGCCGCGATACAACTGACTTCAGGAATAGGCTTGCGCAAGCAGGTGCGGTAATCAGAGGCAGAGAGTAATAATAAGTCAACTTTAATTATTTAACCTGTGCCTCCGGTAGCACAATCCTATGAGCTTCAGGTACAACAATTTCAAAGTCACTATCAGCTATTTTTTGTATAGTATACTCTTTTGGAAGTTCGGGTCGATTATCAAGCGTTATAGACCGCCCGGCATTGTATGAATGACCCCCTCGATAGACATTGTGAATGAAGATACTGCCTGGTAATTTCTGCCGAACACGATACAGTGCAGAATGATGAAGTCTCTGCTCGTCAATGACCACTTCTCCATCTTTCAGCACTGGGCGTGGGACGGGCTTCGGCTCCGTATGCCATTGCCCCATAATGCATAAGGTTGATCTATTGAAATCAAGTGACAAGATACTACCTGCCAATTCCTCTTCGCGCAACTGAGGGCTCAGGTCAGTCTCATCGACATTCTGACCATGTGTAGTAAATGTGTCGATGCAAGCTATGTGCTTTACGATGCCCTCACGGAACAGCACAGCTATCGTTTTAAGCGTCTCTATAGAGAGGACACTTGCCTCGAACAGGTCGGTATTAACAAGCGAGAAATCGGGGTTGCCCGCTAGAGCCGAGCGTATGAATGGCTCGATAGTTGGACTACACTCAATCCCAAGCTGTTCAATGGCCAGTTCGTGACACAGCCAATACAGGATATGTGCATTTTCTTGAATACCATGAATTTCGCCAGACATAGATAGATTCGTTTTCTGGTGAGCAATGATAAGAGTACTAACTTCACCGCTAATAAGCGTGCGCTCGGGACTAAATTCATTGAAGAGTTGTAGATATGAATCGGTTCTAGCCATAATAAATGCTTTGCTTATTGTTCCTCTGAATAGTATACCAGCAGGACTTATTGCTGACTGGATTTTCGATCCGTCTTGCACTGTTTGGCTAACAAACAGTGCCAACCTCCCAAACGGCAAGCCGTTTACGAGGTTACTTAATATAGCCCCAATAAACTCACAGCTTCCGCCTCATCATCCGCATCGATCTTCAGCCATAGCTTGTCCGTCGGTTTCGTTGCGGTCTCAAGCTGCTGCATAGTTGTCGTAGCAAAGATTAAGCCACTATCCCAGTCATTGGAGAGAATATGCCTCATCTGTCGGTTGAGCTTCTTTTGTGTGTTTGAATCACTACAAATAGCTAGCACGGCCGGAAAGGCGTCATCTTCTGCTTCCTCCCATTCACCGCTTTCCTTGAAGTTCACATAATTCCGTGTTTTCCTGACACTGACGAAAAAAGGCTTCGAACCGTCCCATACGTCTACGATGAAGTGTCTTGCTGGTGTTTCACCGCATGCCGGTATTGTGAGATGGATATCCGGTGTCCAAACGGGATATGAGTCAGACTGAGCCATGTGGCTCTTCGTCAAGATCTCAAGCTTGTTACCGTATAGAGCACGGAACCGCTTGGCGGTATCTGTGAGGGTAATCGTGTGCTTAAGAAATTCATCAGATACGGTCTTATTCTTGTAGAGACTTTTAGTTGCCCATTGGTTGGTGGTGTTTGGTTTAGCGGCTTCAAGGGCTCGTGCGCCTTTTGGCGTAATGTAATACTCAGCCGGACGACCAGCGAACTTGTAGGACTTGTTGTAGCGCTTAGAGATTAAGTCTTGGTCTTCGAGCACCTGAAGTTTGTTTTGGATTGCCTTAGGGCTAGATTTCTTCAGTGAGTGGGCAAGTTGTTGGCTGGTGCAGAACCTATACCAGTACAGTAGGTGTAGCGTTGTAATCTGCTGGTCATTCAACGGTCGTCGATACTTCACTGATCTACGTATCTTAGCTTCAGTAATCTTACTCATATCTCTACCTGCATACATTCAACTACTCACGTATACCTACACTTAACCACATCACTATACGTACTCAAACCACAAGCAATACAACCAAACACAACTACACTAATAAACCCACACATACTTAACTATCACTCGCTACATCTATTCTTCTCTATATTTATATAGAAAGAGAGGGAGAAAAGAGGAAAGAAAAAAGATACATAGGAAAGAGCAAAAAACAGAGGGTAAAAAGTGTACTTTGCGAGAATTAAGAAGAGTAGATAGCTTGGGTGTCGATGGATAAGTTAGAAGGCTACTTACTGATGAGTTTACTATACGTCAAACGCTTACCGTTTACGTGATTAAACCAATCCTCAAAGCGTTCGCCGTCAGTCATAGATCGGGTATTCCAGCGGTAACTATATTCATCGCAGTAGCGCTGCAAATGCTTGGCGCTAACATGGTGGTAAATGCCGTTAATGCCACGCTTCAGGTGCGACCAAAAGCTCTCTGCAGTATTCGTGCTCGCCATGCCATTAACAAATTCTTTGACGCCGTGATTCACACTCTCGTGTTTGAAGCCGAGTTTCGGTAATGTCCGGTATGGCATGTGCTCGTCCGTGTAGATCGTTGCGTCAATACTAATATGTTTGCGAGCGAGCGTCATGAGCGTATTACTGCCGGTATCTTTTGTGGATACGGCGCGAAGCTTACCACCGCGTTCGACCATACCAACAACTGGCGCCTTGCTGTTTTTGCTACCGTGACCTTGGGCGCCCTTGCCGGTGAGCGTCTTGAGCCGTTTATTGTAGTGCTTGTTGCTGTCTTTACCGCCAATGTAGGCTTCGTCCATTTCAACTTCACCATCTAGTAGTTCGAAACTGTCGTTTTCGTATACATAGCGAATACGCTGGAGCATGAACCAAGCGGTCTTTTGCGTGACATCTATGAACTTACTGAGTTGAATTGATGAAATGCCTTTCTTGTAGCTACCGCACAGGTAGATTGCTAGAAGCCACTTTTGAAGCGGAACAGGGCTGTCTTCAAAGATACTACGAGTACGCACTGTAAAGGTGCTGCGGCAGCTTGCACACTTGTAACGTCCACTTGCTAGCTTATATGTTTTAACGTCAATCTCGCCACATTTCGGGCAGGTTACACCGTTAGCCCAACGGTTCTTAAATACGAAGTCCTGGCATTGTGCTTCAGTGCCAAACTTTTGATAAAATTGGATGAGATTGAATGCTTCCATACCTCTAGTGTATCAGAGGTGAGTGGTAACGTCAAGTATATAATTGCCTAATAATAAGAAAAAAGCAATACCTATCAGTGTAAACAAGCACTAGCGTAAAAACTCATATTATTGCGAAACAATCATTTTTGTAGTATGGTATGAGATAAGACTAAGGAGTTATTGGCATGAAGTTATTCAATAGAGGGAACAAGAACGAATCTGTTCTCCCCGAAGAAGTACAGACGTATTATCAGCAAGAGCGACGTGAGCGCAAGGGATTTGCATGGTTACTCGCATTGGCAACGCTCGTCGTTACCATCCTTATTGCCGCCGCACTATTCTTTGGGGGGCGTTGGGTGTACCGCACACTGTTTGATAATAACGACTCCAAACAGCCGGAAACGACACAGCAACAAACGGATGAGAGTAGCGCAAAAAGCCAAGATCCTACAAAGAACCCCGACGCTACTGACGGCCAAGATACTCCTGCTGCAGCAGGCACCGGCACAACAGACGAGCCTTCGACTGGTACGCCATCAAGTGGGGTAGCGGGTAGTACAACAACCCAGAACGGCAGTACATCTGCGAGTCCTACCACCACGCCAACTACTGGCCCCAGTGAGCTAATCAATACCGGCCCCGGCGACGAATAAACGTTTTAATCACAAAATTAACGTGATGTAGCACACAGGCAGCCCGCCTGTGTGTTTGCTATAATCCGCTTAGAACCTTGTGGAGGTGTAGCGGTTAAGGGGAGGAAAGAGGTCGAATACGGATCGGAATTTATATACGGGATTTATCGTATAGGAAGGAGATTTCAACCATGACCCCAATTACTCGGCAGGATATTCAAAATATCTTGCAGATTACGCTCAATAGAGCCATGGAGCGTGTCGCCATGAAACAGGACGTGATTATTCTGGCGGACGCAGTTCGTAACCTTTCTGCAATGCACCAACACAGCCAGCAACTTCTAAAACAGAGTGAAGACCAGCGTGTGCAGCTGATACGTAGAGCAGTTGCGCTTGAAGGACGTCTTGCGACACTTGAGAATGAGATACGCGGCTTGAACGCCACTGTTGCAAAAATAAGCCTACACCAGCAGCCGACTTCTATGGCATTGCCAGCAATGCCCGCAGAGAACCAGGAAACAGCGGCACCCGTGCGGTACGTGTACCGTCCCACATGAGCCTAGTCTGGTATTAAAATACCCTCCAGGCCGGAGGGTATTACTGAAGCCGATTCATAGTCCTATGACTGGTGGTGCTGTGTGAAATAGTTGATCTCGTTGACAACATCGAGTAGTGCCTGGGCGCGCGTTTTTTCATCAGTAATCTGCTTGGCACTGTCATAGGCTGATTTGATGAGTGTGTGATCATCAGTAGCTTGAATCATCATCATCGTTGTTTTGAATTTTTCTTCGGGCGACTGTTCGAGGTGTCCGACGAGGGGGGTCAGCTCCTGGAGGGCACCCTGTTTGATATCCAATAACTCATCGTGATTGGCATCAACAACTGGGGTGGCCGAGGTGGTGTCGTCCATCTGGGTAGCAGGGGCAGGAGCAGGGGCAGATCCATCAGCCCCAGTGAGCGGGCCGACCGGAGCACCGGGAGCAGGAGCGCCAAACGGCGTATTAGTATCAAAGAAGTTATTAAGATTATTTTGGTCGTCATGCGACTGTTGATCGTTGCTTTGTCCGAACATCCCACCCCCTCACTCGCTTGGCGAGTAATTTCACAATTAGCTTTTCACAATTTACAATAAGTATCATATCAAACTTCAGTGACAAGCAATAGCGTATGCAGGAGATATAATGCTCGACGATCTTAAGTACATCCATGAACGTGACACCCAAGATGCACTGGGTATTGCAGAGAAACAAGCCTCGCAGCTCACACAACAATTTACTTTCACCGGAAACCAGACATTTGAGGCAGTTGATAATGTGGTGTATGCCGGTATGGGGGGGTCAGCGCTTGCCGCACTACTGGTACATACCTGGCCGAAATTACGTGTGCCATTTGAGGTGGTGCGCGATTACGATCTACCTGATTATGTGAACGAGAAGACCCTTGTTATTGCAGCGAGTTACTCGGGAAATACCGAGGAAACACTCAGTGCGCTTGAACAGGCAGAGGCCAAAAGTGCGCAGATTGCGATTATTGCAGGGGGTGGAGCGCTCCAAGAAGTGGCAACGGCAAAGGGCTATCTGCTGGGCGAGCTCCCAAAAGTAGTACAGCCACGATACGCGGTATTATCTAATTATAAGTTACTACTCGATATCCTTCACAAGACAGGAGTACTGGCAGATGATTTCAGTAACGAGCTAACACAGGCAGCAGGGTTTCTCAGTGGTGCAATACAGTCATGGTTGCCAACCGTAAAAACTACAGAAAATCCGGCAAAGCAGCTCGCCCTTGAGGTGCTGGGAAAGTCAGTGGTAATTTACGGAGGACCAAAATTGTTCCCTGCAGCGTATAAATGGAAGATCTCATTCAATGAGAATGCCAAACAAATTGCATGGGCGGGGCAATATCCGGAGTTCAACCATAATGAATTCATTGGGTGGAGCAAACAACCAGTCGACAAACCATATGTGGTTATTGACCTTCGTAGTACTCTCGAGCATCCGCAAGTGCAGAAGCGATTTAGCGTTAGCGAACGGTTACTTTCTGGCATGCGTCCTACCCCAGAAATTGTTACTGCGCATGGCAGCACCATACTTGAGCAGCTTCTATGGACTATTGCGCTCGGTGATTTCGTCTCGCTCTATACCGGTATTGCGAACGGTCTGAACCCTGCACCTGTTGAATTAGTAGAAAAATTCAAAAAGGAACTGGTGGCATAAATGTCAGACGCTCCATACCCACAGTATGACCCTTCATCTTTCTCAACTGCGCCATATCAGAAGCGCATCGATAAACCGTGGGGGTATGAGATTCACTGGGTGCCTGCCGATGACATGCCGTACATGGGTAAGCTCATTCATGTGCATGCTGGTGCACGGCTGAGTTTGCAAATACACGATACAAAGCAGGAAAGCTTTTTCTTAATGGCAGGACGGGCGGCCGTCATGTGGGAGGATAGCACTGGTGAGCTTATTCAAACCGAGCTGCAGCCTGGTGTCGGCTATACCGTTGCCATTGGTCAAAAGCATCGCCTAATTGGTATCACTGATTGTGATGTCATAGAGGTTTCCACCCCCGAAGCAGGCACCACATGGCGCCTCGAGGATGATTATGCACGACCAGATGAAACCCCCGAACAGCGGGCGAAGGAACGCGCTGAGGCGTAGGTTATTATCATGACTGCTCATGTCGGGGACATAATGCAGCTTGGCACGATTATGGGGGTGTGGGCGCACCCTGATGACGAGACATTTATGATTGGCGGTATATTGGCTACGGCAGTCGATAATGGCCAGCGGGTCGCATGTGTCACGGCTACAAAAGGTGAGGCAGGTGTGGTTAACGAGGCTCTGTGGCCAGCAGATCAGCTTGCCAGTATTCGTGAACAAGAAATGCATGCTGCCATGCAAGCACTTGGCGTCGTAGATCACCACTGGCTTGGGTATGCTGATGGCCAGTGTGATCAAATAGATGATGCTACCGCGATACAAAATATTCTTGCGCTCATTGAGCAGTATTGTCCCGATAGTCTTATTACGTTTCCCCCCGATGGGCTAACAGGGCATCCCGACCATCGCTGTGTCTCACGGTGGGCCCGAGCAGCCGCCAAGAGGGCGTCGCAGCCACCCCAGGTGTACTTTGCAGTTGATACCGAAGAACGATATCAGTCGTGCTTGCGGCGGCTCGATGAGCAATTAAATATTTACTTTGCGATTGAGAAACCGGTCGTAATCCCGGCTGCCGAATGTGATATTCATGTGACACTTCCACCAGAGATCACCGCACGAAAGGTCGCAGCCCTCAAGGCAATGCCGTCACAGACGAGCCGGATTTTTGCCCTCGTTACTGATCTGGAGTGTACTGATGTTTTCGGGACGGAATCACTCGTTACTGCAGAAAAAGATGCTAGATGGGCTGGTCTTTGAGACCGAGCAGGAAACCAATATAGCTACTGAATAAGTGCAGCCCAAAATACCACGCAAAAATGCATAGGATAAATACGGGGCTTAAGAGATAGAAGGGCAGGGTGAACAGAATCCCACCGGCTATATAATCCGTCTGATCAAAAGGAAACCACGCACGGCCAGACGGGATCTGCCGCTGGCGCTTGAAAAAGCTCTCTACTGCATCACCCGTGAGCGCCCCAATACTCATGGCAGCGCTCGCTGCAAGGTATAGTCCGAGCGAGTATTCAGCCAGGAATAGCTGGTGCACCAGCAGGCCAATAAATGTGCCAAAGAGCAGGCCACTGAGCAGTCCCCGCCACGTTTTATGAGGGCCAAAGATACGCTGTCCCCGCCAGATACGTCCTCCGTCAAGAGGGGTGTTCCAATTGCGGATATAAGGCAGTCTACTGGCGAATACGGGCGCCATATTGGAGGCTCCAGCCGGAAGGAAAAAAAGCAAAGCTTCGAGGTAGAGCGGTATATCGCTCATCGACTACCTTTCAAGCGTTTTCGGAGACGGTGATATTTGGGATAGAGCAGCGCAGGTATGCTAGGGTGCCCGGTGCGAAGCACGGCACGGTCCAGGACTGTCAGCAGCGTTTCCTTGGTCGGCATTTCTGGCAGGTCGCTATAGGTTTTGCCGAGACCTTTCTGTCCGTGTGCGTCGCTACTGGCAGCCGCATCAATATTGTTCAGTCGCGCCCAGACGACTGCCGTACTACTTCTGTTCTGCAAAAAAGCACGTCCATTGCACACCTCAACGATATCGATGTAATCAGCGATTGATTCCAGACTCTGCGCACTCATGCCTTTACGGATGGTTTCAAACGGATGCGGAATGTACACGATGCCACCCTGGTCTTTAATGTGTTTTACCGTTTCAAGCGGGTTGAGACCAGCAGGTACAAGGCTGGTCAGAAAAAGGCCGATAATTTCGCCCTGCGTTGTCATGATTTCTTCCCCAACGATGATGCGGTCACCTAATTCGGTATGAAGTTGTTGTGCCAATGCAATGGTATTGTGGTCGGTTACTGCTATAGCGTCGAGGATGCCACCATCAAGAACTTTCTTATACTGTTCAGCGGTAATACCTCCATCAGGTGAAGCACTTGAATGGGTGTGGAGGTCAACCTTGTACATCTAGGCTTCTTCAGTAGCTTGGAGTTTATTGGTGATCTTGATGAGTCGGTCGATAGCGGTGTAGGCAGATAGGAGAGCGATTGTTGCCACAATCGGTGCCAGCCAGCCTGTGAGCAAACCGATGACGAGCAGCGCCATCCGGACCTCAAATCGCAAGAGGCCATCTTGGAATAAGCGGTTAATTTCATTTGGGGTAAACTTACTGGCACTGATGGCTGTTTCACCCTTTGCCTTGACGTAGCTGACACTGAGACTGGCTCCACAAGCCGCGACTGCCCATACTGCAAGTTCAGGGCGGTCAGTCGCGATAAGGCTGTATGCCACCCCGCAGTATAAGACAGTTTCTTTCATACGATCGGTTGAGGCATCGAGCAACATGCCGGCACTACTGGCGCGTTTCTGCAGGCGGGCAAGTTCGCCGTCCAGTGCATCAAAGAGCCCAAATACTACCAGGAGCCCTGCTGCCAACCAGAAGCTGTTGACGGCAATAAGATAGGCAATCGGGAGATGTGCCAGTAATCCGACGATGGTCACGGTATTCGGGCTAAGTTTCCCACCGGTTAAGGTATTGAGTACATGTGCTACATGTTTCATCCAGCCCCGAACGATTGTGCGGCAGAGATCAAGAAATAGCGTTAAAATTTTCATTTCCTTCATTATACCGTGTAGAGGGGTCATCCGCTACGTAGTTTATAATGAGCACATGACAAAACCGCAGCCTCCACACTCCAAGTCCCGCCGCATGACGCGTACAGCGCATCGTACTGGTGCTTCTCTCCGTGGAGCCGCGAAAACTGTGCAGGTGCATCGGTATCGCCGTGTTGTATATGCACTCGTACTCGCAAATGCTACCAGTGTTCTATTGTTTGGGTTGCGTCTTGTTGGGGCTGAGAATTTCCGGTATTGGTTCATGCTGTGGAACTTGCTGTTAGCGTGGGCCGCGCCGTTGTTCGCATGGTGGCTGGTTACTCGGCTCCGGCGGTCGCGTTGGCGGAGTTGGCAGAACATCGCATTGACTATCGCGTGGCTCGGCTTCCTTCCCAATAGTTTCTATATGGTCAGCGATTTAGTTCATGTGCATTTGACCGGGGAGGTAAGCGTCTACTTTGATACGGTGCTGTTCACCTCGTTCATATTTAACGGGTTTATTGCAGGGTATCTTGGTGCATATCTGGTGCATAAGGAAGTGCAAAAACGCACCACCATGCTTCGTAGTTACGCGATGATGGCGATGGTTTTTCTGCTGTGTGGGTATGCAATTTATCTTGGTCGAGTCTTGCGGTGGAATACGTGGGATGCGCTTGTACAACCCGATGCGCTGTTGTTTGATATTTCGGACAATATCATTAACCCCCTCAATCATCCACAGGCTTTTGTGGTGACGCTATCCTTTGCGCTGCTCATCACCGTGTTTTATGCGGTCGCCTATGAGATCATCCGTGCCATACGAACACCGAAGCCATAAAGGCGTACATCTGTTATAATTCGTGCTGATATGGATATGATACGCCAGGCCCTGGCAGAGATTTGCAAGGAACTATTTGCTATTGAGGTAGCGGTAGTATTGACGCGTCCGGATCCACAATTTGGTGATTATGCGACGAATGTCGCCCTTCAATTGGCCCAGAAAGTAGGCCAGAACCCTCGGGAGATTGCAGAGGCAATTGCCGTGAAAACCCGTGAAAACCTCGTGAAAACTATCACTGAGGTAACTGTTGCTGGGCCAGGATTTATTAATATTCGAGTGCGCGATGAGGTGTTACTCGCCGAGCTGGCTACTGTGCTCCAACCTGTTCCATCGTCTAAACGGACAGTTCTCGTTGAGTATTCTGATCCGAATCCACTTAAGCCGCTGCACGCGGGGCATTTGTATACCACTTTGGTTGGTGATGCTATCGCACGTCTTATCGAACGGAGTGGTGCCCAGACTATTCGTCTCAATTATGGGGGTGACGTGGGACTGCATGTGGGGAAGAGTTTGTGGGCAATTGTGCAAGAGCTCGGCGGTGAATATCCAGAAAAACTTGCGTCAATAGCTGAAGAAGACCGGTCGACATGGTTAGGTGAGCGCTATGTGGCAGGTAACGCTGCGTATGATGATGACGAAACTGCTCGAGCAGAAATCATAGCAACGAACAAAAAAGTCTATCAGATTCATGCGACCCAGGATCATGACTCTACCTTTGCACACATTTATTGGACGGTTCGCCAGTGGAGCTATGACTATTTTGCGCTGCTCTATCAGCAGCTCGGGGTGGTACCATTTGACCGGTTTATTCCAGAGAGTGAAGTGATTAGTCGTGGTATTGAGACGGTCCGGGCACACACCGGTACGGTCTATCAAGAAAGTGATGGTGCCGTCATCTTCAATGGTGAGGCACATGGACTCCACACCCGTGTCTTTATGAACTCCGAAGGTTTGCCAACCTATGAAGCAAAAGAAGTTGGCTTGCTTGAGACCAAATGGCAGGATTATCAGTTTAATGAATCCATTGTTATTACTGCTAATGAACAAGATCAGTACATGCAGGTTGTCTTGAAGAGTATCGAACAATTCCAGCCTGAACCGGTGCGACGGACAAAGCACTTAACCCATGGTGTCGTGAAGTTGGCCGGAGGAGTGAAGATGAGTTCACGGAAAGGCAATATCGTCAGCGCACTCGATATTCTGACTGCTGCTCGTGCCGCAGGTACTCGTTCCGGTCGGGCACACGATGAACGCAGCATCTTAGCTGCGGTGAAGTACGCTTTTCTCAAGAATCGCATCGGTGCCGATGTTATCTATGATCCTGAAGAGTCTGTTGCCCTGGAAGGTAATAGTGGCCCCTATCTGCAATATGCACACGCTCGTGCCCGGAGTATCTTAGCCAAAGCTCCAGCACAGTCCGCACCTCTTGCCACAATTGATAGCGGTGAACGAACACTCGTACAGAAACTTACCGAGTATCCGGAAGCTGTTGCGCGCGCCACGGTTGATCTTATGCCGCACCATGTGTGTACCTACCTGTATGAATTAGCGCAAGTATTCAACCGTTTCTATGAGCAGAATCATGTCATCGGTAGCGAGCGTCAAACAGAGCGAATCGCACTGGTAGGTATCTATGCAGCGGTGTTGCGGGATGGTCTCGACCTGCTCGGTATTCATGCACCAGAACGCATGTAACGAACGTCAGATATCGATTGTATGGTCGCGATAATGTCTCTTTTCGGCTGCTTACGTGTACGGCGTATAGATTTTTTTGGCGTAATCTGTAAGAATAAGCGGTATGAAGCGAGCCTCACGCCACCCCCACAATGACGCCTGCCACGCTGATTGGCGCATCGTAAATGGCCAACAAATATGAAATCAACCCTTATTCTTTATCCCCACCAGCTTTTTGCGCTTGAACACCTGCCAGCTGTCGACAATATTATGCTGGTTGAAGAGCCGCTGCTATTTGGTGTTGATCCCGAGTATCGCCAGCGTATCCACAAACAAAAATTAATCCTGATGCGCGCAAGTATGCGCCGCTATGCTCAGGAGGTGTTGTGGCCGGCAAACTACAAAGTTGATTATATTGAGCTCGATGTCTTTATGCAGGCAACTGACCTGCTCCAGAAGGTCAAGCGGTATGACCGCGTATACATGTTTGATCCGTGTAACGAAATATTGACAACCCGATTATTGCAGGCACGCCGGGAAATGGGCGAGCAGGCTCCGGCTATAGAATTTTTGCCGAGTCCCAATTTTTATCTCAAGGAACAAGAAGTACGGCAATATTTCTCTGAGCGGCACAGTCATCCCTTTGATGAGTTTTACCAGTGGCAGCGCGAGCGGTTTAATATTCTCATAGAAGAGTACAAGCCCGTGGGTGGCCAATGGATGCTTGCCGCAAAACCAGCCAAGAAGGATGAGCAACTACCAACTTTTGGTGTATTCGGCAGTAATGAGTGGATCCATGACGCAACAGTCTATGTACAGAAGCATTTCCCCGAGAACCCGGGTAGTACGGATTGCATTTGGCCAACGAGTCACGAAGAGGCTGCGAAATGGCTGGATGATTTCGTGAAGCATCGACTTGATGGCTATGGGCCGCATGTCGATAGATTCGACAGCCAGGCACCATGGCTGTTCCATAGTGTTCTGTCGTCAAGCTTGAATATAGGATTGCTCAGCCCTCAGCAAGTTGTTAGCGCCGCACTGCAACGGCATGCACAAAAACCGGTGCCGCTGGAAAGTCTTGAATTGTTTGTGCGTCAGGTGCTTGGGCAGCGCGAATTTATCAGAGGTGTATCACTAATGGGCAGCGCGAGCATGCGCCAAGCAAACCCCTTGAAGGCAACTCGCCGTATGACTCTGGCGTGGTATCAGGGCACGACCGGCCTACCGGTATTTGATGATGTAGTGCGTCGTGTGCTGGCGAAGGGCTATGCGAGTCATAATGAGCGTCTTCTGGTTGCTGGTACACTCATGATAATCTGTGAAATTGCACCAATTGATATATACCAATGGTTCAGTGAACTGTTTGTTGATGCACAGGACTGGGCATTGGTGCCGCACATTTATAGCCTGAGTCAATTTGCAGACAATACGACGCTTGTCGGCGGGCCATTTATATGTGACAGTAAAACACTGATTGATAAAAGTGATTACCAAGAGGGTGAATGGACGAATGTGTGGGACGGCTTGTACTGGCGGTTTGTAGAGAAACATCGAGCAGTACTACAGAAAAACCCCCGCATGCGTACCGTATTGCAAAAACTAGATAAACTCGATCCAGATCAAAAGCGAATCATCAGCTATCGCGCCGATGATTTTCTGACGCAATTTACACAATAAATTCTCCCTATTATTATTTGTTTTGAGGCGTACAATGGCTTGCATACGATGATTTCTGCAAGGAGGAAATATGCTTGAAACGGCACACGCCATTATTGAACGGGTGGGAAAAAACCTGGGCTTAAGCGAAGGTGACATAGAATATCTTCTGTCGACGGATAACGAACACATTTTTGATATCACGCTTGAGAGCGGAGCGGTGCATGCGGCATATCGCGTGCAACACAAGGATGTTTTAGGTCCATACAAAGGCGGTGTCCGGTTTCATCCAGAAGTTAATTTAGAGGAAGTACGAGCACTTGCAACACTCATGTCATTTAAGACGGCCGCAGTTGGATTACCGCTGGGTGGTGGAAAGGGCGGTGTGGCAGTTGATCCTCGTCATTTGACTCCCGAGCAACTCGAAGAACTCGCCCGTAAGTATGCGGCCTATTTAGTGCCACATATTGGGCCAGACACTGATGTTCCGGCACCGGATGTAAACACCAATGCGACTATTATTGATTGGATGGTTGACGAGTACGAGCGCCAGACGGGTGATACCTCAAAAGCAAGTTTTACGGGTAAGTCAGTTGATAAAGGAGGCAGTCTTGGTCGTGAAGCCGCGACCGGCCGCGGCGGTGTGATTGTGCTCCGTGAGTTATTGCAGCACATGGGCAAGGGGGGTGATAGTATCACGGTTGGCGTGCAAGGTTTTGGGAATGTGGGATCGTTTTTTGCCTGTATTGCTGAAATTGAGCAGCCGAAGTGGCGACTCGTGGCTGCGACTGACTCATCAGGCGGCCCGCAGCGTGCAGAAGGGCTAAGTGCCCTGGAAGTCGATACCTTCAAGAAAAAGCAGGGCGCACTCTCGCAATATAAGGCCGAAGATGCCGTGACAATAACCAATGACGCTTTTATCGTATCGGATGTGGATGTGCTGGTTCTCGCCGCACTGGGCGATGTTATTACTGAAGAGAATATGCACCAGGTGAAAGCAAAGATAATCCTTGAGCTAGCCAACGGGCCGGTTAACGACGCAGCCTATGAGTATCTGACGGGTAAGGGGGTTATTGTGGTGCCGGACATTCTTGCGAATGCTGGCGGTGTGATTGTGAGCTACTTAGAATGGCTCCAGAATAAGCAAGGTGAGCGTTGGACAGAAGATGCGGTAAATACTGAGTTGAGTCGTTATCTGGTGCAGGCAACCGCTGCTATCTATGAATACAGCACGCACTCAAGCGCTTCCTTAAAAGAGGCTGCCTTCGCTGTTGCAATTCGTCGTATACTAGAAGCAAGAAGTGGGCAATAACCGAACGAAAGAGGAGATCATGGCTTCATCTAAAAAAACCACACAAGGCAGTGCACAAGAGGCTCGACAAGCTGCCGCAACCGCACGAAAAGCGGCCTCAGAAGCACGCAAGGCTGCAGTTGCTGCCAAAGCAGCTCGGGCAAAGCGCGCCGTCAAGAAGTTACCCGTGGCACCCGTCCACTCCAAGGTACAAGGATTCGGTGACTTTATTCGTAAGCAGGGGGTCATCGGCCTTGCAGTCGGTCTTGCCATCGGTACGCAAGCCTCAGAACTCGTCAAAAATATTGTGGGGAGCGTCATTACTCCCATGGTTGACCTGTTAGTGGGTAAAGGCGGTCTGGAAGGCCTGACGTGGTTCGTGCAGATTGGTGATCGCTCAGGTGAGTTCAACTTCGGGATGCTCATTGATGCGACAATTAAGTTCATCGCAGTCGCCGTGGTCATTTACTTTGTCATCATGGGTCTCAAGCTCGATAAACTTGATAAAAAGAAGGATTAACTCCGTGAGTAAAGCAGAGCAAAACTATTGGTTTAAGCCGAAGCGCTATGGCTGGGGATGGGGCATGCCTGCTACCTGGCAGGGATGGGTGGCCTACGCAGTTTTCTTTGCGGTTTGGCTCAATGCGCTTGCGTGGCTGATGGTGCCGTATGGCGAACAAGAACCACCACTGAGCAACACCGTGGCGTTCATTGCCATCGTCGTGGCAGACATTGTGGCACTACTGTATCTCTCATTCAAATATGGCGAGCCACCAAAGTGGCGCTGGGGTAAAAAACGTCATGCAACAAAATCCTCATCTCACTGAAGAACAAAAGCGAATACTTTTCGGTAAGGGTACAGAGCTGCCTGGCTCCGGTAAGTATCTCCATCATGACGAAACCGGCATGTATACCTGCGCTAATTGCGGTGCGTCGCTTTTTACGAGTGCAGACAAATACGAATCGCAGACACCGGGACTCGTCGGCTGGCCGAGTTTCTCTGATCCAGCGACGAACGATGCGGTTGAGCTTCGTGATGATACGAGCTCAGGTATGCAGCGTACTGAAGTAGTGTGCAAAAATTGTAACGGACATCTTGGACATGTCTTTGCTGCTGATGATTCGCCCAAAGGACAACATTATTGTATTAATTCCGCCTGCCTAGACTTTACGCAAGAGTAGGGGACTCATAGTACTTGTCGCCCCAGGCGGCCATTTGCTCGAGTACCGGTATGAGATCACGGCCCTTGCCGGTGAGGGTGTATTCACAGCGAGGCGGTACTTCGGCGAATGATTTCCTGGTGATGATAGCGTGGTCTTGCAGGTCATCCAGCCGAGCGGAAAGCGTCCGAGGGTTAATGTTCCCGACAGATTTCTCTAGTTCGGAAAATCGTTTTGGTCCGGTAGTCAGATCACGCAGTATGAGCGCAGCCCACTTATTACCGATGATTTCCATCGCTCCGGCGATACATCCAATTCGGGTTTCTATAACTGGTGAGGAGGGTAGATTATTCATGGCTTTACAAAGTATAGTAATGGGTCTATACTAGATCCTGTTAACTATAAAAAGTATAGCATAATATAAAACGATAGGCCAGAGGAAGCCGCACTACGGTGCGCTGAGGTCTTTGGCTATTGTTTTACTGCGTACTGAAACAAGGAGTTCTTATGACAAGCATAGCAGTAATTATTGGGAGCACTCGGGAGGGTCGTGTCACTGACCGGCTGGCAAGTTGGGTTGCTGAAGAGATAAAGAAACACGCTGATGTAACGATAATTGATCTGAAAGATCACGCACTGCCATTCTTCGAAGAGTCAGTGAGCCCTCGATATAATCCAGAGCGAAAGTCTGAGCCCGCCGTACAGCGATGGCTAGATACAATTGCCCAATTTGATGGCTACGCGTTAGTGACCCCCGAGTACAACCGAGCAACATCGGGGGTATTGAAGAATGCAATCGATTTTCTAGACTATCAAATGGAGCAGAAACCAGTCGCATTGATTGGCCACGGCACAACTGGCGGGGCGCAGGCAGTCGGTAATCTACGCAATGCGTTGCCTGGCGTTGGGGCAGTGACTATCCCGCAAGCCATTTATTTCAGCCACCGGGTAGGGGAGGTCATTTCTGATGATGGGGAGTTGCATGAAGAAATTGCCGCCAATCCGTATGGTCCGCAGACTGCATTATCGAGTCAGGCCCAGCAACTGGTGTGGTTTGCTGAAGCCCTCAAGTCAGCAAAATAAGAGCATCAATACGTTGCTGCAGCAGGGAGCCCAAAGAACTCTTCGAGAGTCAGGGCTCCTTGCTTTTTCATTTCTGAGGCAAGCTCAAGTCCTACATAACGGATATGCCACGGCTCATATCGATAGCCGGTAATGTCCTGTTTGCCCTCTGGGTACCGGATAACATAGCCATACGTATGAGCATTCGCGGCGAGCCACTTTCCTTCAGGGGTATTACCAAAACAATCTTCGATACCACACCCACCGCCCCCAACGTCGACAGCCAGGCCGCTTTGGTGCTCGCTATGTCCCGGCCGGGCACTTTGGGTGTCTGCTGTAGCTTGTCCATAGTGGGACACCTCTCTGTTGTACACGGTAACTTGTGTTGTGTAAGATCGGTAGCCACTGAGCGGGGTGATTGTGAGTCCTTGTGCAGAAGCAGCTTGCCTAAGCTTGGTGAGCGCCTGGGCAGCCTCTTGTCGGAGCTGTACACTCCCGATACTCGTCAAGTCATTGGGAACGTATTCTTTAGGGTTCAGGGGACGCTGTTTATTTGCTACAACCCATATGCTGACCGGGTCATCGACAGAATAACGGGCTTTGTCGAATAGGGCAGGCTGAGAATCTGACAGAGCAGGAGCGGTCTGTTTGGAATCTGTTTGCTGAACGGGCTTATTGCTTGGCTCGGTGTCAGCACGTGTAAAAAAATACCAACCTGCTCCTAAGCAGACGACCAGGGCGGCAAGTACAAAAAATTTCTTCATATATATATTGTAACAGTCGGGTTTGGTCTCTGCCGGTGTTATAATCAGGCTCATGATTGATAAGTCAGCAATTCCAACCAAACTCCTCTGGGTTGACTTAGAGATGACTGGTCTTGATTCCACGAAAGACGTCATATTAGAAGTTGCGGCAGAGGTTACAGATTTTACGTTCAAGACACTTGAAAGTTACGAAGCTCGTATTACACAGGATCGCGATACGGTGACTGCGCGAATGCAGGCTAATATTTGGTGGCGCGATTATCCAGAGAACAGGGATGATTTCTTGAACAAGTTGGAAGTTGGGAAGCCACAAGCGCAGGTTGAGCAGGAGTTAGTGGATTTGGTAGCACGGCATTTCGGCGATGAGCCGGCAGTGCTTGCGGGAAATTCCATTCATAACGATCGCAATTTTTTAAAATTCTGGATGCCAGCGCTTGACCTTAAACTCCACTATCGCATGCTGGACGTGAGCGCGCTCAAGATTCTTATGCAGGGGAAGTACGGCGTACAGTTCGAGAAGCAAGAGATACACCGTGCTTTTGATGACATCCAAGCATCAATTGCTGAGCTGCAATACTATCTGGAGTGGTTCCGGCGCAACCAGGCATAAGCGATTTATCTCAATCCAAGCATTAAATTCATAAAAATCTTGCTAATGCTTAATGTCTGCTGTACGCTTACCACAAAGGTAGGGTTATATGCGTCACATTAAAAACGAATTGCTTTTTAATACAAACGTAAAGAACAAGAGGGTCACTATTGCGCTGCTTACAATTGCAGTGCTTATAGCTACTGGAATTGGGGTTGGACTCATTGCGAGCCAACGTGCACTTGCGGCGTGCACGACGCCATCGCCAAGCTATGGATCCACGACAACAACAGTTTCCATTCCGCAAGATGGAACATACCGTGTATGGAACAGGTTTAAGACTCCTGAGCCGGCGAATAATACTTTTTTGCTCGAAATTGATGGGGGCAACTGCTATAACGTTGGCGGAAATTCCGTAACTGCTAACTCATGGACGTGGACGGATCGTCAATCAAGTGGGGCCAAACTGGACGTCTCTCTCACAGCCGGAACACACACATTCAAGTTTATTGGAAACAAAGCAAATCTCGTACTTGATCGAGTAATCGCAACGACTGATTTGACCTGTGTACCATCCGTAGGTAGTACTGGCGACAATTGTGCGACACCGGCAGACACTATCGCTCCGACCGTTAGTATCACCAAGCCACTTAATAATGCCCAGGTGAGCGGTACTATTTATATTGCGGTAAACACCACTGATAATACGGGTGGTAGTGGTATCGCTAGGGTTGATTACTATGTCGATGATACGCTATTTAAGACAGCAACAGGCGCTCCGACCTATGAGCGTTCGCTCGACACTGCGACATTCACGAACGGGAGTCACAAATTGACCGCGCGTTCGTACGATAATGCAGGCAATAGCACGTTGAGTAGCGCGATATACTTCACGATTGCGAATGGCGATGCGGTCGCTCCGAGCGTAACACTCTTCGGTATTGATGATGGTGCGACGGTTTCCGGCAGCGTGGCAGTAGGAGCCACTGCAACAGATAGCGCGGGAGTTACAAAAGTAGATTTCTATGTAGACGGCGTGTTTAGCCGAAGTGAAGCCAATGCACCATATTGCATGAACGAGGCTAGTGGCCAGTGCGTTGGCTGGGACACGACACAGCTTCAGAATGGAACACACAGTATCAAAGCAACTGCTGTCGATGCTGCTGGTAACCAGGCAAGTGACATAGTCACGTTTACCGTATCAAATGGCGATACGCAAGCACCATCTACACCTACGAATGTTCGAGCAAGTGCCATCTCATCAAGCAGGATTGACGTCAGTTGGACGGCAAGTACGGACAACGTAGGAGTTACTCGTTACTGCGTGGCACGGAGCGATGGTAAATTGACTTGTCCATCAGGTACGGCCACCGTTTACTCTGACACTAGTGTGCTTCCGAGTACGACGTATGGTTACCGAGTTACGGCTTATGATGCTGCGAACAATGCCTCTGCTGCATCGGCAAGCGTAACCGCAACAACTCCATCCGCTTCTGATACTTCAGCTCCATCCGCTCCTGCAAATCTCTCTGGACAAGTAGTCAGCTCTTCGCAGGTTAATCTATCATGGAACGCAAGTACGGATAACACTGGTGTCGCTAACTACGAGGTGTACCGTGGAACAACTAGGATTGCTACGGTGACATCCACAAGCTACGGTGACGCAGGTCTATCTGCGAATACATCTTACACCTACTATGTTATCGCCAAGGACGCTGCCGGTAATGCAAGCGTTAAATCGAATACCATTACAGCAACAACTCAATCCGCACCAGTATCAACAGGAAGTCTAGCAGGTACTATTTCTACTCAGGGCAGACTAAAAAGTGCTCGAGTAAGCATTACGGTGAATGGAACTGTTCGCTACGCGAACGCAAATGTGAGTGGTTATTACGTAATTACGTCTCTTCCGGCTGGTAACTATGTTGCGACATACAGTGCCAGTGGCCTTAAATCCCAGACACACACAGTGACTATTTCGGCCGGAGCAACCACTACTAAGAACGTAATTCTCAGTAAGCGATAGGGGGATAGTAATGGATACTTCACAACAACCACACGAGATGTACACATCAGGTCCCCTTAAGGACAAAAATAAGAAACGGCAAGTCGGCTTACTCCTTGCGGCATTACTACTGGTACTTGCTACCGCAGGAGCCGTAGCGTGGAATAATAAAGATTCTGCTAGTCCTGCAAACAATAATGCTTCAAAAACAGTGAACGAAGAAGTGTTGCCTGAGGCCGTCATATCAATTACCGATCAAGGCTTTAGCCCTGCAGCAATTACGGTTAAGAAAGGTCAGCCAGTCACATGGCAGAATTCCGATGAAGCTATTCACCAAGTTGCAGGCGATCCGCATCCGCAGCATGATGAAGTAGAAGGATTCTTTGCCCCCACGCCACTCAATGCGGGAGATTCCTATACGTTCGTATTTGATAAGGCTGGGACTTACCACTATCATGATGAGTTAAACCCTGAGGCTTTTAGCGGTACAATTATCGTTGAGTAGTGGTATGAAAAAGCAGCACAATGCACCTAAAGGAAATGCAGTAATAACTATGAAGAATAACGCAGTCACAAAATACCAGACTTTTATTAATAAAGGATTATTACAGAAGTGGACACCAATGCTTCTCGTGGCAGTTGTTTTTGGCATGGTTGGCGCCTATGTACTGATCAGCTCCCGTGCGGCAACTCCTGTGGCTTCTCTGGAAGGGGAGATGGGCACGGTCAGTTCACCGGCGACTAAAATCAGTGACACAACCGCATCAGGGGGGCAGGCGGTAAAATTTGGCCCAGAGCCAATCACTACCCCCACGGAGAAAGTTATATTGAACACAACATTTGATTCGATTCCTGTCTCCAGTCCGATTTCAGTCACTGACTACAAAAATGCCATGGGCGATCCTAATATGCTTGCCGGCACCTCAAATCTCGTTAATACATCTATTCGTTCTGAGTCGGGAAGGGGTAATTATATCCGCCAGACGTTGCCCGCTAGTGATGGCATTGCTGCAAATCTGAGCAAATATCTCGGTGGTGCGAGTGGCATCGTAACCTTCCCTCGTCTATCTTCGGTGGTAGAGGAAGTATCGATTCAATATGATATCCGTTTTGCAAATAACGCTGACGGCACGACATTTGAGTGGAAAGGTGGTGGTAAGCTCCCCGGCCTCGCAGGTGCAATAGATGGAACGTCTGTGGGCACAGCAGCAGCGTGTAGAAATGTTGATCCAGCACTCGGTACAAACGACCCCCTGTATAAAGTATGGTCTGCCCGTGGTATGTGGATTGGCCCCCCAGCTTACAATAGTGTTCCAACCCCCCCTGGCAACGAGTGGATAGGCTATATGTATAATTACAAGAAAACAAGTACTTGTGGTGATAATATCCGTACCTCCAAAGGGTTTGCTGTCAATAAATGGCACACGGTCAAGCAGTATCATAAGCTGAATGGATTCAACGTCGACGGTACACCACGGGCTGACGGGATACATCGTATGTGGCTCGACGGAGTACTTGTCAAAGACTCTACGAGCTACATCTATCGATATTTCCCTGAGCTAAAAGCTACGCATATTGCATGGGCAATTTTCAGAGGTGGTGGCTCGAGCGACCCGGTTGGGACATGGGACAGTAGACGAACTGGCCATATTGATATCGACAACCTACTTGTTAAAAGCCCTGGCTTGAATTAAAAATATGCGCAAGATGACCCATAAACAGATTACTATCGCTTTCGCCAGCATCAGCCTGCTCGCACTTGCTGGGACGATTATGCTCGCGCTTTCTCGGGCAGCTACACCCACCGCATCATTAGAACTTGAAAGTTCGTCAGTATCCGCACCAGCGACGATAATATCTGATACAAGTGCGTCCGGTGGAAAAGCCATCCAATTCGGAACAACGACGCCTGGGTCATTCAAACATCCGGGTATTCTTATGGATAAATCGCAGTTAGACTTCGTGAAGTCTAAGGTTGTGGCAGGTACTAATCCGTGGACGAATGGCTATAATAAGTTTTATAGCTGGTCAAAAGGAACCGCTCCAAATTCTTCAGACGGTATTACATATATTGGATATCCGAACTTTGATTACACAGTGAACTGTGATACGAATGCAGCACTTTGTACGAGTCTCAATAATGCCGGCGTCGCTGCCTATACCCAGGCACTTATGTATTACTACAAGAACGACCGTGTAGCTGGACAGAATTCGATCAAGACTCTCAACGCTTTTTCGACGCACTTGAAGGGTGTTACTGGAAACCAGGCAAAATTACAACTTGCCTGGACTGCAGAATCAATGGTTCGAGCAGCCGAAATTATGAAACATACCTATACCCCCCAGAGTGGTGAAACAGTGTTTGATACGGCTGCATTCAGCGCGGTACTCAAGACACACCTCGTACCTGCATTCGTAGGGACATCTGAGGCTGCGATATTTTCCAATGGAAATTGGGACCTCTCGTTTATTAATGCAACAATGAGTATTGCCGTGTTCACTGATGATAAGACCCTGTTTGACAGTGCAGTGAATCGCTGGTCAGCACGGACAAAAGCATACATTTACCTTACAAGTGACGGTGCCATACCGGTTGCGCCACCAGGAGGGAAGTATGATACATCTGCAAAAATCCGTTGTCTGTGGGCAGGGTATGGCACCGTCACGACGACATGTGACTACGCGCCGGGGTTTGCCTATGTAAACGGCATGATTCAGGAACAATGTCGTGACGCAGGCCACGTTGTCATGGGGCTAGGATCGCTCTTTTATGCGGCAGAGACTGCACGCATACAGGGGGTTGATTTATACGCCCAGGAGAAAACCCGCCTCACGACGGGGCTTGAACAGTTTACCAAGTATTACGAATCATTCCTCGCATCGGGTTCGGTGACGTGGCCGAGCTCACCATGTGGCCGAGCTCCTCTCGGCGGAGTAGGTGCTGGTAGCGGTTTTATGAGTAAACTGGGATGGGAGGTGCCATACAACGCCTACAGTAATCCAACAAGGTTGAACACGCCGATGCCGAACACTCTTAAGATGGTCAATCGCTGGCGACCGTCTGGCGCATCGAACCAGTTCGGATGGGAGACACTAACACACGCATACCAGTAATCTTTCTGGTACAATGCTGTGCATGGATCACAAGACCGTTGAAGAATATGTATTGAGTATGCCCCATGCTCTGCGGGACTATCCCTTTGGTGAGGAAGTTGCTGTGTATACGGTACATGACAAGATGTTTGCACTTATAGCGGAGGGAAAGACCCCGGTGCGCATCAGCCTCAAATGTGACCCGCAGTTGAGCAAGTTACTACGTGATAAATATGAGTCAGTCATGTCCGGCTATCATCTCAATAAAAAGCATTGGAACACAATTGTGCTCAGTGGCCAGCTACCCTGGGAAGAGATACAGGGCCTCATACTCCATAGCTACAATCTCGTAGCCGGTATCGACACCAGTGCGCCACCTGTTGAGTAGCGCCTAAACTCTGTTGAGATACTAGATGCTCGTCGCGTCTATTGTTGAGCAGTAGCGAGTAAACCGGCGTTCTCGTATTGAGCAGAAAGGATATCACGTAGTTTCTTACTGTCAGTACTGTCGTATGCACTTTTGAGTGTGCGTTGATACTCAGTGAGGAGCTGCTTGACGGTCTCAACGTATACCTCGTCAAAACGATTTGCTTGTTCGGCATTAGTAAGCACTAAATCAGTTTTAGGATCTTTGCCAAGTGCAAGCTGTTTGGCGTCAACTTTTACCCCTTGGCTCTTGAGCGTTGTAATGAGTGTCTTCTGATCTGACTGGAGACTAAGATTTGTTGTCACGGCCAAATTCTTAGCTGAAGTACCTTTTGCTCTTTCCGTTGCCATGTCACTGATGCGAATAATCTCAGCCTGTTGCTGGGCGGCGCGGAGGAGGGTATCCTTGTTTGCGCTGCCAGCTGAATTGAGAAGCGTCATAACTATAAGTATGAGGGTCATAAGCCCAATTGCACCCAGTACCACAATGAGTATACGGTTCCGCTGGCTGCCTCCGCTGGGGAGCACAGCCCGTTTTTTCTTGCTTTCTGTATTGAAGATAAAGTTGTAATCTGGCTGTGGTTGCATAAGCATAATCATAAAGGGTTAAGGAATAACGGGCAAGGGCAAACCACCCTCAGTTACCGAGAAAATTACAGGAGAAAGGGAGTGGCACCCAGGCTGTTATCGCTATTGCTTGTCACTACTTACTAATTACCCCATACTAGTTACCAGATATGGATGCGGTCGAGGAAATTAAATCACGCTTGAACATTGAGGATGTGATATCCGAATATGTGCAGCTGAAGCGAGCCGGGCGTAATTTTAAAGGCCTGAGCCCCTTTAGTAATGAGCGAACGCCCAGTTTCATGGTGAGCCCAGAAAAGGGCATCTGGCATGATTTTTCCTCAGGTAAAGGTGGTAATATTTTTAGCTTCGTCATGGAGATGGAAGGCCTGGACTTCAAGGAAGCGCTTGAGCTACTCGCTCGAAAGGCCAATGTTGACCTTGAGCAGTTCCGTGGCTCGCGCGGATCCGGCAATACTAAAATCAAAGAGCGATTATTTGCCGCTAATGAAATGGCTTGCAAGTTCTACCAGGCACATTTCAGCAAGAGCCAAACAGCACTCGAATACGTGTTTCAGAAGCGTCAATTTACTAAAGACATCGCCCTGGAGTTCCGTTTAGGCTATGCCCCCAATAATGGCAGCGCACTGATTAATTATCTGACAAATCACGGGTTTAGCGAAAAGGAGCTGACACAAGCCGGGCTGACTGCACGACGGTATCGTGGTGGAATCCAAGACATGTTTCGCGGCAGATTAATGGTGCCACTTATGGATCAGCAGGGACGGGTAATTGGGTTTACGGCTCGAATCTTAGAAGATGATCCCAATGCTCCAAAATATCTCAATACGCCCCAGACCCTGCTATATGACAAATCACGACATGTCTACGGCTTTCATTTGGCAAAGGATAGTCTGCGTAAAGACGGGTTTGCGGTACTGGTTGAGGGCAATCTGGATGTTATCGCGAGCCACCAGGCGGGGGTACGTAATGTTGTGGCTACTGCCGGCACAGCCATGACCGAGATGCATCTGAAGACTATCAGTAAATTTACGGGTGACATACGCCTTGCATTTGATCAAGACAAAGCAGGCCTGGCCGCGACAGAGCGCGCTATTCCTGTTGCCGCGAAGATCGGAGTGCGTTTGAGTATAATTACAATCCCTGCCGGTAAAGATCCTGACGAGTTGATACAGAAGGACCCGCAGCTGTGGCAGAATGCGATTACCTCGTCTGACTACGCGATTGATTGGGTCATTGAACAGTACAAATCGCGGCTTGATCTCGACAAAGCACCGGATAAACGTGAATTCAGTGATGTGACGCTCGCAGTCGTTCGCCAGCTACAAGATAGTGTTGAGCAGGATCATTATTCCAGGAAGATTGCCGAAATTCTTGGCGTCGCGCCGGAGGCTATTCATAGTAAGTTGCTTGAGACGCCATCACAGCGGGCTAACCGCAAACATGAACGGAGAATTGTGCAGATTGATCATCTTGCACTTGAACGCAAAAAAAACCAGGACCAACTATTAGCGCTGGGGCTGATGCGCCCGGCGCTCCGACCCCATTTAAGAGAGGTCGACCAAGATATGCTCCCAGAAGAGGCGGGTAAGATACTCCTCTCGTACCTTCACGCACACCCAGACTTTGATGGTAAGCTCGCTGATGCCCCGGAATTGAAAAAAATCAACGAATATATTAAAATAGTATCATTACAGTACGAAACGTTGTACCAGGATCAGGACGATGTCGAACTCGGTCACGAAGCCAAGCGACTACGAAACCGTCTCATTGACCAATACGTCAAAACGAAAAAAGCAGAAATTGCGTATGACCTGCATGATGCAGACGAGCGCACAATTAAAGAGTTGCTGGAGCAAGCAAAGGCACTCGACGCACTATTAAAACAGCAGATGTAACTGCTTGTTTATAACTATAAGGAGACTTCGCCCGTGGCTAAAGATACCGGTTCTAAAGACGCATCATTCGATGATATAAAAAAGGAATTGCTCGAAAAGGCAAAAAAAGAGGCCAAGATAGCCCAGCAGGATATTTTTGCGGTCATTCCTGACACCCCAGAAAATGCTGAAGTTCTCGACGGTTTATATACCGACTTGGCGGAAGCCAATATCGCGATAACCGTCAATGGTGAAGCAGGACCCGAAGCAGAAGCCCCGGTTGCCCTCACTGATGAATGGGCCATCGAAGAAGGGGAAGAGGAAGAGATCGTCATAGATGAGAAAGTCTACCTTGATGACATTGCTGACGACTCTGTTCGATTGTACCTGCGGGAAATCGGCAAGATTCCTCTACTGACCGCTGAAGAGGAGTTAGAGCTCGCACATAAAGTTGTAGCGGGTGAAAAGCGCGCAAAAGATAAGATGGCTGAAGCAAACATGCGGTTAGTTGTCTCTATTGCTAAGCGCTACGTTGGCCGTGGCCTTGATCTACTGGATCTTATTCAAGAGGGTAACACTGGTTTGCTACGTGCGGTCGAGAAGTTTGACCCTGACAAAGGATTCAAATTCTCTACGTACGCAACCTGGTGGATTCGACAAGCAATTACTCGTGCTATTGCCGACCAGGCTCGAACGATTCGTATCCCAGTGCACATGGTTGAGACGATTAATAAGCTTCTCCGTACGCAACGTCGTCTGACTCAGGAGCTTAACCGCGAGCCAACCAATGAAGAAATTGCCAAGGCAATGGAGATCGAGGTCGAGAAAGTTGAGCATATCATGAAAATTAAGCAAGATATCTCATCTTTAGATGCAAGCGTTCGTGACGACGAAGAGGATTCGGTCTTAGCTGATTTTATTGAGGATGAAGATACCATCTCGCCCGAAGAATCAGCGACCGGACAACTCCTGAAAGAGCATGTAAAAGATATGTTGGGCGCTCTGACCGAGCGGGAACAAAAAATCCTCAAGCTTCGTTTTGGACTAGAGGATGGCAAGAGTCATACGCTAGAGGAAGTTGGCCAGGAGTTCTCAGTGACTCGTGAGCGTATTCGTCAAATTGAAGCCAAAGCGCTTGCGAAACTGCGCAAGCACAAAGACGCCAAAAAACTTCACGATTACATCAAATAAAAAAATCCCCGGATTCCCGGGGATTTTTATAGGATTTTCTGCTCGATGAGGATGTTCTCGAGCTGATGAATTAAATCGTAGGGATCTTTGTCATTCACTATGGTGAAGTCTGCATTGGCAATCGGTCCACCCTTTTCAATATTTTCAATTTCTGCGTACTCGCGAGCGGTAACCTGATTCTCGGTAAGTGGGCGGATGGGGCGATGTGCGAGACGTTCATGACGGACCTTACGAGGAGCGGCCACGGCGATAATCAATATGTTATCACCAAATTTTTCTTTGAAAATCTTATATTCAGTCCAACTATACAGGCCGTCAGCGACGACCGTATCATGTCCTTCGGAAAAGAGTTGTTCGATCTGAGGGATGATACGCTTAGCCATCACACCGGCCCCCTCGGTGGCTCGCAGCTCTTCGCGGACCATCTTTTCATTCGCTTCATTTACTGTGAGTCCTCGGTGCCTCACCTCATTCACGGTGATGCCACCGAGATAGACGCTAGGTAACCCTTTTTCGGCTAGGTGTTCAACAAGCGTGCTCTTACCGGCACCGGGCATTCCTACGAAAGCGAGTATTTTTTGGTCTTCCACTTGAATAGTGTACTAAACAACACCTTAGCTACCAAAACGGAAAAGAGTATACTATAGGAATGTCTGATTCGACCTTTTCGGTAGACACCGCATTGTTTACCGACAAATTAGCGGCCTATAAGCACCTCATCGACGAAGATATCCGCGCCTATAGCAAGCAACTGGAACGAGAGACCCTGCAATCGTTCGGCAAAAATGCACGGCTTGAAGTCGATGCCTACCTGGCCATTCTTGCACGGGGAGGGAAGCGGATCCGTGGTGCCTTAGCCATGGTCGGCTATGAGATGTGTGGCGGAACCGACCGTGCGATGATTCTCGAGACAGCACGAGCGATCGAGATGCTCCATGCCTACATCTTGATCATCGATGATTTTCAAGATCGCTCAGCAACGCGGCGCGGAGGGCCAACGGCGCACACATTATTAGCCCACTATCATCGCTCGCATGAGCTTGCGAACAATTCTGATCACTTTGGTGCATCACTTGCCATGAATGCCGCACTTGCAGGTGCACATGCTGCACAGCGTATTCTTGCTGGACTTCACGTGGATAGCTCATGTAAGTTAAAAGCAATTGATCTTATCAACCAGACAATGGTGATTACCGCTCACGGCCAAACCAATGACATCATGAATGAAGTTGTTGCTGAGGTATCCGATGACGATATTGAGCGGGTACTAGAATGGAAGACTGCACATTACACCTTTCTGAACCCACTTGCAGTCGGTATGATTCTTGCTGGTGCCGATAATGCAGTGGAAGATATCAGAGACTATGCTATTCATGCTGGCAAAGCTTTCCAGATCACCGACGATATACTCGGCACATTTGGCACGGAGTTCGAGAGTGGTAAAAGCCCTATGGACGACATTCGAGAGGGCAAGCGAACAATTATCACGGAGTACGCGCTGACCCATACGAACGATGACAATAAGAACTTTCTCATCAGGATGCTTGGTAATGCACAGCTCACGCCTGCTGAGTTTGAACGTTGTAAAGACATACTCGTTGCTTCAAAAGCGCTGGTACATGCCCAGGAAACGGCAACAGAACATGTGCGGAAGACTCAAAAGGCTTTGGATCATGGCGCAGGACAGTGGACACGCCAAGGCGTCCAGTTTTTGCGCGGTCTTGCCCAGTCGCTACTCAACCGTACGGCCTAGATAAAACTTGACAATAGTGCAGCTCAGAAGCGCATTCGATAAGAGCGCTTAACCGTCAGCATTTTTCCATAGATACCTGGCAGCGTATACTGTCTGTAATGTCTGAACGTAAGAAGTTGGCAATCATAGACGGGAAAAGCGTGTTCTATCGTGGATACTACGCCATGCCAAATCTTGCAACACGAGAAGGCACACCCACTGGCGGAGTCTATGGTTTTGCGGTTATGGCACTGGAGGTCATCAAGCGTCTGAACCCAGACTATGTGTGTGTGGCCTGGGACAAACCAAAAACGAATATCCGACGACGTCTCGAGCTCTATCCTGCCTATAAGGCCGGCAGAAAGCCTGCGCCCCCTGATTTCTACGCACAAATCCCCATGTTGCACGAACTGCTTGAAGCATTTGGCTGGCCACTCTACGAGCTTGATGATTATGAAGCGGACGATATCATGGGTACCTTGGCAGTTAAGGCGGCCAAGCAGGATATTGAAACAATGCTCATCACCTCTGACATGGATATGCTGCAACTCATTGACCCGCATGTCCATGTGTTTGCGCTCAAAAAAGGTTTAAGCAACATTGAGCTCTATAGCCCCGCAAGTTTTACGGCAAAATATGGCATTCGCCCCGACCAGTTCCTAGACTTAAAATCACTCAAAGGAGATAGCTCCGATAATATTCCCGGTGTACCCGGGATTGGAGAAAAGGGCGCCCTTGAGTTACTCAAGAGCCATGACACGCTCGATGGTGTGTATGAAAACATTGATTTGATTAAAGATAGCCTGCGTAAAAAACTTCTCGCCGGGAAGGACTCCGCGTACCTGAGCAAGCAATTAGCAGCAATCTGGACAGATGCGCCGATAGAACTTGATCTCGATGCCCTCGATGTAAATAAGTGCAATCCGGAGAAAATCCGTGAACTGTTACAGAAATTTGAATTCCGCACTCTGGTTCGCCAACTCCCAGAAGTCATGCTTATCCAGGAATCACACGAGATACATGACATGGTAGGGAGCTATCAATTCAATGCACTGGCACAAAACATCATAGTTGAGACTGACGAGCAGCTTGCAGCTATTTCGACAGAGCTATCAAACGCCAAACAACTTGTGCTGTATTCACGGGCAGCAGGCAAACACGGCGATCGGCCACAACTATTGTTGCTCAGTCCGGACCCACAACATGTTTATACCATTCAACTGAACACGGTATCTGCGCAAAAGGTGCGCGCAGTGCTCGGTCCAGTGATGCAGAATACTGACGTGGCAAAAATTGGTCATGACATGAAAACAACCTTGCAACTCTGCTATGCACTCGGTATGGATGTCCAGGGTCTTACCCATGACACACAGATTGCAGCTTTCCTCATAAACGCCCTGCGTCGTGATCTCACTCTGACGGAATTAGCGACTACCGATCTTGGCTATGAGGGTGGTAGTTTTGAGACACTGACACCTGAAGAGGTGAGTACCCAGGCTCCAGAGGTAGTAGCTATCATTCGAGCATTGACTGTTTCGCAGACTGAGACGCTAAAGGCCTTACCCCGCGTTGATGAGTTGGCAAAAACGGTTGAATGGCCAGTCATCAGTGTGCTCGCTCGTATGGAATATGAAGGGATCAAGCTTGATACCAAGTATTTGCACCGGATGGCGGCCGAGCTCGCTGATCAAATCAGTGACGTTGAACAAGAAATTTATGGTCACGCCGACCAAGAATTTAATATCAGTAGTCCCGCCCAGCTCGCTGATATTTTGTTTAGTACGTTGCAACTGTCAACCCAGGGGGTTAAGAAGGGAAAGACTGGCTACTCTACCGCAGCGACTGAGCTTGATAAACTGCGTGGGGCCCATCCCATCATTGATTTAATCACCAAGTACCGCGAATACACCAAACTCAAAAGTACCTATGTCGACACGCTTCCTACCATGGTTGACGCAAATTCTCGGTTGCATACAACATTTGCACTAACGATAGCGCAGACGGGGCGGTTGAGCAGCAATGATCCCAACTTGCAGAATATTCCAGTTCGAACTGATTTAGGCAAACGTATCCGCACCGCTTTCGTGGCAGGTAAGGGTAATGTACTGGTCAGTGCCGACTATTCACAGTTTGAACTTCGTCTTGCGGCATATTTGGCAAATGATACAGAACTGATGGAAATGTTTAATGCAGGTGCAGACATCCATACAGCAACTGCTGCTCAGGTATATAATCGGAATCCGGAAGAAATCACGAAGCAAATGCGACGTGACGCAAAAGTTATTAATTTTGGCGTTCTATATGGCATGAGTCCTCATGGGCTCAGTGTCGCGACCGGTATGACGCGCGAAGCAGCCCAGCACTTTATTGAAAAATATTTTGAACTTCGTAAGCCACTTCTAGATTATATGAACAGTCTCAAAGAAAAGGCCCGTAATGAAGGCTACGTCGAGACATTATTCGGGCGCCGTCGTCCGACTCCCGATATCCATTCATCTAATTTTATCGTCCGTCAGGCTGCTGAACGCGCAGCCATCAATATGCCGATACAAGGAACCGAGGCTGATCTGATGAAGCTCGCCATGATTAATGTCGAAGAAAAATTGGCGGGCACGGCAACAAAGCAGTTGTTGCAAATTCATGACTCAATTCTAGTGGAGTGCCCCGAAGAAGAGGGCGAACGGACAGCACAGTTACTCAAAGATACGATGGAAAATGTGTACGAGCTTCCTGTGAAACTCACCGTCGACACTGCAATCGGCAAAAACTGGGGTGAACTGTAGGCTTTCTTACTGAGATTCTCTATTTTCTTTGACATACTAGTCGTGCAAGAGTAGGGACGCTAAGAGTTGTTTATTAATCCTGCTTGCTTGCGGGGAGGGCTCATGACGGCAATACTTGAAGGTGAATAGGGTGACGATAGACGCACCGATGTAGAGATGGTACGGGACATTGAACGGATGCTTCGCGACGAGGCTCTGTTGAATGGAGGCAGGATTTATATACCAGAAACGTTACCAGATTATCCAACGGGCATTGGTGATATTGTCGGTATAGAGCGGAGCGCACGACACAGCCGTACGCCAACTCATATTGGCCGCCTGAGCCTGCGCCGAGCGCATATGCGGGAGCTACGGGTAACGGGGAAAACCCCTGATTAATCAAGTATTCAGTCATGTGTAAGAAATTGGTCCGTTTTCTGTAGGGTATTTGCATTCAGCGAAGACAGCGGTATCCTATAGCTTATAGCCCCATGCGACACGGCTATAAGTTGTAAAAACATAACAGTTGTGGTATAATAGCAAATATATGAAATACGTACTGAGCGTCCTTGCAGTCATACTGCTTATTGTCATAGCACTCGTTTTTGTATTTAATAGCGGTGATGATACCGCCACATCTGAGGATGATCGCGCAATCGCATTAATAAATTATGCAAGTACTAATTCAAGCGTCAGTCATACTACCTTTGGCCGTCTTGTAGGGGAAGAAGAACGTCGGGCTGTACGCATTATTGTGACGCCTACTGAGCGGCGCCTTGAAATCCTGAGCGGGTACGACGAAAACGTAATAAGCGGCCAAACCTACCAGAATACCCAGACAGCCTATGAAAACTTCCTGAGCGCGCTCAATACCGCAGGTTTCTTACGTACTAAGGAAACGACCATTCAGGATGAGCGAGGCACATGTCCCACAGGCAACCGTTATGAGTACATCCTTCGTGACAGTAGTGAGATTAAACACAATACATGGTCTTCTAGCTGTAACAGTAACGGTACCTTTGCTGGCACTGCAAGTTCCGTTCGACGTCTCTTCCAAGAGCAGATACCCGAATTTCAAGCGCTGACCCGTGACGTGGATCTCTAGACACCCCTTGGTACAATAGACCAGTGATACAGGCTATTATTTTTGATTGTTTTGGCGTGTTGGCAACCGATGTGTGGCTCGCGTTTTGCGATCAGTTACCAACAACTGCAGACATTAAGACAGCACGGGCATTGAACCGAGCATATGACAGAGGCATTATTACGCATGACGATTTTCTCCAGGGCGTGTTTGACACTACCGGACAGTATCCTCCAGATATAGATCGCATGGAACTCGCCAAAAACACTGCCTTGCTAGACTATATTGGCGAGCTGAAACATAGCTACAAAATTGGTCTGCTGAGCAACATTTCAAGTGACTGGATAACACGAAGTTTTCTGACCCGCACCGAGCAGGACTTATTTGATACCATGGTGCTTTCATATGAGACGGGGCTCGTAAAGCCCGACCCAGCAATATATCGGCTCGCCTGTGAACGATTGGGAACAAACCCAGAAACAGTGGTTATGATTGATGATAGGGAAGCGTACGTATCCGCAGCCCGTGATATAGGAATGCACGGCATTGTCTACGTAGATTTGTCTCAACTCAAGCGTGACCTCTCGGTGCTACTGACCCGTTAACCATGAATCCTGATGATTATCTTCTTGGTGGTCTGGGCTGCCTGCTGAAGCTGGGGCGTATAGGGTCGGAGTGCTCCGGCAAACGCTGCACCGGGTACGAGTACTATAATTTGGGTTGCAGATACCTGAACGCGGGGCGTTACGTTAAATTTTTGCACAATAAATGCTTGAATGAGTTTTATTTCAGGTGGCTCAAATAATTCGCGTTGGCTGAGCAGGGATCCGAGGGAGTCTGACATACCTCTTAGTATACAGAGTTATTATCTTGACACTGAAGTCAGGAACGCTTACGCTTTAACTACACATAAGGCGGAAGACACAAATGGCACGACTACCAACTCCCGGCGGGGATAAGGGCAACTGGGGTGATATCCTTAATGATTTCCTTAAGGCAACCCACAACGATGATGGCTCTCTAAAAGATAATGCAGTTACAGCTGCCGCGTTGGGTGACAATTCTATCGCCACGGCTACTATTCAAGACAATGCTGTCAGTACTGCAAAGATACAAAACGGTGCAA
>CAZPVS010000008.1:0-42965 GCA_964590315.1 uncultured Candidatus Saccharibacteria bacterium
GCCGCATTTCTGGTCAGTATTCCAACCGGTATTGTCACTACCATGGCAGTTGCAGTGCACGAAATCCCCCAAGAAATTGGCGATTTTGGACTGCTATTATCAAAGGGGATGTCTCGTAAACGGGTGCTCTGGGTCAATGTCATAAGTGCTTTAGCGACTACAGCTGCCGCCGCGACGACGTATCTTCTCGGAAGCGATGATCGATTGCCCCTCGGTGTGCTGTTTGGGCTCAGTGCCGGTTTCTTGCTATACATTGCCTTGAGTGACATCATTCCGGAGCTTCATGAGCATGCGTCACATAAGCGCTTCTTAGATTGGCAGCCACTCATGTTGTTGCTGGGTGTGGCAGTGGTAGGGCTGGCCATCATGCTAACACATCGCATCGTGCCAGAGTCGAGTCATGAAGACTTGGATAGTCACGCCGAGACGGTCCAATGCATTCCTCGAAATACGCTTTCGATGATAGGTGCACCTGCGCCAGGAACATCTCTTCCTCCTGCATGCGAAGATATGTAAATAGCTTCAGATATCGATACGCTGCAATGAGCATAAGTACGATATACTAATCATATGGAAGTACTTATTGTTGGGTTTTTGGCGGTTAATGCTGCATTATTGTTGGCGTTCATATTACGCAAGCCTTCAAAGGGCGCCGATGAAACAAGTGCTATGCTTTTCAAGCAAGATCTCACCACGCTCGCTACTAATATGAGTGACTTGAAGGATGGCTTACAGAAGCAACTTGACGAAAAGCTGAACCAGAACAACAGACAGATTATGTCGCAGTTCAGTGAGAGCGCAAAGATTATCAAAGATGTAACACAAAAACTAACAGAACTTGATAAAACAAACCGTCAAGTCAGTGATATCGCTGGCGAACTCCGGGTACTGCAAAATGTCCTACAGAACCCCAAACAGCGGGGGGTATTGGGAGAGTACTACTTAACACAAGTGTTGGAGAACATCCTGCCACCTGGGCGGTTTACGCTCCAGTATAAGTTTAAGGACGGCGAAACCGTCGATGCGGTCATCGAGCTGGACAAGGGAAAAGTCCTGCCTATTGACAGTAAGTTTAGCTTAGAGAATTATAATCGCTTAGTTGAAGAGCCTGATAAGGTGCGCCGAGAGGTGCACGCTAAAGCATTCAAGGCAGATTTGAAGCTTCGTATTGACGAAACATCTAAATACATTCGCCCAAAAGAAGGTACGATGGATTTTGCTTTCATGTTTATTCCATCCGAGGCAATTTATAATGACCTGCTTACCAATAAAGTCGGTATTACCAGTACCAGCGCACGTGATTTAATCGAATATGCGTTTCGTGACAAGAACGTCATCATTGTCAGCCCTACCACGTTTATGGCGTACCTCCAGACAGTCATGCAAGGTCTACGGAGCCTCCAGATCGAAGAACAAGCGAAGGAAATCCAAATCCGTGTCGGTGAACTCGGCCGACACATTGCCACCTACGACACATTCATGCAGAAACTTGGTAATAGCTTAGGCACCACAGTCAACCACTACAATAGCGCGCACAAAGAACTGAAGAAAATTGATAAAGATGTCATGAAGATTGCACATACCAAGGCCGGCGTAGATCCGCTACTCCTTGATCGGCCGACACCAGACGAAGACTGAGCTATTTTTGGTTTAAGAGGTCAATAGTAAGCGCGGCGGTCCATGAAAAGTTGGGTACGCCAGCCGGCTCGCCCGTTAAGGGATTGAAATACTCGGAGAATCCGCTCCGGGCAACCATGTCGAGTGTTGATTCCTGCAATGCGGTTGCATGGTCGGTGTATCCGAGACGTCTCAGGCCATCAATGATAAGCCAATTGGTATTGACCCATGAAGGACCTTGCCAATAACATACGGGATTAAACCAGGCTGAGTTTGTCGGTACGCTTGGCAGTGGATAGTCGGTGCCAAACATGTGCTGGTTCTCAATGAGCCGAACAAGCTGCTTGGCGCGCTCCTGTGTAAGCGTCCCCGCATAGAGTGGCATTAAGGTGGCAACGGTCGATTCTTTGAGTAATCGATGTGTCACGAAATCTCGTGAGTAGTACTGGCCGGTATAAGGATCCCATAATTGCTCAAGCGCTGTCTCGGTTTTTTGCATCCGAGCAAGCAACTCGTCAGGTACCTCTTCTTGTATAAAGGCCGCTATATCCTTGAGATGTTGGTTTGCACGAATGAATATACAGTTAAACGTGAGATCCTCGATAGCAAACAGCGACCGCCGGAGGATATGACTGATATCATAATTTTTCCGACGTAATCGGCGCTGTGTGCTGAATAATCCCAATGCATCAATAGTATTCATGCGTTCGATTGCGGGCACAAGTTTGGTGTCTCGTCGAAAGAGAGAAAAAACGGGAGCCAGCTTGAGGTTATTGACGAGTCGTATCCAGAGGGCAAGCTGGTGTTCGTGCATCTCGCTCATCCAGGGCGGGGTGTTGTCTAAGCCTGTCTCCCAGGGGTGGATTTGCAGAACCAAGCCCTCGTTATGGGGGTCACGCTCTGCATAGAGCCACTGATGGTATGCCAAGAGTGCAGGGTATGTTTGTTTATACCATCGTCGACGTTCCGCCTTTTTCAGTTTTTCACCGATACGAACGATAGATTCAGCAAGTATCGGTGGTTGCGTAATGCCGGTGGTTGCTACGTCGTCTGGCGCATAAGGGTTGACCGAACTATTCCATATACCTCGGTCGCGAGCATAGGCAATGCCATCAGCAAAAATCATATTTGGGATCATGCCATTGTGCCATTGACCTTCGAGGAGGCTTAATATCTCCTGCTGCGCTTTTGTGATGTCGTAATGACGGAGGCCTATTGCCGTAAAGCAACTATCCCAAAACCATTGATGCGGATACGCATCGCCCGCGGGTGACGTATAGATACCCCGATCGTTCATGGCCAGAACAGCTTGTGCAGCACTGAGAAGGTCTGGCTGTTCATTCATGTCTTTTATTCTAAAGCACTAGCGGTAATTCGTGAAGCTGATTGGAAAGTCAAAGTCCTGGTTCTTGAGCAATTGCATGACTTGTTGCAGGTCATCTTTGCTTGAAGAAGTGACACGAACCGCATCACCCTGTATCTGTGTCTTAACCTTGGGGTAGCTATCGCGTATCAACGCGGTAATCTTCTTTGCTTTGTCCTGGTCGAGCCCCTGCTTAAAGGGCACTTCTTGGGTAGTTTTGAGATTACTCGTCGTCGGCTCTTTGCTCGTGTCGAGCACTTTTTGACTTTGGCCGCGAGTTGCCAGTTTTTTGCGGACTATATCCAATATGGCATCGATTTGCCATTCGCCACTCCCGGTGACCTTGAGTCCGGTTTTTTCGCTATTGAGCCACTCAAGCTCAGCAGGCGTACCCTTGAAATCATAGCGGCTGTCGATTTCTCGCCCTGCCTGGTCAAAGACGTTGTTCATCTCTGCTTTGTCGTATTCGCTGACTGTATCGAAAGAGAAAGTTGCCATACCTGTATTATAGCGATTTTACGATATAACAAAACCGTGTTTTATTGCAGCACGGTGGCACCTGGAAATATTAAGTTTACTTCTTTTTTTGTCCGTTCCTACGCTATAATGTGCACTAATGAGCTATCAAAATAAGAAAATTGCTGATGTCGCTGCGATTCTCCACGATCGTTATGCCACGCTACAGAACAAAAGAGATATTCTCAAGGCACCTGAACTACGGGCGCTCTATACGGAGATTGCGATACTGCCGCAAGAAGACCGCGCCGGCTTTGGCCAAGAGATTAATGCCCTCAAACAAGAGCTTGAAGCGATGGTTGCGGCTACACACGATGATGCCGTAGTCGTCGAGCCCATTGATGTCACTGCGCCGTTTGATAGCAATGTGCCCGCAGACAAACGTCCACGACTTTTGCCCACACAACTGGGCGGCCGTCATCCGTTAATGGTCGAACTTGATGAAATTTTAGATATTTTTTACCGCATGGGGTTTGAAGCGATAGAATCCCGACAAATTGATGATGACTACCATATGTTTAGTAGTCTGAATTTCCCTGAAGGACATCCTGCCCGCGACGATTACGATACGTTTATAACTGAAGAGGGGTTTATTGCCCCAGCCCACACAAGTACGATGCAGAACCGTGTATTACAGAGCCACAAAACCCAGTTGGAGCAAAGGAAGCCGATTGCAGTGGTTGTACCCGGGCGCGTATTCCGTAATGAAGATCTTGACGCACGGCATGAGCATACCTTTTATCAGTTGGAGGGAATTTATGTTAGCACTGGTGTGCATGTCGGTCATCTAATGGCTACCCTGAAAGAGTTCATGAAGGCATACTACAAACGTGACGTTGAGATTAAGACACAGCCATTTTATTTTCCGTTCACGGAACCCTCATTCGAATTTGCGATTAGCTGTCCCTTCTGTGATAAAGCAGGCTGCCACGTGTGCGGTGAAGGCTGGATAGAGTTACTCGGGTGCGGCATGATTCATCCTAACGTACTCCGAGACGCGGGCATTGACCCTGCGGTCTATACTGGCTTTGCGTGGGGCGTCGGTTTCATGCGGATGGCCATGATCAAGTACAACATTGATGACATCCGTCACTTCGAATCAGCAAAACTAGAATTTCTGAGGCAGTTCAAATGAGAATATACATATTTGGGGATAGCATTACGCAAGGCTTTTATGACCCGAGTGGCGGTTGGGCAAATAAACTCGCCGCAACCATACATGAAGAATCCCATAGGTCTATGCTCGAAGGGAAAGATGGATACAGCGAAGTTTATAATCTTGGTGTCTCTGGTGACACAATCTCGGGAATTCAAAAGCGCTTAGTTAGTGAGCTGGAGCCGAGGCGATTGTATGAGGACGAAGAAATCATTGTAATCGCTGCAGGTACTAATGACGCTGTGTTGCGTGATAACGTGGTACAGATTGAAGAATATGAGTTTGAAAAACAAGTTGATAAGCTGTTGGATGTCGCATTGCAACAAACCAGAAGAGTACTATGTCTTGGCCTAGCGCCGGTAGATGAGCGACTTACTGATCCGTGGAAATATAGTAAATCAGGCAAGCAATGGAGGAATAATCGGATTGACCTTTTTGAGGACATACTCAAACAAGTCTCTTTGCGAAGAGGTGTCAAATTTATCCCGATCTATAACACTCTTTCTAACGAGATGAAAAAAGGCGTAGCTATTCATGCTGACGGATTGCACCCAAATAGTACAGGGCATCGTATCATCGAAGAACTCATAAGGCCTTACGTTCAGGAGATGGTGATATGAAAGTAAGTGTTAACTGGCTGAAGCAATTTACCAATATCGACATAAGTGTCGATGAGTTGGTTGCAAAAATTGGCGCACAGCTTGGTGCAGTTGAAGACGTGGTAGACCTAGGTAAGAAGTACCAGGGTATTGTAATTGCCAAGGTCGTGTCATGCGACAAGCACCCTAATGCAGATAAGCTGAGCGTCTGTATGATTGACGACGGAGGTAGAATTGAAGGCATTGCACGTGATGAGCACGGCCTGGTACAAGTTGTCTGTGGTGCGCCGAATGTGCGTGCGGGGCTGACTGTTGCGTGGTTGCCACCGGGGGCAACTGTGCCGTCAACGTATGATAAGGATCCGTTTGTGCTCGGTGCCCGTGAGCTGCGTGGCGTGGTCAGTAACGGTATGCTCGCCAGCGCTAGTGAGCTGGCTATTAGTGATGATCATGATGGGATTGTGGAATTAGAGCTCGATGTACCGGCAGGTACGGACTTTGCGGCCGCGTATCAACTAGATGACTACATCATCGATATAGAAAACAAAATGTTTACCCATCGTCCTGATTGCTTCGGGTTATTGGGCGTTGCCCGAGAAGTTGCCGGCATCCAACATGTCGCTTTTACATCACCAGAGTGGTATCAGACAGGGCTCGATAGAATGAAGCCGGGAAAGCATACGCTTCCGCTGCAGATTTCCAATACTGTCCCGGAGTTAGTGCCGCGATTGATGGCCATTGCCATGACGGACGTGCACGTACGGCCGAGTCCGTTCATGCTCCAGACATACTTGAGCCGCGTTGGACTGCGCCCTATTAACAACATCGTTGATATTACCAATTACGTCATGTTTTTGACAGGACAGCCGCTCCATGCCTATGACGCAGATAAACTGCAAAAGTACGGTCCGCTTAGTCTGGAGACGCATCTGTCGCGCGCGGGTGATACGCTCAATCTTCTGAACGGGAAAACCATTGAGCTGAAAGATGATACCACTGTGCTCATTACCTCGAATGATACACCGGTCGGCCTGGCTGGAGTTATGGGTGGGGCAGACACAGAAGTAGGTGAATCATCAACCAATATTGTCATTGAATGCGCCAACTTTGATATGTATAACATTCGTCGTACGAGTATGAAGTACGGTCTTTTCACTGATGCGGTGACGCGATTCAATAAAGGTCAGAGCCCTTTGCAGAACGAGCGGGTTTTGGAAGAAGCTGTGGCTATGATTATGAGCTTAGCTGGGGCATCAGTTGCAAGCGGGGTGCTTGATAGCGTTTCTCCTTCTGTCATGCATCCAGTTTCCGTCCAGGTCTCACCACGCTTCATTAACGAGCGGCTTGGCGTCGAGCTTTCTGCAGATGAAATTGCAACTTTGTTGCAAAACGTTGAGTTTTCAGTGCAGCATGGCACTGACATACTTGAGATCACGCCGCCGTTTTGGCGAACCGACATTGCTATTGCGGAGGATATTGTTGAAGAAGTTGGACGGCTGTACGGATACGACATGTTGCCACTACAGCTGCCACTCCGTGATCTGAGTCCGGTGCAACCAGATACTTCGCTTGAGGTGAAGAGATCGCTTCGTGAGGCACTGAGCCGCGCGGGGGCAAATGAGGTACTGACCTATAGCTTTGTGCATGGAGATCTGCTTGAGAGAACCGGACAAGACAAGTCGTTGGCATTTAAGTTGAGCAACGCACTGAGTCCTGACCTGCAATACTACCGACTGAGCGTAACCCCCAGCCTGCTCGAAAAAGTGCATGCAAATATTAAAGCGGGATTCCGGGAGTTTGCCCTCTTTGAAATCGGTAAGACCCACAACAAGATTGATACCGATGACACGAAATTGCCGAAAGAGTATGACCGGGTCAGCTTGGTCGTGGCTCGTGACCAAAAACAGGCAGAGCATATTGGGGGTACGGCATATTATGAGGCGAAGTTGTATGCAGAAACGATTCTAGCAGCAGTTTCTGACAGTCTCACGTATGTGCCGTTTACTGGTGCCGACCTCCCGGAGAGCGCCATGTTTAAGCAGTTGATGGCCCCGTATGAGCCCCTGAGGAGTGCGGTGATATTTAATGGAAATCAATCACTTGGCGTGGTTGGTGAGTATAGAGCTAGTGTTGCTCGCGCGCTTAAATTACCGGCTTACTGTGCGGGGTTTGAGCTCTTTCTATCACCCTTTATTAAGAGTGCCCAAAACGCACCATCCTACCAGGCTATATCACGGTTCCCGAAAGTCGAGCAAGATATCACGCTCCGCGTGCCTGTCGATATGCCCTACGGTGATATAGCTGCACGCATAACGGAATGCCTGACGCTGCCTGAAGATAGCGTGTACAATGTCCGTCCCCTAGATATATTTCAGAGTCCTGCTGACTCCCATCATAAACATGTAACTTTTCGTGTGGCTGTCACCTCATATGTGAGAACACTGACGGCGGATGAAATAAATACCATGCTTGACCAGGCTGCCTCCCAATTGACAGAAGCAGAGCGAATGTAATCATGAGACAACTCATTGCTGTTCTTGTGCTTGGGATGGCGATAGTAGGTTTGTTTTCCTCCGGTACAGCGCGAGCAGATGTCAATGATTTTACGATAACGCATTTTAATTCCGACCAGAACCTAACCCGCGCGGACAAGCAGGGGTTCCTACGTATAAAAGAGACCATAGACGTCATATTTACCGACAATAACCACGGCATTATTCGTGCGATCCCTGCTTCTTATAAAGGCAATACACTAGCTTTTAAACTGATAGGAGTTACTTCTCCAACTGGAGCACCTGCGTCTGTCAATACGAGTCACCAATCTGGTAATGTTGTGCTACGTATCGGTGATCCTGACAAGACGGTCACGGGAGCCCAGCAATATGTTATCGAATATAGTGTCGCTAATGTCATCAGTTTTTACGACGGTCACGATGAGCTGTACTGGGATGTTAATGGTGATGAATGGAATCAGCCAGCACGCAAAGTAACTATGACGCTTCGTATGCCTGAAGATATTCAGTTGAGCAGTCAACCACCACGGTGCTTTTCGGCTCAACAATCAACGGCACTAGAAACCTGCACGGTGAGCATGGATGGCAGTGTCATGACAGTGGTTGGTTCGGGTATGGGCCCTCGACAGACGTTGACGTATGTGATGGGCTTTGAAAAGGGATATTTTAGCCCGCCCACATTGTTAGACACATTACACGATAGGTTTGGACTATTAGTGGGGCTGGTTGCGCTGCCGTTGTTTGCCCTCGCGCTCGGACTTCGAGTATGGTGGCGACAGGGAAGAGACGCACCCGGTCGGGGCGTTATCATACCCCAGTATGAACCGCCGAAAGGGATCGCACCATTACCAGCCGGGGTGATTATGGATTTTACGGTCGACGGGAGAGACTTGACTGCCACGTTTATCGACCTGGCCATTCGGGGATATGTTCGCATATATGAGCAGCGCGCTGATCGACTCATAGGAAAAGATAAAGTATCGTACACCCTTGAGCTACGTAAGTCGGATGTGAGTGGCTTAGCATCGTACGAAGAAGCACTGCTTATGGGATTGTTCGCAGGGAAGAATGAAGGCGATGTTGTTGCGCTGGGCACCCCAAACAGTGCACTACAGTCTACGCTTCAGAGCCTTCGAACACGGCTTCGTAAAGAATTGACGGGACAGGGGATGTTCCGTCAGTTTTCAATAAAAGGCGTGCTCCGTTCGCTAGCGTTGATTGCAGGTGCCTACATCGCCCTCGGTGCCTACCTACTGGCAACAACACAGGAGCTCTGGCCCGTTGTTGTCGGGGCATTCATATGTGTCATTATCGCAGTCGGTATTGGTTTTATGATGCCTGCCCGAGATGCAAGTGGTGTCGCGGCACGAGAGCATCTGTTAGGGCTGAAACTGTTCATGGAAACGACTGAGAAAGATCGCCTGGCGAAGCTGCAGGCCCCAGGTGCTGCCTATGCTCCGGGGGCTGGCATGCCGGAGCACACAGTAGAGTTGTTCGAGAAACTTTTGCCGTATGCGATCGTTTTAGGTGTTGAGAACCAATGGGCCAAGCAATTTGCCGCACTGTACACTACCGCACCGGGTTGGTATGACGGGACGAACACCAGCTTTAGCACGGCGTATCTTGCAAGCTCACTTCACTCTGGCTTCTCAAATACCCTTGTCACTAGTTTTTCGAGCCCCAGTAACAGTTCAGGCAGTGGTTTTGGAGGCGGCTCTTCTGGGGGCGGTGGAGGTGGCGGTGGAGGTGGCGGCTGGTAGACAGCACACGTATTGCCCAACCATACTTAACATGTTAAGCTTTAAATGATATTCTATAATTACGTACTGAAATTAATGACTGCACACACCAAGTTGGGGGATATGTATGACACGCACACGGACTGACCGTAATAAAAAGGCCAAGGCGGCAGAGCCAGCCGATAAAATATTGCCGCGGCTAACCATGTTCTTGTTTGCGAGGCCAAAATCTGTGTTTGTAATATGGCTGGTGATCCTTGTCTTTGGCATTGCCAGTTATGCATCCTTGCTCCGCCGTGAAGGGTTCCCGCCAATCAATATACCAATCGCCATCGTCAACGGGACGTATATTGTCAATGATCCTACAGTAGTGGACAGAGAGCTTGCCAAACCGCTATCTGAACTCGCCCTCAAGCAAGAAGGGGTCAGTAACGTCGCCTCACAGAGTGAGGGCAATTTTGTAAACGTCACCGTGCAGTATAAAGAAGGGGTTGATGGAGAGGTCGCAACCAAGCGACTCGAAGCGGCCGTCAAACGAGAGCTCAGCCTGCCTCCTTCAGTTACGCTGAACTATAATGTGCCGTATTTTGGGGCTACTGGCGGCTCTCTGGAAAAAATAGATGCCGCTATTTCATTCTATGGCGAACCAGATATTACTGACACCGCAGTCCTCATTGAGCGTGCAAATGCGGCAGTTGCGTACTTGAATGCGCACAAGCCGGCGTTGGTGAAGGAATTTTTTGTACAAGACCCGTACGAAACCGCTACTAATCCTCTCACTGGCCAACAGCAAAAGATTCAGAAGTCATTTGATCAGTTTGGTACCAGGGAAGGTGATACGACGAAATTCTTTAACTCAGTGATTATTGGGGTATCCGCGGTAAAAGACGCAGATGTAATTAAACTCGATAGACAGCTGCAGGATGTTCTCGCCGAACTGCGCGCACAACAAGAGTTCGCTGAGTACAAAACAACGATAAGTGCAAGTTTTGCTCCTTCAATTGAGGAAAGTATTAGTGAGCTGCAGAGAGTGCTCCTTGAAGGACTACTTGCGGTGCTCGTTGTCGGTTCTATCATCATTGCAATCCGCGCCTCACTCATAACGGTGCTCTCGATGATTACCGTTATCATGGCGACCCTCGGCCTCTTATTCCTGATTGGCTACACCTTAAATGTCATTACCTTGTTTGCACTCATACTTGGTCTGTCGCTTATTGTGGATGACACCATTATCATGGTTGAGGCGATTGATGCAGCTCGGCGTAAGACGAAGCAGCCGCGCGAGGCTATCCGGGTAGCTGTCAGGAAAATCAGCCGAGCTATGGTGGCGGCTACCAGTACGGCTGCACTAAGTTTCTTACCCTTGGCATTTGTAAGCGGAGTACTTGGTAGCTTCATTCGTGCTATTCCGGTGACCATTATATCGGCACTGGTGATTAGCCTCTTCGTCGCACTCATCTTTATTCCGTTCTTTTCGCGATTCCTTCTGCTGGGCAAAAAACAGATGGGAGAAGACGGTGTGCACGAAATTGCAGCAGGCATAGAAGCGAAAATCGCTCACACCTTAACCGGACCGATGCATTGGGCGCGCAATTCTACGAAAAAACTGTGGTTTGTAGGGGTAACTGCGATTATGATAGGTGTGTTATTTATCGGAGCAGCCGGCAGTATATTCAGTAAGGTTACGTTCAACCTCTTCCCTGCAAGCAAGGACGCGAATGCCATACTGGTCAACATGGAACTGCCGAGTGGTACGTCTATTCAACGGGCACAAGAATTAGCGGCTGAGGCTGATACGATTGTGGCAGACACACTTAAAAATGAATTTGATATTGCGTCGTACTATGGCCTAGCCAGTGAACAATCAGCTAATTTGTATGTTGAATTGACACCCTATGGCCAGCGTAGCCCCACCGCCGGACAACTGTCTGAAGAGGTACAGCAGCAATTACGTGACAAATTGCCAGAAGTTGCCGCCCAAGTACGGCAGGTAGATATTGGTCCGCCAAACGCTTCATTTGATGTACAGATAAAGACTGAGGATCGGGCAGCGGGGTATCGGCTCGCGACTGCTGTTGCCGATTATATGCGTACTGCAGAACTGAAGCGCGTCGATGGCAGCACCGCACAGTTTACAGACGTCACCGTTGCCACACAGAGCACTGTGCTGAGAGCCAAGGCCGAACAGATCATACGAGTTTCTGCAGGGTTTAATGCCGATGATACGACAACACTCGTGACGTTAGCGCAAGAAGCACTCAAGAAAGAATTTCCAGAAAACAGGGTGGCAAGTTATGGCGTTGATAAGAACGCGCTGGCATTTGACTTAGGCCAGGAGGCAGAAAATCAGGAGTCATTCAAGGGACTGGTCATTGCATTTCCGATTGTGCTCCTCCTGATTTTCGTACTCCTAGCTATAGAATTCCGGTCATTACTCCAGCCACTACTCATCTTCATGGCCATTCCCTTTAGCTTATTCGGTGTGACATTGGCACTCTATCTGACTAATAATTCGTTCAGTTTCTTTGTCGCCATGGGCTTCTTTGCACTGATTGGCCTCAGTATTAAGAACACAATATTGGTGGTGGACTATGCGAATCAATCTCGAAAAGCGGGACTGGGTGTAATAGACGCCGCTACCGCCGCCCTTGAAGAACGATTCCGTCCGCTGATTGCGACAAGCCTCACCGCGGTTGTCTCGCTCATTCCTCTGGCGATTATCAGTCCGTTCTGGCAAGGTTTAGCGGTCGTGCTTATTGGCGGATTGCTATCGAGTACGTTCCTCGTTATAACGGTATTCCCCTACTATTACCTAGGTGGTGAATACTTACGGACACATGTGTCCCGACGGGCAGCACTGTTGTGGCTCGGCTCTATTGCCGTTGTTGCCGTACTGACGCTGCGTATATTTGATGGGGGAGTTGCATCAGGGCTGACAGTTCTGTTTGCAGTCCTTTGGCCACTTGTACACTGGGCACTACGTCAACAAAGAATACGGAAGGTATAGGTCTATGCGAAAAGCGGTTCGCGCCATCATCATACACAACAACAAATTGCTGGTCATGCATCGAAATAAGTTTGGGGTAGAATATGATACGCTCCCTGGTGGAAACATCGAAGTAGGTGAAACACTTGAACAAGCGGTGGTACGTGAAGTAGATGAAGAGACATCGTTGCAAATTACAAACTTACGTCTCGTCTTTATTGAAGAGGCGGGCGATCCATTCGGGACACAATATATATTTCTGTGCGATTACGTATCGGGCACTCCTCGTCTAAAGCCTGATAGCGAAGAAGCCCTTATTAATAAACTTGGGCAGAATCTCTATGAGCCGAAGTGGATAGAGTTGGATGATCTTGCATCAACAAAATTCGTGTCCGAACGCCTCAAGGAAGCAGTGATGCACGGTAATAGTGCAGGTTTTCCTACTCAGCCAGTGCAAATTCGCTAGCACCGCAGCCAACTGCACGGTATACTAAGTGGGATACAAAGTGAGAGGGTAAAAATATGGCTTCAACTGTAAAGCCGCATCAGCGGGCTTTTGCGCTGACAATTGCGCTAATTTTCTTGATAACGACGGTGGCGACCAGTGTCTTCGTTGTTATGGCAATCATAGACGAGAACAAAAACACCGAAAGTGCTGTTACGAATAACGTGACACCAGAGTCATCGGCTCAGCAGAAAGAAGTCTGCGGTGGCAGCGTCTCTGGCAAGGAAACATTACCAACACCAGACGTGTATAAGCCTGCGGGTGATGTGACCGCTCTTGAGAAAACAACTTTGACTCCCGGAAATGGTGCAGCAGTAAAAAAGGGTGACTGTGTCGTCGCTAAGTATTACGGTACTTTGGCAACGAATGGTGAGGTGTTTGACGAGAACTTTTCGACCGACACTGCATTTAGCTTTCCTGTGGGAGCCAGCCAAGTTATTCAAGGCTGGGACCAGGGCTTAGTAGGTGCCAAAGTAGGTGAGACACTTCGTCTTGTGATTCCATCTGATCTTGCATACGGCGAAAGTAACCAAGGCACCATTCCTGCTAATGCCGATCTTGTCTTCGTTGTTAAGGTACTCGAAATTAAGGAGCAATAGGCAAGACCATGCAGGGAACACAACTGAATGACTTTAGTCCTGTGGACGAAGTAAAAGAACTCCAAATTATCGACCTCAAAGAGGGAGAGGGTGAATGCGTGCAGCCAGGCGCTACGGTGACAGCGCATTATACCGGCGCAGTAGCTGCCACGGGAATTATTTTCCAGAGCTCACATGATTTTGGCCGTCCTATTCCATTCGGGCTTCATCAAGTTATTAAGGGTTGGACAGATGGTGTTCCAGGGATGAAAGTCGGTGGTATCCGTCGTTTGGTTATCCCGGCAGAGCAGGCATATGGCTCAACACCTCCCCCAAGATCAGGTATTCCTGCGAATGCGCCACTTGTGTTCGATATAGAGCTTGTCGGTGTTGACCAGTAGTTGTACCCAAAAACACAACATATAGAGTCTTGCTAAAGCATAAGCACGCTATATATAATAATTCTCATAGTTTCATAAACGTTAAAATATACAATTGAGATAGAGGATAACTATGGTCAAAAACATTACTATTTTTACTACTAATACGTGCGCATACTGTGTCATGGTCAAAAAATGGCTCGGCTCAAAAGGTATCGCATACGACGAAGTAAACCTTGACACTAATCCCGAGCGGCAAGAAGAGGCATTTGCGGTCAGTGGACAGCTTTCGGTGCCAATTACTATCGTAACTAAAGCCGATGACACGCAAGAAGTTGTCGTTGGATATAATTTAGCTAAGCTTGCCCCCGCTGTAGCCTAGTCCACCCAGCTATCATAATCGACACCTAAGTCGACGGCGCTGCAAGGCGTCTCAACGTTTACAATACCAGAAAGAGGAAACCCCATGAGTCATGATACACAGCCTGAAATCCACGATGTTGTAATGGTGGGTGCAGGGCCGGCCGCCCTTGCATCAGCTATCTATACCACCCGCGAAGACATTGGCACCGTTCTGTATGAAAAGGGGGTTATTGGAGGCCTGGCGGCTACTACTGACTGGGTGGATAATTACCCCGGTTTCCCAAAGGGTCTCCCTGGGCTTGACTTGGCCGAGGGGTTGAGAGAGCAAGCAGAGCGTTTCGGGGCTGAGATCCGCCTCGGAGAAGTAATGAAGATTGCTGACGAAGGCCAGTACAAGCGCCTCACAACTACTGATGGTGACATACTTGCTAAGGCCGTGCTGATTGCTACGGGGAGTGACTATAAGAAACTCGGTATACCCGGGGAACAAGAGTACTACGCACGAGGAGTGCATTACTGTGCCACGTGTGACGGTGCGTTCTATCGAGATAAACGGCTGGTCGTCGTGGGAGGCGGTAACTCCGCTATCCAGGAAGCAATCTTTTTGACTCGGTTTGCATCGCATATTGATGTTCTGGTACGCGGTGAAACCCTTCGTGCTTCTGACGTCCTACAGCATGAACTTAAGAAATATGAGGATAAAATCGTTGTACACTTTAATACCACGACGGATGAAGTTGCTGGCGTAGACGGCAAGGTTACCAAAGTTGTTGGTACGGATAAGATTTCCGGTAAGACAGTTGAGTTCCCTACAGACGGCGTCTTTATTTTTATCGGTCTGAAGCCGAATACCCAGTTCTTGCAAGATAGTGGGGTGGAACTTGACGCAATTGGTATGGTAAAGACCAACGAAGAGCTACAAACCACCATGCCCGGTGTGTTTGCCGCTGGAGATGTACGGAGTGGCGCAACGATGCAGATAGCCAGTGCTACCGGAGAAGGCGCGACAGCCGCTTTGATGATCCGAAAATATCTCGAAGAAACACCCATAGCAGATCCGCTACTTGCAGCGGCTCGGGTGTAAGATATTTACTTTATTATCTGTACGATGTCAGGCATCCTAGTATGGCAAAAGGAGGTATATGTATGACAATGTATGAGGTGTGCCTGCTTCATGCCCAAAGCGATAGAGCACTTCGGAGTGGCATCGCAAACAAACTGAACGACGCAAAGATTACCATGATGGAGTGGCTTTTATTGGGCGTGGTTGCCGAGGGTTCGCAGAAGGGTGTAACGATGTCTGATATTGCACAGAAGCTGCATGTAACCTTGCCTCAAGTAACTGCACTCGTCAATAAGTTACTGCCACTGAAACTCATCCGACAGAAATCCGCAAGTAACGATCGTCGGAGCCGGCTTGTTTCATTAACCAGCAAGGGTGAACTTGTTCTGCAGGAGGCAAATGATACCCTCCAGGAGCATCAGAACAACATATTTGGCACATCAAACGGTGATGAATTTAGCGCGTATATACGTGTTATGCAGGACATTGCCTCACAAGATACATAGTGTTGTTCATATCTTTCACAAGGGTGGCCCTGGTAGTAGACATTCGTTGAGCCTGACACGCACCTATTAGTGCGCCTCCACGCTTCAATGACAGAAACCGTTTTTGTCATTGACTAATATATGTCTTCATAGCCCGGGAAATAATCAGTAACGATTGCGCTGGACGGGAATCCCGTCTCGCGTAAATCGGCAACGACTGTTTCGACCCAAGTTTCTGGTCCGGATATATACACGAGGGGTTTTACAGAACGAGATACGGCACGTAGTATTTCTTGCGCATCGAGGGCTGACTGTACGCCAGCCTTTCGATTGTAGTAATGAACGTCAGATGACATGGTATTAATGAGATCGGTATATATAAAATCGTGTGGGTATGACTCCATGTAGAGCGTGGTGATTTCTCGTTTTTGTTCCTTGTCGGCAAGCCACTTTAACATACTGCGGACAGGCGTGATGCCAATGCCGGCACATGCAAAGATAAGCGGCCGGTGGCGGTCGATTGGTAGTACAAAATCACCCATCGCATCAGAAATATACAGCGTATCGCCTCTTTTTAAATGGCGGAGTTGCTGCTTGTAGGGCGTGGGGTCTGTGCCGATTTTAGTAGTGATAGTCAGATGTTCTTCGGTGGGTGACGAGGAGAGTGTAAACCAGCGCTTATGGCGAAGAGATTTTCCGGACCGTAAGGGAAGATACACATCAACAAATTGTCCCGCAATATATGTATATTGCCGTTGGGGTAGGAAATAAAATATCCATGTATCAGGACCAGCCACTTCTGTTCGTAAAAATTCACAGGGAATCATGAATATTTCCGGGCAGGTTCTGCGTCATCCTGTAGAAAGCTCAAACGTGTCGGATGATTGGTCGTGATAGCAATCTCCGGGAAAAAGCGTCGCAAGAATCGTGCAATCCAGGCATAGTTAACCGTGTACACAATAACTTCTAATTTTTTACGCCGTGCAATCCAGTACGTCAGCGGGTTCAATAACCAAAAGTTCATGTCGATACCATTGAGCCCAGCGCGTTCAGCAGTTTTGAATGTTTGGAAGAGTTCGGTAGCATGGAATTTCTGTATAGCGTAGACATGTACCCGTGGCATATATTCGTGAAACCGAATCAGTTCATCATGATCCATAGCAATCACATTCACGTTGTGCAGCTCGCGTTTTTTTAGAAAAGTAGCAAGTGAACGTGCCCACTGCGAACCCTTAACCTCTATGTACACCGGCACGGCACCGGCGGCATCAAGAGCTTGTTCAAGCGAAGGAATGGTCTCGCCATTATGTAATAGTACCTGTGTTAATACGGCTATTGTCTCGTCATGTATACCGTAGTGGTGCGGACTGACTCGTTTAGTAGTTGTATCGTGTGATAGCACAAAATGCTTGTCAGACGTCAATCTGACGTCAAACTCAATAGCATCGACGCCTGCGGCTATTGCGCTTTCGATTGATTCAATACTGTTTTCGAGCGCCAGCCCTGCGGCGCCACGGTGTCCAATAATTTTCATGGTTTGTTATCCCTAGTGTACAATAATTTCGATGATAAGGAGTAAAAAATGGCTGATTTTAATCAAGTTCTGACACCCGGAGACTACCAGAATGGGACGCTCAATACAGTGGTCGAAATTTCAAAAGGCTCAATGCTGAAAATAGAATGGGACCGAGAACGCGCCGCCTTCATGCTGGATCGAGTAGAGCCGGCTATTTTTGCGAAGCCGTGCAATTATGGATTCATCCCGCAAACGCTCGACGAGGATGGCGATGAGCTTGATACGCTCATTGTAACTGATGAGCCATTGCCATCAGGGATTTGGCTCGCAGCTAAAATAGTCGGTATATTGAATTTTGTAGACGATGGCGAAGCCGATCACAAAGTAGTTGTCGTGCCTGCAGACGACCGGAATACAGGTGACACAATTGGCTCACTTGATGATCTCGGGGAGCGGTGGAAGCAACAAATTGAGCATCACTTTACGCACTACAAAGACCTCAAGAAACCCGGATCAACAGTGGTAGAAGGCTGGGGTGACGCAGAAGCAGCCAAAGCAATCATTGCTGAATCAATCCAACGATATAACGATCGATAATGCACATCAAGACCGCCGCCAAGAGTCTTGTTTTCCGTACTGACGGAAAAGTGCTCTTACTGACGCGGAGTTTAGTTGATACCCATGCACCAGGCCGCCTGGATTTTCCGGGGGGAGGAGTATGGCTCGGCGAAGATATGGCCGCAGCCGCAAGTCGAGAATTACAAGAAGAAACAGGGCTACATGTAGACCCAAGCAAGTTTACGTTATTGCAGACTCATTCGGTAATTGATCGCCACGGCGATCTCATCAATAGACTCCTTTTCATGACTATGTATCCCGAACGCGAGATACATCTGAGCCATGCGCATACTGCCTATGAGTGGGCAGAGCTCGATGAAGCCATTGAGCGATTTGAACATTTCTTCTATAACCCGGCAATGAAACTCGTCCGCGATCATCGGTTGTACAGGAGTACTACCCAACATATATCATAGAAAATGTCATGATTTTTTGTTTCGGTGGCAGTGTTTTGTTTTATGAGGTAGATGGTTTAGAATTTAATCATAAGCACTATTAAGCTAAACAGGACAAAAATATGAAAACACGGGTGGCAATTAACGGCTTTGGGCGCATTGGTCGTAATGCGTTCAAAGTAGCTTTTGAGCGTTCAGATATTGAGATCGTGGCAATTAATGATTTGACCGATACAAAAACGCTCGCCCATCTTCTGAAGCACGACAGTAATTACGGTACATACCAGCACGATGTTACTTTTGATGCGACTAATCTTATAGTCAACGGCAAACATGTGAAAGTGCTTGCCGAAAAAGATCCGGCAGTATTGCCCTGGGCGGACCTTAAAGTTGACGCAGTTATAGAGTCCACCGGATTTTTTGTCGATCCAGCGAAAGCACGGGCGCATATTGATGCGGGCGCAAAGAAGGTTGTCATTTCAGCTCCGGCCAAAGGAGAAGGAGCTACTACTATTGTTCTTGGTGTCAACGAAGACAAACTAGATGGTAGTAGTGACATCATCAGCAACGCGTCCTGTACTACCAACTGCATTACACCGGTCGCGGCTGTTATAGAGAGTACATTTGGTATTGAAAAGGCCATGATGACGACAGTTCACAGCTATACAGCCAGCCAGCGCCTGCAAGATGCTCCCGCAAAAGACCTGCGCGAAGCTCGAAACGCAGCAGAAAACATTGTGCCAACTACTACGGGTGCTTCCATTGCCGCCGGTCAGGCGTTACCTGCGCTTCAAGGCATCTTTGGGGGGATGTCCGTACGTGTTCCGACGCCTGTGGTATCGCTGAGCGATTTTGTTATCATCACCAAGCGGAATGTAACGGTTGATGAGGTCAACGATGCATTTAGAAAGGCAGCTCAAGAGCCGTTTTACCAAGGTATTCTTGCCGTCACAGAAGAAGAGCTTGTCAGTAGTGATTTCATTGGAAACAGCCATTCATGTATTGTGGACACCAAGCTTAGTGCTGTTGTTGGCGGTAATATGCTCAAAGTCGTTGCATGGTACGACAATGAATGGGGATACAGTAACCGACTCGTAGAGGTCGTGGCGGATGTCGGCCGATTACTCCATGCTAAAGAAGACCATAGCGAGCATCACGATTAGGTACCGGTATGAAAATATACGTCGGCTCAGACCATAACGGCTTTCGTTTGCGGAAAACCGTCATTGAGTATCTCAAGCGTGCTGGCTATGATGTGCAAGACGATGGTGACGTCCAGCTGGATCCCGCCGACGATTTTCCTGTCTTTGCGCAAAAAGTAGTCACCGATATGTTGAGTAGCGAAGATGCAGACTCGCGGGGCATATTAATTTGTGGAAGTGGGCAGGGCATGTGTATGGCTGCTAATCGGTTTAAGGGCATCCGGGCTTTACTGGGCTATGATCGTGCATCCATCCGCTCGGCACGAAACGATGATGATGCGAATATTCTCTGTATTCCGGCACAGACAATTAAAGAGGACGAGGTAAATGTTCTCGTAGAAACTTTTTTGAATACACCGTTTGCTCGTGCCCCTCGATTTGTTCGTCGTATACAGCAGATGGACTCATTCCATGGCTGAGATTTGCCCAACGGTGACCGCGTATGACCTACACGCTTATCAGGAACAAATGGAGCGTATTACCCCATTTGCGCATCGAATACATGTTGATTTGATGGATGGGATATTTGCTCCGACAACTTCACCGGCGCCCGACGCAATCTGGATTCCCCATACTACAGTAGTGGATATTCATTTAATGTATCAGGAGCCTATGCAGCACCTCGAACAGCTTATCCGATTAAAGCCCCATATGGTGGTTATCCATAATGAAGCGCATGTGCATCATATGCATTTTGTTGCCGAGCTTCACAAGCATAATATTAATGCTGGCTTGGCGGTACTCGCAGATACGCCCATTGAATACGCCTTTCAGATAATGCACAGCTTCGACCATGTGCTGATATTCAGCGGTCATCTCGGGTACCATGGCGGGGAAGCCGATCTCGGCTTGCTCGATAGAGTAGATAAGATACGCAGTCACCATCCAGATGTGGAAATTGGGTGGGACGGTGGTATCAATGACGCAAATGCTGCCGAATTGATAGCTGCAGGTATAGAGGTGTTGAATGTGGGTGGTTTTGTCCAAAAAGCTTCTGACCCCCGTGCTGCTTATGCTACACTTGAAGCAATAGCGGGACAGTCATGAAAAACAAATTATCGATAGAACAGCTGGAATTATTGGCGAATGATGTCAGAGAAGACATCATCACTATGCTCGAGCACGCAGGAAGTGGTCACAGTGCGGGCCCGCTTGGTTTGGCAGATATAGTGACCGCCTTGTACTTTGACGTGATGAAACATAATCCGAAAAAGCCCGAGTGGGATGAGCGGGACTTACTGTTACTAAGCAATGGTCATTGTGTGCCTGTGCAGTATGCGGTCATGGCTCGAGCAGGATATTTTGAAACGAAGGAGCTCCTGACGCTTCGGCAATTTGGCTCACGACTACAGGGGCACCCTGAACGCACGAAACTGCCGGGACTCGAGAATACGAGCGGGCCCCTCGGGTCTGGTCTGAGCCAAGCGTGTGGTATGGCGTTGGCGATGCGTATGGACAAGGATCACCACCGCTGGATATATGTCATCATGGGCGACGGCGAGCAGAACGAAGGTAATGTGTGGGAAGCGGCAATGCTCGCTAATAAATACAAGCTTAATAACGTCATTGCCATTACCGATCGAAATAATATTCAGATTGATGGTCCGACGGAAAGTGTCATGCCCCTCGAGGATTTACGCGCTAAATGGGAGGCATTTGGATGGCATGTCATAGAGATTGACGGCAACAATATGGAGGCGATCATTGATGCCTGTGCTATGGGACGGGCAATTATAGAAAAGCCAGTTATGATCATCGCGCATACTATTCCAGGCAAGGGCGTTGACTTTATGGAATATGACTTCCATTGGCACGGGATGCCGCCAAACCACGATCAGGCTCTTGAGGCGCTTCATGACTTACGGACGCTGAAGGGCAAGATTCGGAGTGAACACCAATGAGCGCACTACACTTAATACCTGATGTGCTTGCTAAAGATATTGCCAAGGAGCCAATACGAAAAGGGTTTGGGCGTGGCTTAGTGATAGCTGGACAGCAGAATGAGAACGTGGTTGCTGCATGCGCAGACTTGACCGAATCCACGCAGATTCATATGTTTCGTGATGCATTTCCTGACAGATTCGTTGAAATTGGCATTGGCGAACAGAATCTGGTTACTGTCGGCTCCGGCCTTGCTGCAATGGGTAAGATACCGTTTGTGAGCAGCTATGCAGCGTTTAGCCCTGGACGTAACTGGGAACAAATTAAGACCACAATTGCCCTTAATGACCAGCCGGTGAAAATAGTTGGCGCCCATGCCGGTCTATATACCGGCCCAGACGGGGCAACACACCAGATGCTTGAAGACATTGCGCTCATGCGTGTAATGCCTAATATGGTTGTAGTGGTTCCCGGGGACAGCCTCGAGGCGGAGAGGGCAACACTGGTGCTTGCCAACGACGCGCGCCCCGGATATATTCGTTTATCTCGGGAAGCAACCCCCATTCTGACCACTGAGAAATCACCCTTTGAGATCGGCAAAGCCTATGTGTATACCGAAGGTGCGGATGTGACAATCATCGCAACCGGGACCATGACTTACCAAGCAATGGTTGCGGCAGAAAAGTTATTTAAAGACGGCATAGATGCAGAAGTCATACATTGCCCAACCATTAAGCCATTGGATGCCGTGACAATTCTGAAGAGCGCACAGAAGACGGGTGCTGTAATAACCGTCGAAGAGGCACAGATTAATGGAGGGCTTGGTGGTGCAGTGGCAGAATTACTAGCCGAGGAATTGCCTGTGATTATGAAAAGACTTGGTGTTCGGGATACGTATGGTGAGTCTGGCACACCCACAGAACTTCTCGATTTGCACGGATTAACGGCAAAACATATTGCTATTGCTGCACATGGGATTATGGATAAGAAAGGATAGGCTATGTCATTGTCACTACGGAGTATTAGGAAAAACTGTGAAGACGCACGGAATGCTATGGATCGAGCACGGTCAGAGCACTTTGCTCTGGGAGCCTTTAACCTCGATAACCAGGAGACACTGAAGGCAGTTGTCCGTGCTGCGGCACACAAGAAGGCGCCACTTCTCGTGGAGCTGAGCCAAGGTGAAGTTGAGGCACTTGGTCTTGAAAACGTCCGTGAAATGGTCGACAACTATCGGCAAGAATACAGCACCGAGATATACATTAATTTAGATCATTCTCCTTCCGTCAAAGCAGCCAAAGAGGCGATAGAGATGGGGTATGAGTTTATTCATATTGATATATCGCAGGCCAATAAAAACGCGACACTGGACGAGATCATTGCCGGTACTCGCGAAGTCGTTGAATATGCTAAGTTGACCGGTGCACTTGTCGAAAGTGAACCACACTACTTTGGTGGGAGCTCGAACGTGCACACAGAAGCGTTTGACTACGAAGAAATTAAAAAGACGTTTAGTACGCCGGAAGGGGCCAAAGCATTTGTTGACGCGACGGGTATTGATACATTTGCTGCAGCTGTCGGTAATCTGCACGGTAGCTATCCGGTGCCGAAAGTACTCGACCTAGCTTTACTGCAACAGCTACGCGATGCCATTGACTGCAATATCAGTTTACACGGTGGTAGCGGTACGCCAGGTCATTATTTTGTTGATGCAGTTAAGATTGGCGTCACTAAAATAAACATAAACTCAGACATGCGTGTTGCGTATCGTAAGACACTGGAGCAGGTTCTGGATGACAATCCTGGTGAGTTCGCAGTAGTAAAACTCATGGATACGGTTATTGATGCCGTACAAGTAGTCGTGGAGAGTAAACTCGAGATGTTCAACTCGGCCAATAAAGCTTCAGTGTAGAAAATACTACAGTCTATATACTTCATTTCATGAAAATTTTCAGGATGTAATTTCTCATAACGTAAGAATTCTCGCAGTACTATATTTCACACGGGCGTAGCATTAACTCGTGAAGTATTTTTGGGACACTTTGAGTGATTACGGAGGGTGTTATGTCGGGAAGCCGAACAGGTATTTTGGAAATTCTACGTCCATTACTGCACCGTGCTTCGTTGACACGCAGTGAAACGCAACTCTATAAGTATGTATGGCCAGCAATGACGCTGGCCTTTTTTATAAGCATTATTCTCGTCATTATGTTATCCCTCTCTACAACCTCGACGAATGCAATCATCCAATATGGCCAAGATTTACCGTCAGTAGGGTTGATGTCAGCAGAGGACGTGCCCCGTATATCCGTACGGTCTCTCACTACTACTATGCATGACCTTGACGGGGTGATGTCAGACAAAGTAAGCGTAGAAGCCGACGGCAATGCAGAAGTCCATGTTTCTATAAATGGACAAGAGATACCGATCAGTAATTCAGAAGCTACATTCGAAGTACCTGCACAAGAGAATAATCAATCCACTGTACGCGTCACTATCCATCAGGAGAGCGGCACTACGACGGGCACCATATCTGGTGTCGATCAGAATACAAGTTCATCTACTTACTCATTTGAGTCTCAAACGCACGTTGAGACAACACCTTAACATAGTGGCTTACTGACCAGTGGTGAACGGTATCACCATCTGGTCGTGTACGCAGATAACTAATTATATAAAAGAAAGGAGTAACTCATGAAGAAGTTACTTAGAGCATTCGCAGCAGCACTCCTGGCAGTCGGGATGAGCGCTGGTGTGGCTGCAGCACAGACCGGCACAATCGGTACGACCGGTCCAGACTCCAATAATCAAATTAAATTTGACGACACATATAAGGTAGAAATCGAATCAACAAATATGGCAAAAGTCGATAATGACACTGACCAGAAGGCACGATCTGGCGAAGCTGAAGTCCGCCACAACACTACTGGTGGCAGCGCTCGGAGCGGCGACGCAGAAAATGTAGCCGCCACGACAACTTCAGCGACAATGAAGAATTCGGCTTCGGCTGCATCGTTGGGTATGGGTGGCGCTTCCCACTCTGCAAGTATCACTAACACTGGCCCAGACTCGAACAACCAGGTAGAGTTTGACAACTATACCAATATAGAGGTCGAGAGCAAGAACTTCGTACATGTCGAGAACGACACTGACCAGTGTGCATCTACTGGGGATGCAGAAGTAAAAGACAACACTACTGGTGGCAGCGCCACGAGCGGTAGCGCCTCTAACTCCAGCACCACATCTACGACACTTAACTTATCGAATTAGTTAGTGCGCCTCGGTGTGCGGTCGTCTCACGGGGGAAGTACCGATTCCCCGTGGGGCGCCGAGCACTCATGACTAAAAGCCTGAACAAGGAGACGAAATGAACCATTCCATATTCTATAGATTAAAACTTATATTCGCGGGACTAGTTATGCTTGGCTATGTGGCTGCTCCAGCAATTACTATGGCACAAGAAGCCGCCTCTGAGACGTCTTCTACCGAAAGCAGCTCCCCAACGCAGTCGGTAGAAGCTGCCCCGGAGTCAACCCCCACTACCGTCGTGTCGGAACCGACAGGTGGAACTGAACCACAACCAGCAGTGACTTCTACGGTCGTAGAGCAACCCGTAACGACTGAACTAGCTCAGGTAAGTGCGCCAGTCGCTGACCAACAGCAAACAACAGCCAGTGACCCAAGTAAATATGTATATAATGAAACAACTGGTAAATGGGAAAATGATAAGTATATCTGGGACCCCATTACTTACCAAACAAAGCCCAAAACAACACAACCGTATAGCTATAATCCCGAAACCGGTATGTGGGATACGACTGAATGGTACTATAGTCCAGAGTCAGGCACCTACGTACCAAATACTGTCTCGTATCCGCAGAATCCCTTACTTGCTGCTTTGTCACCTGAGTCGCAGTATCGTGCCACTGGTAGCGATAGTGCCGCACCTGTTATGCCAGAGAGTGGGATGACGGGGAATTTCGATCTGTATTTTGATGCAACCATCAGCAATAAAATAGGACAGATGACAAGAAGTGGGAGCGCCTTGGTTCAGGGCAATACGTATGGTGGTGATGCCACCTCAGGAAATGCACAATCGCTAGTTAATCTACTCAACATGATTCAGTCATCATGGGGTGGACTAGGAAGCCAAGACATCGCGTTGTTCACCGCAAATATTGACGGCACGGTCGTGGGCGATCTCTATGTTGATCCAGATGCCCTGGCTGCAAAAACCAGTGCAACCAAACTGGATGTTACTGTGGCAAACGACGCCGCAATCGCAAATGATATTGATGTAGACGTTGCAACCGGCAATGCTACGGTAAGTCATAACACTGAAGGTGGCAATGCTACAACAGGCAACGCTCAAGCGGTAGTTAATCTTATGAACTTAATTAATTCGGCTATACGGGCGCAGAAATCGTTCGTCGGCGTGCTTAATATTAACGGTAGCTTAAATGGCGATATTCTATTGCCCCCGGAAATGCTACAGGCTATCATCGCTGCCACCGGCCCTCAAGCGCAAAACAACGCAACAGCAGCAGGCATGACTGACATAAATCTTACGGTTACCGATACAAAGACAATCGACAATAACATTAACACGGCCGTCGCATCTGGCAACGCTGTGGTGAGCGGCAACACCAGTGCCGGATCGGCACAATCCGGAGATGCGACGTCAAATGTAGTGCTGCTTAATCTAACCGGCCGGCAAATTGTGGCAAAAAACGCCATGCTGGTATTTGTGAACGTTATGGGAAGCTGGGTTGGATTGATCTTTGATGCTCCGGCCGGTACCTATGCGGTCGCTGCAACAGGACCTGGTTTCACTAATACCGCCATGTCTACTCGTAACCTTGCAGTAGATGCTGATATTACAGCTAACTCGCTTATACAAAATAATGTCGATGTCACCGCGAGGAGTGGTGATGCACTCGTGTCGGGCAATACGAAAGCGGGTAATGCGACCTCAGGTGATGCAGCGGTAGGTGTGAATGTGGTCAACATGATTGATAGTCAATTTGATGTATCTGATTGGTTCGGCGTTCTCTTTATCAATGTCTTTGGGGAGTGGGTTGGTAGCTTTGGAGTCAATACTGCTGCAGGCTCGGTGGCGGTGAATGGAGGAAGAGGTGGCGGTGTTACTGACGCACCTACAGCAGATGTACCAGGCGAAGTGTTCGCATTCATACCCAAATCAAGCGCATCAACAGTGCACCGTCTGGCACCGCTTGCATACTCATCTTATCCTGAGGCCGGCGCCCAAGTCATTGCCGACCAGACTGATAAGCAGGTACCTGATGACGGTACTGTCGCCGCATCGAGTACGACAATCCCCCCCACGAGCTCCTCTCGTCCGACCGCCAATCTTTGGTTGGCAGGTCTGACCTTGGTTACGGGCCTAGTTCTACTCGGTGGTGAACGACTTTTCACCCTGATAAGAAGTCGTCAGCTCGCATAGGGGGATGCACCTTGAAAATAACACACACTACACAACGACCAACACAGACAGACTGAAAGGAAACGAATAAACTATAAGGAGGATATCATGAAACACACTGTTATTACGTTAGGGGTTACCGTATTTGGGATTGTGGCACTTGCCGCACCGGTATCTGCACAGATAAGTGATACGGGACCAGGATCAAACAATACTATAACAAGCAGTAATTACACAGAGTGTACCAGTACGGCCGTCAATGAGATGTACATTTCTAATCAGACAAGTCAATCGTCCTCTTCTGGGTCCGCCACCGTCAGTGGGAATACTTCAGGAGGGAATGCTACGAGTGGCAATAGTTCAAATAGTAGTAGCACCACAACAGCGGTAACAGCTACCAATAATTCTGGGTGCCTCCCTGGTGCGGTTACAACACCTGAGACAAATGGCAACGGAGGTTCAGGGGGTGGCCAGACGCTCGGTGCTACTACAACTGCAGCACTCGTTGGCGGTCAAGGAGCAGCTGGGATGACCATTGCATCGTTACCTGAGACAGGCGGCACATCACCTGCTCAAACTGCATTAGCCGTCAGCAGCCTCCTAAGCGGCGCTGTCATTGTCGCCTACCTTGGCCGACTCGTAGTATCGCGCTACATAAACTAGGGGAGAATGTATATGACTCGAGCAAGGGGTTACGTGCGAAGACATTACATCTTGTCTGTAGCAATGCTCATAAATGTTGTATCAATAAGTATCCTTGCGCTTTCCACACAGCCTGTGCAGCAGTCACAGGCTGTGGTAATTCGTCAATCCCAACCAGTCGTCTCTTCTGAAAAGATTGCCATACTCGGTACACCTGTACATATCAACGTACCGGCCGCCAATGTGCATGTAAATATCCTCCCAGGAAATTATGACCAGGCATCTAATAGCTGGACATTAAGTGGGCTGAATGCACATGTAGCAACCATGATGGCTCCTGCAAACAATATTGGTGGAAACACCTTCATTTATGGACATAACAATAAAGATGTTTTTGGACCACTGAAGGACCTACCTGATGCGGCAACGGTAGAAGTGATTACCGATAATGGTAATAAATTTTATTATCGCTATACTGGCTCATCAGTCGTACCCCCTACCGATGTCTCGCTTTTTACCTATCAAGGACCTCCCATACTGACACTTCAAACGTGTACCGGTACGTGGCACGAGAAACGTCAAATCCTACAATTTAAACTCGAAAGAGTGATCGAATCACCGAAGGTAACAGAGAAACGTCTTGAGGAAAAGAGACAATCTATGCTCACATCCATCAGTGCCTATTCATCCAATGTCTCACCCCACCCGATACTACAAACACAGTAGCGGCGTGGTTTAGGATAAGCATATTGCAAAAACATCGGTGAACATGCCATAATAAGGCCAAACTGATTAACGCGCAGAAAGAATGGTGGGATGAGTCAAAAACTAGATGTACTTTGTATCGGCGATGTTGTCACCGATGCATTTATTAAGCTACTTGATGACAGGGCAGTAACGTACGAGAATGAGCAAGGAAAATGGCTTGCAATGCCATTTGGGACGAAGATCCCATTCGATCATGCTGAGGTTATCGAAGGCGTGGGGAATGCAAGTAACGCGGCAGTTAGTTTTGCTCGTCTCGGATTGCGGAGTGGACTGGTATCGAATGTCGGTTCAGACCAGCAAGGACGCGATATAATTCGTGCTCTTCAGAAAAATAAAGTCGACACCAGGTTCGTGCACATTAACCCCAAGAAGGTCAGCAATTATCATTATGTATTGTGGTACAAGGAAGAGCGTACCATTCTTATTAAGCACGAAGAATATGATTACGAGTGGCCTCGATTCCGGCAAGCCGATGAACCAAAATGGGTATACTTCAGCTCTATCAGCAAGCAAGCGCTCGACTCATATCATGATTATGTCATGGACTGGCTTGACGAAAACCCAGAGATTAAATTAGCGTTTCAGCCTGGCACATTCCAGATGGAGGCAGGAGTCGAGAGGTTGCAACGACTCTATGCCCGCTCGGATGTGCTGATACTCAACCGTGAAGAGGCAGTCTATGTATCCGGTGGTAACTATGACGATATACATAACTTATTTGATCGTTTTCATCAGATGGGGGTTAAGAGCGTCGTTATTACCGATGGTCCCGACGGTGCGTATGCCAGTGATGGCCAGAATCGATTTCAGATGCCACTGTATCCTGACCCCGCTCCGCCCGTGGAGCGTACCGGCGCGGGTGACGCATTTGCGTCAACCTTTGTTGCGGCCATTATTAAGGGCAACACAGTAGAAGGCGCACTGCAATGGGCGCCGATTAACTCGATGAATGTCGTACAGAATGTAGGGGCGCAAGCAGGGCTGTTAAATGAGCACGGCCTAGCCGAGCTGCTCAAAGTTGCACCTCATTGGTATAAACCAGAGCGATTTTAAGAGGATTGACCATATGTCTCGCTTGCTTTCTGAACTACTTGCAGCGGACGAACCTCTGTTCGGTTTGGCTATAAAGCAGCTGGAACAAGCGAGCGGTAATAATAGCGTAGATGTACGATTGACGGCAGAAATTGTCGGCAAGGTACATATGAAGATGAAGTCACTAGGCCTCGACCCAAAAGACACCACAGGTCGAGAACTCTATCATGGACTACTTGGTTTACTTGAGCGACATGATGCATTCCTGGCAGAACGGATTGGGATTGCGGATCCTTCTAATGCTCAGAAGGCGCTACCACGTATCATGGAAGCCATACAGGCACTTGATGTTCCCAAGAAAGCATGGGTGCTGAAGCACAGTGTCGCGAAGCGTCTAGTGAAAGCTATGCCACCCAAGCAGGTAATGAAACAGCTTGGGTATCGTTCGATAGATTCGATGATTAAACGTGAGCCGATAGGTGAAGTATATGGAGCGATGCGGCTGGTGGAATCGCAGGAATGGCTTGATAAGTTCATCGCTCGTTATAAAGATCTCAAACCGACTGACTTTGAGTCGCGTGATATCGAGCTGATATACCTGAATTCCCAGAAGTGGTCAGAGGGTGTAGAGCGGCATGTAAAGACACGACGACATAATATTACACACCTGAAGGAGCTTGGCGTAATACTGATACTGCCGATGCCGCCTATCAAGATTCGAGGCATGACTATCACCGTTTTGTCATTGCTCTTGCACTATATCAATGAGATCAGACTCTATAGCTCCTTCTTTAAATCGCAGCAGGTGCACAGCGAATTCAGCAGAATACTGGTCGATACGCTAATAAGTGATCCCGGTAAGCATGCCACAGTAGCTGGACAACACATTCATTGGCGAGTAGTACATCGTCACTTTGGGTCCGGAAAATCGACTCACCCGGAAATGTTCGAACCTCATGTTGAGCCGGAAGACCTCATATGGCGACAAACCGAAGAGACACTGTACCGTCTTGAGCCTGCCCTCCATTTCTGGCATGACGTGGAATATGCTGGCGTTATGTTCGATGGCCGGCCTATTTCCTTCAATATCATGGATGTTGCAGTCAGCTATGTAAATAATCTGCCGTATGGACATCACTCCGTCCATTACATGCGAGAAAGCATATGGAATGAGATTTATCTGCGGTATATGGGCGAGAAGGCTGTCGAACATCATGTTCTATGGCAGTTACGTAATGACCACACAAGTTCAGAAATAACAGCTATTGGCTTAAGAGGAGAATTGTAGATGTATCAAATATGTGTATCAGGTGCGGCGAAGGGCAAAAGTGTTGAAGAGGGTAAGGAGCTGGCTGAAGCAGTCGGTGTCGCAATAGCAAAGGCGGGGTATAGTTTGTTAACCGGTGCTACGGTTGGCTTACCCAACTACGCTGCCGAAGCCTATAAAAAAGCTGGTGGACATATGAGTCTGGGTATTAGCCCAGCGACAAGCAAGATCGAGCACGTTCTAAAATACCGTCTCCCCACGGACGCATACGATACCATTCTGTTCTCTGGTCTCCACTATGTCGGCCGAGACACACTGCTCATTAGTTCGAGTGATGCGGTGATTAGTATTGGGGGCCGTCTTGGCACCCTTCATGAGTTCACCATTGCTATGGAAACGGATAAGCCCATTGGCTTTATGCAGGGAGCAGGGGGCATTAGTACGGAAATTATGGATATTCTTCATGCTGCTGGCGAATCACGGAGTAGTAACACTATCTTTAGTGATTCCGCTGAAGACTTAGTGGTGCAACTCACGAAGATGTTAAATGCACGAAACGAGCGATACTTGAAGATTTTTAAGGACGGCATACGTAAATAGTTGTCTCGGTATCGGCATAAAACAGTATGCCAGCACAATACTTGCTACAATGTATAGATGAGTACGTTTCACCTGAAATCAGACTATCAGCCGACGGGCGATCAGCCGACGGCAATTGCTCAATTGACGGAGGGGCTCAAATCACATCAAAAAGAACAAACATTGCTGGGAGTAACGGGTTCTGGAAAGACCTTCACCATGGCCAATCTTATCCAGAATGTTCAGCGTCCAACGTTGGTACTGAGCCATAACAAAACGTTGGCGGCACAATTATACAATGAATTTAAGCATTTCTTCCCGGATAACGCTGTCCATTATTTTGTCAGTTATTTCGATTATTATCAGCCAGAGGCCTACATAGCCCGATCTGACACTTATATCGAGAAGGATAGTCAGATTAACGAAGAAATTGATCGACTGCGTCATGCAGCAACTGACGCCCTTTTGACACGTCGTGACGTTGTTATTGTGGCGAGCGTCAGTTGTATTTATGGTATTGGTTCAGTCGAAGATTATGGCGGTATGGCGGTCAGTGCGGTGCGAGGTGAGCGTCGAGTACGTGATAAGTTTCTCCGGCAACTGACAGATATCCAGTATCAAAGGAATGATATTGATTTTCATCGTGGAACATTCCGTGTGCGAGGCGATGTAGTGGACATCTTTCCTGCCAGTGAAGAAGTGGCCTATCGGATAGAATTCTTTGGAGATGAGATTGAACGAATCACTCGTATTAATCCGTTGACCGGAGAGATTGAAGCCAATTTGGATGAAATTCGTGTTTTTCCAAGCAGTCACTACGTTACTCCTCAGCAAAAGTTGAAAGTTGCTCTCGGACAGATAGAACAGGAACTTGACCAGCGTTTGGCCGAATTCAATAGCCAAGGTAAATTGCTCGAAGCTCAACGCCTCGGTCAGCGCACACGCTTTGACTTAGAAATGCTTGAGGAGACCGGATTCGTAAAGGGCATAGAAAACTACAGCCGATACCTAACGAATCGTGAGCCGGGTGAGCAGCCAGCAACCCTGCTTGATTATTTTCCTGATGATTATCTGCTGTTGATTGACGAGTCACACATGACGATTCCTCAGATAAGAGGTATGTACAATGGTGACCGAGCCCGCAAGGAAGTGCTAGTAGAGCACGGATTCAGGCTACCTTCAGCACTCGATAATCGGCCCCTAACATTTACAGAATTTGAAAAACACGTGAATCAAGTTATTTATGTATCGGCAACGCCCGCACAGTATGAACTGAGCCGGAGCCCCGCACCCGCTGAGCAGGTTATTCGCCCGACTGGCTTGCTTGATCCACCAATTGAGATACGTCCCATTGACGGACAGATTGACGATTTAATTGCGGAAATTCGTGACACTATTAACAAACATCAAAGGGTATTGGTCACCACGCTCACGAAACGTATGGCTGAAGATCTGACCGAGTACCTCCAAGAAGTTAATATTAAGGTCACATACTTACACAGCGATGTAGATACACTTGACCGGACCGATATTTTAAGAGACTTACGCCTGGGGACGTATGACGTTGTAGTAGGCATTAACCTACTTCGTGAAGGGCTGGATCTGCCTGAAGTTAGCTTGGTGGCTATTCTAGACGCGGATAAGGAAGGATTTCTGAGAAGCGAACAGGCTCTCATACAGACGGTCGGACGTGCAGCGCGACATGAATCTGGGCGAGTCATTATGTATGCCAATACAGTGACCCGAAGTATGCAGGCAACGCTTGATGAAACGAAGCGCCGGCGCAAAATTCAAGAAGCACATAACGTTCGTCACGGCATTACACCAACGGGAATACAAAAGACTATTGAAAAAGGTATGCGTCCCGATCTACCCGAAGAGGCAAAAACTGCTAAATTAAACTTACATAAGATTCCGAAGGACGAGTACAGACATTTACTCCGTGATCTAAGTGCTCAAATGGATATGGCAGCTGCAAACCTTGAATTTGAAAAAGCTGCCGAACTTCGCGATATCATTACTGATATTAAGTCTAAGATGTAATTACTACACAACAGACAAGCTACTTACTTCCACTCGTGCTTTTGCGGCGATGACCTCCGCATCAAGGGTCTCGTTCTGAAGAATCATTCTACCAAGCGCTGAAAACTGAGCTTGCCGGATTCCATAAATATATTCGGGACTTGCTCCTTCGACATGTGGACCATCGTGCGCAACGACGACCACCCCCTTGAGCGGTGCGTATAAATCAACATATGCAGCCATTTGGGACATCAGGTCTGCCTCAAAGAAGTTCCGTATGCCTCGTGTATCCGTTGGGACATGCTCAAGTATACGGCCGACGCTCGCATTGACGAGGGCGGATGCCCACATAATTTCATGAAATATATTTTTTGGGTGTGGGTTAAGGGTCGCGGCAAAACGTGGCAAGGCAAGCAAATCACCTGTCTCGAGTCCGTACTTCAGATGCCGAATGGCAATGGAGCCGATACCTTTTGCTTCACTCGGAAGCTGCTTAAGGAGCGTAGCGAGTTGCTCGGGCTTCGACATATCTACTGCAAAACAGGGGGCGTCTAAGATGCTAAATTTGGCATCCCTGCTGTGCTGAGGGGCGAGTGCTAAGAATTTTTCTCCTGTCATCCCTCCACGCGAATACCCATCCACAATAACTTCAGAAATTGAAAAATCTTCAGTATCACCAATATTGTCAAGCAGGGCGTGGTTTTGCCGTGCACTTCGGGTAATGCTTTTATTCCTTTGAACTGGTGAGCGGTGATCAGCGTGGTGGAGCCATGCAACAGGATACCCTAAATCAACCAGCTGTTTTATCTTTAATCGGTTGAGCCCATTCTTGCCCGTAACCCATGGGTCGGTGGCTATTACGACATAGGGAATAGGCTCTACGACATTGCTATTTGGTATGGCAATTGTCGCTTCGCGAACAACTGTGTGTCCTTCCGTGTCCTTAAACGAGCACAGTTCTTGGTAAATATGGGCACCGCTCGGTGTCACCTCTGGGTCATGAAGACTCTGTCGATTCACTGATTCAATCTGATAAGCTGAAATATGGTCAGGCAATTCGCTAGTATGCTGGTGTCTGTGCAGGAAGTCAGCCTCGACATGCATACTATTCTACTTTCAGCTTATGTTATAGCTTCATAATATACCCATAATTTAATTTGTAAATCGTAAAATCGATTTATGAATTTTGGTATGACTCAATCTGTTTTCTAGTGGTATACTAGTACAAATGGCAGCACTAACACGGGATGACGTATTAAAATTGGCCCAACTTGCCCGATTGGGATTAACCGACGATGAGATCGATGCCTATCGTACGGAGTTAAGTGCTATCTTGGAATACGTGGAACAACTCGCAAATGTTGATGTAGAGGGGTTGCAGCCGACCAGTCAAGTCACTGGGTTGACGAACGTGACGCGCCCTGATGATGTCCAGCATTACGGGTATGAGCCGAGTGCACTTCTGAAGAATGTGCCCGCAACAACCGAAGATGGTCATATCAAAGTCAAGAGGATGATTGTCTGATGGGAAAGACTAAGGCAAGTGCTTGGGCACCAATTGCAGATATAGCTCGTGATGTACAAGCAGGGAAGATACGCGCAGTAGACTTGGTTGAACAATCCATACATGCTATCAATGAGTCAGAATCATTCGCGGCGATTATAGCCACGACTGCCGAACGTGCTCGCACACGAGCGATTGACATTGATGCACGAATCGCAAAAGGTGAGACAGTGGGCCGGCTTGCCGGGGTTCCTTTTATTGCGAAAGATAATTTCCTGTCATTTGGTGCCGAAACAACCGCAGCTAGTAATATTTTGAGAGGGTTTAATGCACCCTATCAAGCAACTGCCATTGAGCGGCTAGAAGCTGAGGGCGCAATTTGCGTTGCGAAAGCTAATCTCGATGCCTTTGCACACGGGAGCAGTACCGAAAACTCAGATTTCTTTACCACGAAGAACCCCCATGATGAGACGCGTGTACCGGGCGGTTCGTCGGGTGGATCAGCAGCAGCAGTCGTGCTTGGTCTTGCCCCCTTTGCTCTCGGTACTGACACCGGTGGCTCAATACGACTGCCTGCCAGTTTCACAGGATGTGTCGGTTATAAGCCAACATATGGGCTTGTCAGTCGTAGCGGCGTTGTGGCGATGGCGAGCAGTACTGACGTCATTGGTCCATTAACCATGTCGGTTGAAGATACGGCTCTCGTTCTTGATGTTATGAGCGGTCAAGACGAGCTTGATAGTACGACCATACCCCGTGACAAGGAAAGCTATGTACCGAACACTCCCAGCATCAAGGGTAAAAAAATCGGAGTTATTTCAGAGTACATGGGAGAAGGGCTTGATCCAGATGTCCGTGTTCAAATTGAAACAGCAATTGAGCGACTCCGAGCAAATGGCGCAGAAATTACTGAGGTCAGTCTTCCTTCTCTCCCGCTGGCGCTTGCAGTATATTATATTATTTGCCCCGCTGAAGTAAGCAGTAATCTTAGTCGATACGACGGGCAACGCTTCGGCTACGCAGCACCGGATACTTCAGATATATATCAAAGTTACGTCCAGTCACGTGACAAGGGCTTTGGTAAGGAAGCAAAGCGCCGAATCATGATAGGTACGTATGTGCTCAGCAGTGGCTATTACGATGCGTACTATCGAAAAGCGCAAACCGTGCGCACTAAATTAATCAATGAATTTGCAGATGCATTTTGTTCAGTCGACTTTCTACTCGGCCCGACGGCACCAGACATTGCATTCAAAATAGGTGAGAATACTGAGGACCCACTGAAAATGTACCTGACAGATATTATGACAGTTGCAGTGAATCTCGCAGGTGTACCTGCCGTTAGTATTCCTGCAGGATTCGTAAAGGACATGCCTGTCGGGTTGCAACTCATTGCTCCTCAAAGGGCTGATAAAGAATTGCTTGCGCTTGCGAAAGCGGCAGAGGATATACTATGAATACACTGACTGTTGCAACCATTACCGGCGGCATTGTTTTGGTGGTTATCGTTGGGGTATTGGTATACCGACGGGTTCCGAAAAAGCTGAAAGTCGAAAAGTACATCTGCGACTGGAAGGAGCTTCAAGGCTATTGTAAAGACAAGTCGCTGTGGCCAAATGCATTAATGGAAGCAGATAAATTACTTGACCATGCATTGAAACGTCGTAAGTATAAGGGTAAGAGTATGGGTGAGCGCATGGTCGCTGCACAACGCGTTATTAGCAACAATGATCAGTTATGGTTTGCGCACAATCTCGCAAAGAAAGTCATTGCAGATCCCAGCTTCAGGCTTCGTGAGTCAGATGTAAAAACTGCTTTAATAGGCTTCCGACAAGCGCTGAAAGATCTTGGCGCGTTACATAGTGAAACTCCTCGGACAGCTGATGAGAATGAGGGTACAAAGTAATGGCGAACTCTGACACAAAAAAGCAGTACGTGGCGACAATTGGTATTGAATGTCACGTACAGCTGAAGACTAAGACAAAATTATTCTCCGGCGCTGATAATGATGCTCGTGAGGCAGCTCCAAATACCCTCGTGAATCATATAGATTTTGGGCTTCCTGGTGCGTTGCCGGTACTTAACGCTGAAGCGGTGCCACTTGCCTGTCGGGCAGCTTTTGCCCTCGAGACTGAGCCGCAGCGGTTTAGTAAATTTGACCGAAAACACTATTTCTATCCTGACCTTCCTATGGGTTATCAGATTACGCAGTTTGATGAGCCAATTATTATTGGCGGACAAGTAGAATTTATGGTAGATGGCCATCAAAAGGTCGTTGGCATAACTCGGGCTCACTTGGAAGCAGATGCTGGAAAATCCACCCATCCTGCGGGAAGTGATTATAGTCTTGTAGATCTCAACCGGGCCGGTACGCCATTGCTAGAAATTGTGAGTGAGCCTGATATGCATTCAGCGGCTGAGGCAAAGGCATACGCCCGCGAATTATATTTGCGGATGAAATACGCCGATGTATCGGACGCTAATTTGTATTACGGCAACATGCGTTTCGATGTAAATGTGAGCGTCAGTAAGACAGATGAATGGGGAACACGGACTGAAACCAAGAACCTTAACAGTTTCCGATCAGTAGAGAAAACCGTTGAGTACGAGATTAATCGTCAGATTGACGAGCTCGAAAAGGGTAATCAAATCGTCCAGGAGACACGTGGCTGGGACGATACCGCGCAGAAAACGTTCACGCAAAGGACAAAAGAAGACGCACACGATTATCGCTATTTTCCTGATCCTGATCTGCCACCCGTAACGTTGACCGACGAGTTCGTTGAGCAGGTTAAACAATCTATGCCCAAGATGCCGCGCGATTACCGTAATGAATTCACGGAACTGGAGCTTGATTTAAACGTGATTGAAGACATCATCGCAGTGCCTGAAATAGCACTACAGCTCTCCCGTATTGCGGAGCAAAGTAATGCAAGTCATGCTCGCAGAGTAGCTTTTTGGCTACTGCAGCAACAACCCGAGGCGGATTCTGTCGCTGCAGGCTGGAGTACTTCAGTACCTGACGAACAATTCATTAAATTGTCGAAGCTCGTGGAAGAAAACAAACTGAGTTCGACAGCAGCCAAGCAGGCATTGGTCATACTGCAGCAACAAGGTGGAGATGTCCTAAAAATTGCAGAAACGAATAATCTCATGCAAGAGTCTGACGAAGACGCAATTGCGGCCATAGTATCACAGGTACTTACTGAGAATCCCAAGGCAGCAGAGGACGTCAAGAACGGGGAAATGAAAGCGATCGGTTTCCTAACGGGTCAGGTCATGAAGTTGAGCCAAGGTAAGGCCAATCCATCGTTGGCGCAGTCACTCATCAAGAAACAGCTCGGTATTTAAAAAAAGGGGGTGGTATATGCAGCCGAAGAAAGTACGGAAAGCAGTCATTGCTGCAGCAGGCTTCGGGACGCGATTCTTGCCACAAACTAAGGCTATGCCGAAGGAAATGCTCCCCCTCGTTGATAAGCCGATCATTCAGTACATTGTTGAAGAGCTGGTGGATGCTGGCATCGAGGACATTGTCATCGTTACCGGATATCATAAACGCTCCATCGAAGACCATTTTGATACGATGAGTGCTGACCTCAAACAGAATCTTAAGCAGGGTGGTAAAGACAAGCTATTACATGAGATTGAAGAAGTCTCTAATCTCGCAAATTTTGCGTATATTCGTCAGAAGGGTCCATACGGAAATGCGACACCCATATTAAATGCAGAACACCTTATTGGTGATGAGCCATTTATTTACACGTTCGCCGATGACTTTGTGGTTGCGGAGCCGATATCACGCTTCAAGCAAATGATAAATCTCTACGATAAGACAGGAGCAAGTGTACTCACGTGCATCAAGGTGAAACACGATAGTGATTATGATCGGTATGGGATCGTGGCTGGGGATATAGTGGAAGACGGTGTTATTAGGATGACCGATATAATTGAAAAACCAGGAAAAGAAATGGCGCCAAGTAATCTTGCAAGTGTGAGCGGCTATATCTTTACCCCCGAAATATTTACCTACCTACATGAGGCGCAACAGCACGTAACGGCGGGGAATGAGTTTATACACCAGCCTGCACTTCAAGCAATGATAGAAGATGGCCACACCATATACGGTATGGAGACACGGAATGGCCTGTACTACGACACCGGAAATAAATTAGAGTATGTTAAAACTGTAGTGGACTTTGCACTGAAGCATGACGACCTTCGCGTTGATTTCCTGGAACATCTCCGTGAGATAGTTAACAGAACAAAATAACCCTGGTGGTGATATACTAAATTCATATGGACAACGCATCTGAAATTCTTGTTGGTATTTTGTCAGTCTTCTTGGCAATATTTTTACTTCTCAACATAGTCTTCCTCGTTATCGCCATCAAAGTGATTGTAATTGTCAAACGTGTCACCGCTAAGGCTGAACATCTTGCAGACAAGGCCGAGGCATTTGGTGATTTCGTGCAGCATGCGGCAACTCCTATGGTCATTGCCCGTGCATTCAGCGGGCTCGCCGATAACCTGTTCAAGCGTAAGTCTAAACGGAAATAGGAGATCATATGAGAAAAAGTGCGAAAGTAGCAGTCGGTACTGCTATAGCTGCAGGACTAGGATATGTCGCGGGAATAGTTACTGCGCCAAAAAGTGGTAAAGAAACCCGAAAAGATATTCATGACAAAGCACTCCAGGCAAAAAAAGATTCAGAGAAACGTCTCAAAGAGCTGAATGCCGAGCTCAATACACTCATAACAAATGCTAAGGCAAAAGCCAAAAGCGCAGAGACCACGACCAAATCGGAGTTACATAAGGCATTAGATAAAGCGGTAACATCCAAGGAAAAAGCCCGTGAGATTCTCAGCGCACTACATGAGGGTGAGAGCGAGGATAAAGACCTCCAAAAAGCTATCAAAGATGTGCACAAGGCGATTGACCACCTCAAAAAATATCTCGATAAAAGCGCGAATAACAGTACAAAATAATGGCGTTGGGCGGTAAGTCCCCTCACTGCTCCTGTCCATACTGGCATGGAAGTAGTATCTAGAGCGTTGTAATAATCCTTTTCTGCTCGTACCTGTCCTAAAAATGGGCTAAAATAGCATGTAGAGAAGGGTAACAACATGGCTGCGCACGTCTTAAAAACGAGTGATTATGTGCATTTGCACAACCACACCCAATACAGTCTACTAGACGGCTTGACGCGTCTTGGCCCTTTAATGGACTTTGTTAAAGAACAGGGTATGAGTGCCGTTGCCATGACTGATCATGGAACACTTTCTGGTGCAATTGACTTCTACAAAGAAGCGGAGGCGAAGGGTGTTAAGCCAATTATTGGCATAGAAACCTATATGGCGAAACGGCGGCATATTGATAAAGACCCAGTTAAAGATAAGCAACGATATCATCTCATTCTGTTGGCGATGAATAACATTGGCTATCAGAATATTATGCAGCTCAGTACTACGGCTAATCTTGACGGCTTCTATTATTATCCCCGGATTGATCATGATCTGCTCGAGCGCTATAACGAGGGCATTATTGTCTTAAGTGCATGCATGGGTGGCGAGGTTGGTGATGCGTTACGGCAAGGCCAGTATGACCAAGCCAAGCAAGTCGCCGAGTGGTATAAGTCTGTGTTTGGTGATAGGTACTACCTTGAAATTCAAGACCATGGGCATCCGAAAAACCCACTTTATAGTGCCGAGCAAGGCGCTATTAACGAACAAGTACTTACTCTAGGAAAAGAACTGGATATACCAGTTGTTGTCACCTGTGATGCACACTATCTAAAGCATGAGGATCAAGATGCACACGAAATTTTGCTGTGTGTCGGCACAGGATCGTATTTAAGTGATGAAAAACGGATGAGTTTAAAAGATTATCCGCTGCATGTCACGGAGCCATCTGAACTAATAGAGCGGTGGGGCGCTGAACACCCAGAGGTTATCACTAACACAAGCGTCGTCGCTGAACGTTGTGATGTGCACATTGAACTCGGGAAAATACTGATTCCTAAGTTTCCGGTGCCAAAAGGCGAGGATGAAAAATCGTATCTTCATAAACTGGTATACGCAGGTCTTGCATGGCGCTATGGCAAAACAGACGAATCATCAGCAGGTACGCTGTCCATACATGCAGCCAAAAAAACCTTACCCATGGCCGTAGCGGAGCGAGCAGAGTACGAGCTTGGTGTTATTGACAGTATGGGCTTTAACGGCTATTTCCTCATCATTCAGGATTTTATCAATTGGGGTAAGGATGCGGGTATTGTATTTGGCCCAGGTCGGGGATCAGCTGCAGGGTCTATTATTGCCTATGCCCTAAAGATAACCGAGCTTGACCCCATTAAATACGACTTGCTGTTTGAGCGTTTCCTGAACCCGGATCGTATCTCTATGCCGGATATTGATATTGATATCCAAGACACGAGACGAGATGAGGTCATACAGTATTGTGTTGAAAAATACGGTACTGATCGTGTGGCAAACATAGTTACATTTGGTCGTATGTTTGCAAGGAACGCCGTCAGGGATGTTTCCCGGGTATTGCAGGTGCCCTATGCCGAGGCTGACCGATTGGCAAAAATGATTCCCGCACCGGTACAGGGCAGGCATATCCCACTCGCAGATTCATTACAGAATGATCCGGACTTGAAACATGAATATGAGACCAATACCGTTGCCAAAGAAGTACTTGATCAAGCTGTGCGTCTTGAGGGGACAATACGTAGTCATGGTGTGCATGCGGCAGGTGTCGTCATCGCCCCAGATTCTATTGTTAAGTTTGCGCCCCTTGAAATGGCCCAAAAAGGTGTAGTAACCACACAATATTCAATGGGGCCCGTCGAAGAACTTGGCCTACTGAAAATGGACTTTTTAGGTCTGAGCAACCTAACTATCATTAAGAATGCGCTGCGAATCATAAAGAAAGTCTATGATTTTGACCTTGATATCAATACGATCCCGCTGGATGACAAGAAAACTTTTGAGTTATTACAGCGTGGAGACACCACTGGTGTCTTCCAGCTCGAATCATCAGGTATGAAGCGCTACTTGAAAGAACTCAAGCCGACGGAGTTCGATGACATCATTGCCATGTGTGCGTTGTATCGACCCGGGCCATTAAGCGCAGGACTTGTCGATACCTTTATTCGGCGAAAGAATGGCCAAGAGACAGTTGTGTACGATCACACTTCCATGGAACCAGCACTGAGTAACACCTATGGCGTTCTTGTGTACCAGGAGCAGTTCATGCAGATATCCAAGGATGTGTGTGGCTTCAGCGGTGGTGAAGCGGATACGCTGAGAAAGGCTATCGGCAAGAAAAAGCGTGACATGATGGCTAAAATGGAAAAGCGTTTCATAGAAGGTGCTGTCGACAATGGTATCAACCGCAAGCTTATCGAGGACTTTTGGGCTAAGCTGTTGGGATTCGCAGACTATTGTTTCAATAAATCACACTCAGCCTGTTATGGGTTGATTGCCTACCAGACTGCGTACCTCAAGGCTCACTATCCCGCAGCTTTTATGGCGGCTCTCATGACAAGTGACTATGATGATACCGATCGGCTTGCTATTGAAATGTCAGAGTGTAAGCATATGGGCATCTCAGTTCTGCAGCCAGATGTTAACGAATCTTTTGTTGAGTTTGCGGTTGTACCTCAGGCGAATGAAATTCGTTTCGGAATGGCTGCTATTAAAAATGTGGGAACCGGTGCCGTAGAAGAAATACTACGCGCACGAGGATCAGGCAAATTTGAAAATCTTGACGATTTTTTCAGTCGGGTGAATACCAGGACCGTGAACAGAAAAGCACTCGAGAGCCTCATCAAAGCTGGTGCGTTTGACAGCTTCGGTGAGCGGAGCTACCTGCTGCATAACCTTGATGTCATGCTTGCTTTTGCCTCACGATTACAAAAGGAAAAGGCAAGCGGCCAGGTAGATCTATTTGGTTCGTTGCTTGAGGAAACGATATCGGTCAAGCCGCAACTTGTTCTGGAGCCCCCCGTAGTTGAATACCCACTCCGGGAGCAGCTTGTGTGGGAACGAGAACTGCTTGGTTTATACTTGAGCCAACATCCTCTCGAATCGTTCGAAGTTATTCTCTCTGAACAGACGGTGCCGCTGAGTACCCTGAAGCCTGAACACGATGGCAAAGCAGTGAGCATTGGGGGTGCCGTTCTTGAGACCCGAGAGATTATGACCAAGAAGGGGCAGAAGATGTGCTTCGT
>CAZPVS010000009.1:0-38184 GCA_964590315.1 uncultured Candidatus Saccharibacteria bacterium
ACCCGCAGCTGTTCGTGGTGACCAACGTCATCCCCGAGGACCAGGACGTCGACCCGGATGCGCCGGACATCCAGCGCAGCCCCGGCCGCAGCGAGGAAGAGATCGCGGTCGCCAGGGCTGATGGCTGGACTTTTGCCGATAACGACCTGCCGTCACGAGAGGCAGCGGAGCGCATCGTCAAGCTGCGCACCAAGGGCAACAGTGTCGTCAAGCCGATGGCTGCCTGGCAGGATGCTGAAGTGCGCGTTGTCGAGAGCGACAACCCCGGCCTCTGGTCAATCGAGGTACGCAATCCGAGCATCAAGCGAAGCCCCGCCCGCGACATCACTGACACCCCCGAGTTCAAGCGCTGGTTCGGCGACTCCAAGGTGGTTGACGAGAAGGGCGCACCGCTCGAGGTCTATCACGCAACTGGCGCCAAGTTCAATGCGTTCGACCCGGGCAAGACGGGGTCCAACTATCCATCCTACGCAAAGCGTGGGTTCTTCTTCTACCGCTCCCAGCAAAGCGCGACCGAGCGCGCATACGAGTTCGGCAGCAACGCCAGGCTGAAGCGCGTCTATTTGAGCCTGCAGAACCCACTCGTCGTCACGGCTCGATCGAAGGGATCTGCCGAGGAGTGGTTTGACCGAAACAATCAGACCCTCTACTCGCGCGCCGAGAAGGCTGGCTCTGACGGCATCATCGTCAAGGTCAATCCTGACTCCAACGATTATGCGGCGCAGGAGATCTTCATCGCATTCGAGCCGACGCAGATCAAAAGCTCTCGCGGCAACAATGGTCAGTTCGACTCCAGCAACGCAGACATTACGCGCAGTCCGGCGCGCCAGACGGAGACGCCTGAGTTCAAAGAGTGGTTTGGCGACTCGGTGATGACCGAGGATGGTCGGCCCGGTGGCGAGCCAATGACCCTCTACCACGGCGGCTTTAATTTCGCCGATGCTCCGACCGGCAAGGCTGTCCCCAAGACCGGCAATCGTGGCTCGCTCGGCGTCGGCTTTTACATGACGCCAGACCAATCAAGGGCCCAGGAGTATGCCGACGAAAACGATGGCGTTGTGACGCAGGTCTACGTCCGCATGAATCGTCCGCTGGAGATTCGCATTGGTCGTGGGCAAGATCCCATGATTGAGGCCCTGGTTGAGCTTGGCATGCCGCGCGGCAAGGCCGAAACCAAAGTCGAGAGCGCTTACGAAAAATACGGCTACATCGGTAGCGAGGTGAAGAAGCTGGCCCTCGATGCTGGCTATGACGGACTGATCGAGTACATCGATGGCCGCATGTCGGAAGTCGTTGCCTGGACTCCCACCCAGGTGAAGTCTGCCACCGACAACGATGGCCAGTTCAGTTGGAATCCGGACATCCGTCGAAGCTCGGCGCGCAGCCCATCCGCGATCTTCGGCCGCGACATCGCTCCAGTCGCCATCAAGGCCTACAAGTCCCTGTCTCCTCGCGCAAAAGGAATCATTGACGGCTGGAATGTGAACTGGTCCATGGGCCAAGGCAAGCTGCGCGACAGCGATGCGTTCGCCGAGGTCATGGCCGCCTACGAACCCGTGCGCGAGAAGCTGCGCCAGGTCTACGGCGACACCATTCCGGCGTACCGCGGAGAGCAGCGCGATGGAGACGAGAGCGAAAGCGACCGCTTCCTGTTCTCTTGGACGCCAATGCGCGAGATCGCCACCAGCTTCGCTGTAAACCGGCGTGGCGGCATGCCTCCCGAGATCCCGCAGTCCAAGGTTGACGAGCAGATCGAGGCCTACCGCAAGACCGGCATCGCGCGCCTGAACGGCTACAAGTTCGTGCGCCAAGACCCGAAGGACTGGAAGCCCGACGGCCCGGACTACTACCACATCTACTGGCGCGGCGAGATGCAGACCGACGGCGACGACATCGCCCAGGCCCTGCAGTCCGAGAAGGCTGAGCGCGATGAGTACATTGCCACGTTGCGCGAGAAGGGCAAGCTGTACACCGCCAACATCCCGGTCGACTCGGTGGCCTTCATTCCGGTCGGCGTCAACCTGACCGAGCCTGAGTTCGTGGCCGAGTACAACCCGCGCAAGGATGAGGCGCAAGAGGTCAAGTTCAGCTCGGCCCGCAATGCCATGGGCTTCTACAGCGCCCTGGCCAAGGGCGTCGAAGACATGCAGACCAAGCAGGCCCCGGCCGGTGCCTGGAAGACCCAGATCAAGGGTTTGGTGAACAAGGGGCAGGTCAAGCAGGATGAGATCGAGTGGTCCGGCATCGAGGACTTCCTCGACCTGCAGCAGGGCAAGGTCACCAAGGACCAGATCCTCGAGTACCTGCGCGGCAACGGCGTCCAGGTGGAGGAGGTGACCCTTGGAGCGACAGGCCTCGACGGCGTCGGTGAGATGTATGTCGACGAAGCCAACGACTATGGCGATGAGTGGGCTGTCTTCACCGAGGAGGGTGCCATCATCGGCGGCACCTACTCGACACGGGAGGAGGCTGAGGACGCCATGGCGTCGATGTCGCAGGATCTGCCATCTAAGTACAGCAAGTACACCCTGCCCGGCGGCGAGAACTACCGCGAGGTGCTGCTGACGTTGCCGGTGAAGGAGAGGCAGAACGTCCTTGAGGCGCGCAAGACGCAGTACGGGTATTGGGAGGCGTGGAACACCACGACGGCAGAGTCTGAGCTTGAAGGCGATGAGCAGGAGGTGCGCGACTACGTTGCCGAAACCAATCGCAATCTGGCCGCTCCGATCAAGACGGCCGACTACCGATCCAGCCACTGGGACGACCCCAACGTCCTCGCCCACATCCGCGTCAACGACCGCACCGATGCCGACGGCAAGCGCGTGCTGTTCGTCGAAGAGATCCAGTCGGACTGGGGGCAGGAGGGGAAGAAGAATGGCGTCGTCAAGAGCTACAAGCCAGATGAGGTCCAGCCCATCAGTGCCGTCGAGGCTGGCAAGATGACCGCGGCGGACGAGGAGCTGTTCTGGCACTTCAAGACTCCAGACAACGTCTTCTCGATCCCCAAGTCTAAGTACGCAGACCGCGAAGCGGCTCGCGACTACATCATCCGCGAGAAGAAGATCAACTCCGGCGGCGTGCCGGATGCTCCATTCATTGGCAAGACCGACGGCTGGCTCAACCTCGCCCTCAAGCGCGTCATCGCCATGGCGGTGGACGGCGGCTACGACGCGGTGGCGTTCGTCAATGGCGACCAGTCGGCTGATCGCTACGACCTTAGTAAGCAGGTCGACAGCATCACCTACGAGCCCACCGCGAAGGGTTACAACATCAACGTCTTGGCCGGCGGTAGCAACATCAAGCAAGGCAACTACACCGTCTCCGAGCTGGAAGACATCGTCGGCAAGGAGATCGTCCAGAAGATGGAGGCGCGAGAGGGTCGCCAAGAGTTCGATCCTGCGGTCGAGCCGGACCTGGCCGACACACGAGTGCTTGAAGGTGTCGACCTCAAAGTCGGCGGCGAAGGCATGAAGGCCTTCTACGACAAGATCGTGCCCAACGCTGTGAAGGCGCTGCTGAAGAAGGTGGGCGGCGGGCAGTTGGAAATGGTGAGCATCCCGAACCCTGAAGGCACGGGCCGCACGATGGAGGTCAGCCGCAGCCCCATGTTTGGCGGCGGCCGAGAGACCATCGCCATTGCTGATGAGCCCCCACTGCAGCAGCCAGGCTTCACTATCACCGACGCCATGCGCGAGAAGGTCTCGACCGAAGGACTGCCGCTGTTCAGTCGCAAGCGCAACCCCCAAGAAGACACGCCCGAGTTCAAGGCCTGGTCTGGTGGGGCGCCAGTTGTCCACCTTGGCGAGAAGCATGAATTCCGCTCTGGACAGCCAGTGGTGGCTGAGGCGCTACACGGCACGACCAACACTGACCTGGCGGAGTTCAAGCGCGAGCGCGCCAACATCGAGAGCGATTGGGGTGCTGGCTTCTACGCAAGCAACACGCCCGATGACGTGGCAACGAACTACGCCAGCAACGATGGCGCAGACCTGACGAATCGCATTGAGATGATGGCTGAGCGCCTGGCCTCCAATGAGTTCGACGACGACATGGAGGCCGCGCGCGATGAGGCCAAGAAACGCCTGACTCAGGAGTCGCCCAATACCCTCAAGCTCTACGTTCGCATGAGCAACCCAGCGGTGCAGGGCGGCAAAGGCGAGACCTTCTTCGACTACACCGAGGATTACGACGAGGAGACTGACAGCTACGACGAGCCTACCGGAATGCTGGTGGACTTTGTCGAATCTCTGCGCAATGTGGCTGACGACTTCGACGACGTGGATGTCGATGGCGCCATGACGAAGGTTTGGGAGCGCGCTACTGGCGATGGCATTGGCTTGACAGATCTTGTGAGCATCTTGAAGTCCACCGACTCAATGGCCCATGCCAGCGACCGCAACGGCGACAACGCGACCAACGAGGTGATTCGCAGAGCGCTCGAGGTCATGGGCTTCGACGGCGTGATCGACACGACAGTCTCGACCAAATTCAAAAGCATGAAGGGTATGAACAAGGACACGGTCCACTTCATTGCCTTCAAGCCAACACAGCTGAAGTCCGCCACCGGCAACCGCGGCACCTTCGACCCCAACGACGCGGACATCACCCGCTCGCCCGGCCGCACCGCCACCGGTGCAGCATGGGACTCGCCCAGCGCCGAGAAATTCGACGACCTGGTCTACAAGCTGCAGGACAAGCTGGTCGACACGAAGCGGGTGGTCGAGGCCATCAAGACAGCCAGCGGCTCCATCGCCGACGACCTGAACGTCTACCTCCAGGAGGAGCTCTACCACGGCCGCGCCGCGAAGCGCACCGAGGACTTCGTGAACATGGAGCTCAACCCGCTCATCGAGCAGATGGCCAGGGACGGCCTGAAGCTCGAGGACGTCGAAGAGTTCATGCACGCCCGCCACGCGCCCGAGGCCAACGCGGTCATCGCCCAGCGCAACCCTGGCGTGCAGGATCTGCAGGACGGCGGCTCCGGCATGAAGACGGCGGACGCCCTGCAGTACATGGCAACCCTGCCGGCCGACCTGAAGCAGAAGCTCGAGGCCGCCACCGCCAAGGTCGACGCCATCATCGCCAAAACCCGCGAGCTGTACGTTGACTACGAGCTCGAGTCGCGCGACACCGTGGATGCCTGGGGCCGCGTGTTCCAGCACTACATCCCCCTGATGCGCGAGGACAAGGACGGCAACGGTAGTCCCGGCCTGGGCCAGGGCTTCAGCGTCAAGGGCAAGGAAACCAAGGGCCGCACCGGCTCGACCCGCAAGGTCGTCGACATCATGGCGAACATCGCCATGCAGCGCGAGAGGGCCATCGTGCGCGGCGAGAAGAACCGCGTCAGCCAGGCGCTGGTGGGCCTGGCCACGGCCAACCCCAACGAGGGCTTCTGGCAGGTCGATGAGGTGCCCACCGAGCGCGTCTTCAACGAGAAGACTGGCTTGGTCGAGGACCGCGTGGACCCCCTGTACAAGAGTCGCGAGAACGCCGTCATCGCCAAGATCAAGGGTGCCGACGGCAAGGTGAAGGAGCACGCGGTCCTGTTCAACGAGGAAGACCCGCGCGCTCTGCGCATGGCCCAGGCCCTGAAGAATCTGGATTCCAACCAGATCGAGGGCCTGCTCGGTGTCAGCGCCAAGATCACACGCTACTTCGCCGCCATCAACACGCAGTACAACCCCGTGTTTGGCGCTGTCAACTTGGTGCGCGACGTGCAGGGTGCGCTGCTCAACCTGAGCTCCACCCCGCTGGCTGGCGACCAGGCCAAGATCGGCCGCTACACCATGTCCGCCCTGCGCGGCATCTACGCCGATGCGCGCGCCGCACGCAAGGGCAACAACCCGACTTCGCAGTGGGCAGCGTTGTGGGATGAGTTCCAGGAGGTGGGCGGCCAGACTGGCTACCGCGACCTGTTCACCACCAGCGCAGACCGTGCAGAGGCCATCAAGAGCACGCTGAACCCAGACGCCTGGGCTGACAGCCGCCTGGGTAAGATCTTCACTGCCAACGGCGCGCTGAAGGTGCCCATGGCCCAGGCCAAGCGCGGCGCCGGCTGGATCTTCCAGTGGCTGAGCGACTACAACTTGGCGATGGAAAACGGCGTGCGCCTGGCGGCCTACAAGGCGGGCCTCGAGAAGGGCCTGTCGAAGGAGCAAGCAGCCAGCGCAGCCAAGAACATCACGGTCAACTTCAACCGCAAGGGCCAGGTCAGCCAGCAGGCCGGCGCGATGTACGCCTTCTTCAACGCCTCGCTGCAGGGCACGGCCCGCCTGGGCCAGACTCTGTTCGATATGGAGCCTGGCAAACCCAAGACCATCCGCTTGAGCTCGACCGGCAAGAAGATCGTCTACGGCGGCATCATGCTGGGATCGATCCAGGCTCTGGCCCTGGCGGCTGCAGGCTTCAATGACGATGACCCGCCCGAGTTCGCCCGCGAGCGCGGCCTGATCATCCCGATTGGTGGCAAGAAGTACCTCACGATCCCGATGCCCCTGGGATTCCACGTGATCCCCAACATCGGCCGCATCGCCACCGAGTTCGCACTGAGCGGCTTCAAAGATCCGCACGAGCGCGCACTGTCACTGGCCAGCCTGTTCGCCGACACGTTCAACCCGATCGGCAACTCGGGCCTGTCCATGCAGACCCTGGCTCCAACCGCGCTGGACCCGCTGGTGGCGCTGACCGAGAACCGTGACTGGACTGGAAAGCCGATCGCTCGCGAGTCAAGAAACCCGGCAATCCCAGGCCACGCCCTGGGCCGTGACACCGCCAGCTCCATCGCCAAGCTCCTGTCTGAAGGCATCAACACCCTGTCCGGCGGCAACAAGTACGTGGCCGGCGTGTTCAGCCCAACCCCGGACCAGATCGACTATCTGCTGGGCCAGGTCACCGGCGGCGTCGGCCGTGAACTATCCAAGGTGGAGCAGACCGTGCTGGCCACGGCGCGCGGCGAAGACCTGCCGACCTACAAGGTGCCGCTGGTTGGCCGCTTCGTTGGTGACGCGAAGAGTCAGGCCAGCGAGGGCGCCGCCTTCTATGCCAACACCGAGCGCCTGAACAAGCTCGAGACCGAGATCAAGGGCCTGGAGAAGGATGGCAAGCGCGCCGAAGCTGCCGAGCTGCGCCGCAACAGCAGCGAGGCCTACCTGATCACAGTGGCCAACCAGGCCGAGCGCCAGATCCAGCGCCTGCGCAGCGAGAAGCGTGAGCTGGTGAAGGCCGGCGCGCCGCGCGAGCAGGTGAAGGCTGTCGAGGAGCGCATCACCGCGGTGATGGCCCGCCTCAACCGGGCGGCCGAGTCACTGCGTGAAAAGCAGAACAGCTGACCAGAGTGTGGCGCCGATGGCCATCACGGCCATCCCGCCCCACGCCAGCGCAAGCAGCAGCTTCCAGAGCTCCTGGCCCATGTAGCCTATGGCTAGGCAGAACGCGATGAATATTAGGGAGACAAAAAGCATCGCCGATTCTACAGACCCGTCAGCGATTTCGTGTGGCTTTTTGTGCGGCTGCCTCCTCCATCTGACCAGCTTTGCCAGCGTCTTGATTTTGGCCGCCGACTTGCCCTTGGCAGGGCCAATCTCGGTGTCGCGATAGCGTCAGATGTCGGTATCGCGCAGCGCCTTGGCCGGCAGCCACTTGCCGTCCTTCTTCTGGACCATGCAGCCGGCGAAGACGCGGTACTCGGACTTCAGGCCTGAGCCCTCCCACTGCGTGCGGCACTGGTAGCTCGCGTGCCACAACCCGAGGAGAAGGATGACGGCGAGTGCAATGATGCTGATGGTGAGTTCGGCGTCGATGCTGCCGCGTTGCTTGTGTTTCATGGTGATGCTTCTTTCATTGCCGAGATCCGCCCGGCGCGGTGTCTGTTGGCCTGCGAAACCAGGCTGCATCCATCTTCCCGCCGTTGATGGCGGCGGCCATGTGAACCGGCGGCTCCACCACGTAGACAACCTTGCTCTGGCTGTACTTGGTGCGGAACCTGGCGGTCACGCGGTGCCTGGTCCAGGCGCCGGAGAATGGTGTCTCCACCTCCTCTCCAACCCTGAACTCAAGGCACTCGGGCGTCGTTTTCCCGGGCCAGTCGCAACAATCAGCTGGCCTCACCGCCAAGCTCCTTGAGCTCGCCACCCAGAACCTCAATCAGGTTGGGCAGCAGCTGGCGCAGCTCACCGGTGGCGATGGTCACATCAGCATCGAAGCTAGACTTGTCTTCCTTGCTCACGCCATCGAACACGGTCTCGAGGTAGTCGACCTTCTTCAGCACCATGGACTCGGTCAGCGTGAACACCACGCGGCCCTGCCAGTTCAGGGCCAGCTTCGTCGGCAGCTTGCCCTGCCTGATGTGGTCCTTGATCTCATCGATGTCCAGGCTGTGGCGGTTGTACTTCACCACCGCCCGATCTTCACCGGTCGACTTGAGTTCGCACTCCTGCTCGATCTGGAACTCGTCCTGGGACTCTCCATCCAGCAGCCACGACGCCATGGCGCTCTGCGGCGTGGTGTTGGTGTTGAGGATGCGCGGCGCGAAGTTTGCGTCGGCCGCCACCAGGGCGGTGATCACCTCGTCTGCACGGCCCTGGTTCGATGCGTCCAGGTACAGCATGCCGCTGTCGATGTCGATCCACGCCTTGACCGATGCAAACTTCGAGAAGGCGTTCGGCAGCAGCTGCAGCTTTGCGTCCTCGCGGATGTCTCGAGTCTCCTTCTTGCCGGGCTTGCGACCGGTCTGCTGCTCGATGTGGAGCGCCATCTCATCAGCCTTGCGGCGGACCTCGTCGGCCGGCACGGCGCGGGTCTCGATGCGGTACTCCAGGATCACCTGGCCACCCACACTCTCGATGAGCGGGCCATGGTCCTCATGCCGTGGCGGGACGAAGCCAGACGACTTCTCCTGCGACTTGCCGGCAGGTGTGAACTTGACCAGGCCTTGCTCGAGCGCATCGATGTTGATGCCGGTGGCGCCGAAGGTGTAGATGCGGAGATTTTTGAACATGGGTTAGCCCTTCTTGTTTGAGATTTTCTGGAGGCGAGATTGCATCGCCAGCTTCTGGTCGTGGACCTTGTTTCCAAAGATGATCGCCTCTTTGAATTCTTCCGAAGGCATGCCCTCTCCAACCTTTTGGGTCAGGCTGCCTAGCAGCGATGTGATGCCGGAGCCGAGGCCCTCGACCAGCTCTGCGTTCTCGCCATCATCGAGAAGCGAACAGGCCAGCAGGTACATCTCGAAGATGGTTCCAGCCTCGAACGCCGCGATCGCGACCTTGTGGAACTGATCGCCGCGCACCTTGCACAACTCGAACATGTCCTGAATGCTCTCGAGACCGCCGTCGATCTCGCTCTTGATTTGCTCGTCCATTTGAAACTCCTGAAAAACGAGCCTTTACTGTAGCAGAAAAAGTTGGCGCAAGAACAGATTGTTGTTTTTGCGCCAACCGTTTTCAGCCGAGGTTGAACACCTGGTATGCGACCACGCCGCGCCAGCTGACGTCGCGCGCAGCCTTGATGTCCTCGCCGCCGGAGCGGTACTTCACTTTCACCAGCTGGTCGTCCAACACCTCGGTCGGCTTCGACGTGAAGCCCATCACGTTGACCCACGGCGCGGCCATGATCTGGTTGCGCGGCGTCGTCTTGGTGAGTTGGATGTTGCCCAACCCGGGTGAGCCAATGATGCTGATCCCAGTGAGGTCTGGACCAGCGGCCGGGTAGATGCCGAACAGCTTGGCGGCGCCGGTCTGGACCTGGGCGCCATCCTCGACGCGCATCTCCTGCCAGCGCTGCAGCGTATCGATCGCCTCCTGGACATCCTTCTCGATGTCCTTGTGTCCGCGGCCGCCGGCTACCAGCAGCTTCTTGATGGCGTGGCCCAGGGCCTGGTCGGTGACGCCGAAGAGTTCGAGCACGCGGTAGACGTCGATCATGTCGATGCCCTTGACGCTCTTGAAATAGTGGCTGTGCTTGCGTTGCTGTTGCGCAACAGATGGATGAGACATCATCGTGATTTCGCTTTCCGGGCGCGCCAGCAGCTGGCGCAGACCCACTTGGTTGGGGACAGCTCGATGCCGCCGGACGGGTCTTTTGGACCGCAGCCCGGCGTCGAGCACTGCTTCAGCGGACGGTCGCTCTTAGGGCTCCCGTCCAGCTTCGGCGGTTCTTGCAGGGTGCGGCTCATCAGAACGACTTGCCGCCCTCGGCTAGGCGGTTCTCGATCTTGTGATCGGGCCGGTTGCTGTTGTAGTGCAGCTTCTCCGCGATGGCGCCGCCGATGTCCATGCCCAGGCCGCCGGCCAGATCGAACACGCGGATGACGGCGTCGGCCAGCTCCACTTCGAGCATCAAGCGGTGCGGCAGCTTGTCGTCGGGGAGGCCCTTGCGGTGGCCCTCCAGGCCCTCGGAGACCTCGCTGTGGACCAAGGCCAGCTTGGCACTCACCCACAGGCTGAAGAACTTCTTCGGCCAGTTGCGGACATCCTCACCGGTCTCGGTGTCGATCCACCAGCCGGCGTTGGCGGCGCGGCCGTAGCAGATGTCGCGCAGTGCGTTGCCGGCGGACTCGGCGATGTGGTGCTCGGTGCTCAGCACAGACTTGCCGCCCAGCTGCTTGTTCAGCTGCAGAAGCGCCTGGTAGGTGTGCTGCAGGTCGATGGCCAGGTCGGCGATCTCTTCTTGCTCACCAACGACGGTGATCTCGCCGATCAGCTTGGCTGCCAGCTCCAGGCGATCGGTCGGGCTCAGGCCTGCCGGTGCGCGGGCCAACTCGATCTCGGTGCGCGTCAGCTCTTCTGGGAAGGCCTCCTTCGATGCTTGGCCGGCGCGGAAGCCGTCAGCTGCGGCCGAAGCCATGTCGCCTGCGGTGAATTGGGGTGTTTCAGTGGTCATGATGTTGGCGCCAGCTCAGTAGCGCATTGGGTTGTTGCGAATTTCCATCACCGTCGTCTGGACGATGCGGCCGAACAGGCTGGCCACCAGATCTGGCGCGGCCTGTTTAACGATCTCGAGGACCATCTCGCTGGGCTTCTGGCCCATCTGGTCGTAGATGTGGCTGGACCACTCAGGCTTCGCCAGGATCTCGCGCAGCATGCCTGCCGCCCGCTCCTCCGCCGCCTTGCGCACCAGCGTCGGCAAGGCCACCTTGGTGAACTCGTCGAGGTGCTGCTGGACCATGCCTTCCCACATCTCCTGCGGGATCAGGTCCACGAAGGTCGCCTGGATGCGCTCCTTGACCTTCTCCTGGATTGACGCCATCGGCGCCAGTTGGGTGTTGCTCATGGCGTCACTTGATGCTGACGATACCCTTGAAGTCCTGTGGCACGACGATCGTGTTGACCTTGCCCGCCTTGATGGCTTCTGCGATGGTCAAACCCGCCTGAGCCTGCATGTAGGCGATCGCATTGCCGTTCGCATTCAGGGCAGCCACGCGCTCGGCTTCCTTCTTGGCGGTCTGCACCTCAACCTCTTTGGTCTTCAGCTCGTTCTGCGCACGCACCAGATCATTGGCAGAGGCGATGATCGAGTCGGCCGGCAGCACGTTGCGGATCTGCACTGCACTGATGGTCAGAGAATTCGAGAGCTTCTGCTCGACCAGCTCGGAGGTGATCAGGGTGCGAATCTCTGCCTCGATCTTTGCCCGGTTGTCCGCCACTTCGAGTGCCTTGTATTGGCGCACCGACTTGTAGGCTGCGTTGTTCACCAAGGTCTCGATGTACCGGTACATCAACAGGGTGTCCTTCGACTCGGTCGCCGCATGGAACGCAGGCGATTTCTGGGTATAGAGCTCATTCACCGATGCGCGGTTGATGCTGTAGACGACGGTGATGTCGAAGTCCTTCAGTGCCGAGTTGTCGGCCGTCAGTGGCGTTCGGTTGTCGACCTGCAAGGCGATGTCACGCACCGGAAAGGTGATCACCTCGCCGATGATGGTCTGGTTCAGGGAGCCCGGCTCCAGCTCTGTTGGGCTGATGGTCTTGTCAAAGTTTCGGCGCAGGCCGACCTCGCCCGTCTCGATGCGTGTGCAACCGGTGGCGAAGATGATGGCGCAGATCGCCAGGGCGAACGTGAAGATGCGTTTCATGGTGGTACTCAAAAAAGGATGACGATGGCCGCCAGAATGGCGGTTGATGCGGCTGCGCCCAGAAGGCTGAGGCCCATGGACTTCGCTGCACTGATGGCGCCGGACTTAGTCCAGCGCCGCCATGTTGACAACCCAAGGGTGATGGCACCCCAGAGCAGCAGGAAGATCAAGACATACTTGGCCATCTCAGCGCAGCACAGCGATTCCGATGCGGCGCTTCTCGGCCTGGCGCGCCAGCTTGGCGCCCGCGGGCCGGGGCTTGCCAGGGGTGCGGCTGCGGGAGCGGCTGCCGGTGTAGTCCATCGGCAGCGGGGGTGCGCCGAATTTGAGCGCCGGCAGGGCGCCGATGCCCATCATGGCAGCTGCCGCCGCCAGGAATGAGCCCTTGTTCAAGGTTCCCATGGATTTCTCCTGAAGTTGATGAGGGGTTCAGTGTACAACAATTTGTTGATCTGTGAGCGGTTTGTTGCTCATGGACAACTGTCGTTCGTACTCGCGGTGCTTCTCGTGGAGCTGAGCGTGGTGCTTCGTGCAGAGCCAGACGACATCGAGCGGCGCGCTGTAGTCCGGGTGGTGACCCTCGACCTCGAGCTCGCCGCAGATGTGGCATGGCTGCTTGGTGAGGCGGCCGTCGCGGATGGCGTTGTTGAGGGCGACCTGGGCCTTGCGTCGCACCCTGGTTGCCGTGGCGTACTTCTTGGATGCCGCGTTGTGCGACACCCTGAATGCCTCGGTCTTTCGGTACACCTCGCGGGCGGCAACTCGATTCGGGTTGTTTGCCCTCCTCTTGTCACGCGCCGAGAGGCATGCCTTGCACGCAGCGGTCAGGCCGTCGGCGCTTGCGCGCCGTACCTGGAACTCGCTCAGCTGCTTTACAGCTCCGCAGCAAGGGCAAGTTTTCGTTGACATCAGAAGGGAATATCTTCGTGCATGTCATCGAACCCACCGCCGCCACCGCCGCCGGTCTGGCCCTGCCGCTGCTGCGGAGCCTGGCGCTGCTGACCTTGTCGAGGCGCACCGCCCTGCTGCCCGCCGCCATATCCGCCGCGGCCGCCCTGGTTGCCACCGTAGCCGCCGCGGCCGCCCTGTTGGCCACCGCCGTTGCCGCGCTGCTGAGCACCCTGGCCACCGCGCTGCTGACCGCCTTGGTTGCGCTGCTGGCCACCCTGCTGGCCGCCGCCCTGGTCATCGCGGCCGCCGCCCAACAGGGTCAGCGAGGAGACCACGATGTCGCAGCTGTTCTTCTCGACGCCATCCTTGTCGGTGTACTTGCCGTACTTCAGACGGCCCTCGACGTAGATCTGCTTGCCGGTGGTGATGAACTCGCCAGCGATCTCAGCCAGGCGCTCATAGAACGTCAGGCGGTGCCACTGCGTGTCCTCGATGACTTGGCCGTTTTCATCCTTGCGGCGACTGGTGGTGGCGATGCTCACATTGGCTACGGCGCCGCCCGATGGCAGGTAGCGAACCTCTGCGTCGCGGCCGGCGTTGCCGATCAAGATGACTTTGTTTACGGATGACATGATGAGTTTTCCTTACGTACTTAATAAAAACCAGCCAAGAGATTGCATGCACTGGACAGCTTGGCCACACTGTTCGGTGCCTTCAGGGCCTTGTTGGCCTTGTCGACTGCGTCCTTGTAGGCAACGGAGCGCTGGTACGAGCCGTTGTTGACGCTTGGCGGGACCGTCTTGAGCATCTGCTCGATCCGCTCCCGGTATTGTTTTGCCTGCTCGGCATCGGCCTTGCTCACGCCAACACCCCGGTGCGTTGCGCGTTCTTGTAGGCCTTCTTGAGCTGCAGGTGCATAGAGCGCACGCTCAGCGGCTCGTTGACCACGCGGTAGTGGCCCTTGACCTTGGCCACCTTCAGCTCACGATCGACGACGTGCTGGTCGCCGGCCATCTCTTCACGCGCCATGCGGCGCAAGGCTTTTGCTTTCTTCGCGTTCAATTGATGCTCCTTGCTTTTGCCATTGCCTTGATCTCTTCGACGGTCTTGTCCACATCGAAGAGGAACTTCGTCACTCCGGAGTGGAGCTCCTGGATGAGTGCTTCGTTGCGATGCACGCGCACGATGTGCAGCCGCAGCGGTTCAGGGAAGTCTGGGTTGAACGACACGAAGTCGACCCACTTCCGGCCGGTCACCCACATCTGCCCGTACACCTGCCACTTGTATGCGGCCGGCGGCTCGCTGACCAGGCCCAGGTAGTCCAGATGGACGGCCGGCGTCGGGCACTTGATCTCGACCATGCCATCGTCGTCAACCAGGCCATCCGGCGAAACGCCTGCCATCAGGAACTGGTGCGGCACAAACGAAACTTCCTGCACCAGGTTGCCGGTCTTGGCCTCGTATGCCAGGCGGGCGAACGGCTCGGTTTTCGTGCCGTGCTGCATCGATGACGACTTGAAGCCACCCTCGAGAACCTTGCCCGTCAGTCGCTCGACAGCCAGGCGCACGCGGTACTGTGCGCGCGTGGCCGCCTCGGCGCTGCCCTTGCCTTGAGCCAGGCATGCGTCAAAGTTGCTGCCGGTTGCCTTGCCGAGGCGCAGCGCGAACCACTCTGGCGTGCCTTGGATGACTTCTTCAGACATTGCCAGCCTCCAGTTTCCGCTTCTTGTCACTGAGGGCGGCCTTGAAGGCCTTCTCGCCTTCGACGTCCTGGGCGGAGTCGAACTCTTTGACTCCTTCCTTCCAGATCTTCTTCAGCTCCTCGTATGACTTGGCCTCATAGACCTTGCCAACCCAGAGGTTCTGCAGGGTGTAATCACGCTCGGTGCCAGCACCGTCATCGTCGTCGGCTTGATCCACGGTAGACAGGCCAACTGCAGCGAGCAGGGTGTAGCGCTGCAGGTAGGTGACCGCGGACGCGATGGACTGGATGGAGTTCTTCTTGCCGGAGTTGTCGGCCCCGCTCTCCATCGAGTTGACCTCGCTGTGGCCGGCGTCGTGGGTGATGATGCACTTGACGACGATGCGACCATCGCCAGGCTGGGAGACATCCCAGCGGTGGCTGAAGCCGTGCCGCGCCAGCGATTCGATGACGGCCTTCGAGACGTCACCCAGGGTCGCGTGCTTGTAGCCGGTGTAGGTGCCATCCTTGTTCTCGTAGCCGACCAGCTTGCTCTTGACGATTTCGGGTGGGTTCTTCTTGAACTCGGCCATGGCAGCCACGAATGCCTTCTTGGCTTCGCGCTCTTCCCACTGGATCTGCATCGCCATCAGCTTTTCCAGCTTCTCGATGTCGGCGCCATTGTCCAGCGCGTAGCGAACCAGGTCGCCAGGCGTGGCGGACGACTGCTGCTGCACGCGGATGGCGGTCGTTCCCGCCTCGATGATTTCGTTGCTCATGTCTTCCTCGTATTTCAGATCGAATCAAACGCCAGGTCTTCACCGGCCTTGATGATGTAGCGCTTGGCCACGGCCTCATCGACGCCAAAGAAGCTGGCCACGGCCGCGACGATGCGGTCGGTGGTGGGGATCGTGTCGTCGACCAGCTGAACCGGATCAGCGAACTGCACGACGGGCTCGGCAGCGGGCGCGGGCGCTGCAGCTTCCTGTGCAGCCCAAGACTCGGTTGCAGGGTTGATCGGCTCACCCTTGTGCAAGCTCTCGATCACGCCGTCCGGAATCCACTCAGGATCTTCGGTCACTGACGAAACTGACAAAACGGGGGTTTCGTCGGTTTTGTCAGTGACTTCGTCAGCGTGTTGGGCCGCGGGGGCGGCGACCAATGTGCCGGATGCAGCGGCCAGCTGAGCACGCAGGCGCTCGATCTCGGCGTTGGCCTGGGCCAGGGCCTCGGCTTGGGCGCGCACCTTGGCCGCCTCTTCGGCCACGAGCTCCAGGCGCTGGGCCTCACGAAGCAGGGCGGCCGCGCCGGTGTCGCGGATGTGCGTCGCCTCAGCCAGGAACTCCTCGAAGTCCTGGGTCGTCACGACCCTGCTCTGCAGTGCGGCGGCCTGGCCACGCAGAGATGCGGCGCTCGAGCACGGGTCGATGTCACCCAGGGCGCGCAGCGCATCCAGGCGGGCGCGGATGCCGTCGATGCGGGCCTGCTCCTTCGCGGCAGCCTCCTGCTTCTCGCGCTCCTTGCGCTCCTCCTCGGCCGTGATCTGCGCATCGATCGGGGTCTCGATGAGTTTGATTGCCTCGGTGATGCGGGCGGCCTCGGCGTTCAGCGTCTTCTGCGCGGCAGCGATGCGGGAGGCTTCGGCTTTGCGGATGTGCTCGACCTTGAAGCGCACCTCGCGAATCACGGCGCGGGCCTTCTTGGCCTGGTCCATGCCCTTGGGGATGGTCACGTCGTAGACCACGTTGCCGTAGGTCTCCTTCAGCTTGGCCAAGCCCTTCTCGACGCGGGCCAGATCCTTGACCGCCAGCGCGACCAGGGTGTTTTTCTGCGGCTCGGTGCCGCCTGCAGTTTGCTCTTCCATGTGTAACTCCTGTGGTGGTTGAGTGGGTGCAGTGTACAACAAAAAGTTGTGGCGCCAACAAAAAAATTGCCAGCGTTGCGCCGGCACAACAAAAGAAAAAACCCGGTCGCCCGGGTGTATTGGTTGACGGTGCAGCCCGGCCGAATCAGCCGGTAGGTATGCGCCCGAGACCGCTCCCCTGCCTTTCGACTGGGTTACGGAGTTGTCGCCTGGTCGATAACTCCAGGCACTGCACCATCACGGCTGCGGACTGTTGCGGTTGCGACCCGCACAGAGTGCCGGGATGAAGGGCCGTACACGGTGGCCTGCAGACCAGAGCGCGACTTCATTCCCGTTGACCGGCTTCATGCCTGCCAGTCCGCATGCGTGATGGTTGATGGCTACGGAGTTGAACCGCCTCACCCAGCTGCCGCCAGGCCCAACCGTGGAGTGGAGTCGAACCACTGACCCGCTGCCGCAGGCCCCCGCCAAGGTTCACCATCAAGGGTGCCGACTGGTTGTTGTTGGCAGATCTCAGGCTCGTTCACAACCCGACCTGGCTGCCACAGTCGACACGCTTGATGGTTGATGCTGGTTGAGGTGGGACGTGAGGAATCGAACCCCTTTATGCCGGCCGGCACACCAGTTCTCCCCACCTCAGCAGCCATCAAGGCGGCGCCCTATCGAGGTAGCCTATGCGTTTTCGCAGCCGGACCTGATGTTGCGGTTCCCGGCACTTGGTAGGTGCGCCCTCTTGATGGTCCCCGTCTTTCCGGGGTGTCAGAGCCAGCTTGTGGCGCTGTACTCATGCCACAGATGGCGGCAGGGAGTGCGCCTACCGACTCAACCACTCAGCTACACCCGTTGTGAAGAGATGCTGGGCGCTGCCTTGACGGCAGATCGGCCAATCGCTGAGAGGTGCCTTCGATGCACTGTACCGCCATCAAGTCTTCGCGCGCTGACCGTGGATGCCACTGGTCACCTTGCCGCGCACAGGCATCGCCCGTGCCTATTGCGTCTGCAGCCGCAGGCTCGGCGGCGCGCGAAGGCTTGATGGGCCTGCTACTGCAGGCTGGCAAGGGCGGTAGGACTCGAACCTACGACACCATGGATCAAAACCATGTGCTCTACCAACTGAGCTACACCCCACCATCAAGTGTGATGACTGCCGAAGAGATGCGGGCGGCTTTTAGGCTTACACACCCGCAAGACACATTGCAGTCACCACGCTTGATGGCCCTGCCGAAGCAGGTCACCAAGGAGAGTTTTTCAATCCTCTCTGCCCCAGAACCTTGGGCCTTACCGGCGTGCCTGGCATGAATCGCGGTTCGTAGGTTACTCGGTCCTGTCCGACGAATCGGCACTGTCCTTTCGCGTCTCCGCTATCTTGCGCTGCACTCTTTGATACGCCAGGCCGGAATCAAACCGACTCCGCACCGCTTGAACGGCGCCGTGCTTCAACACACTCCAGGCGCGGCCGTGCGCGCTTTCAAGACGCACACGGTTGATCATCAAGTGTGTTGGCCGGCTCAGATCACCGTGCATGTGATGACATGCATAGCACCAACCAACACGCTTGATGACCCCGCATCAACGGGTCATCAAGTGGAGTCCCGAGATTCCTGCAAATGCCTTTAAGCGACCACAGTTTACGCACGACGCCTGCTTCAAAGTTCAAGGGAGCAAACGCCTAGCCATCTCGGGTGTGTACCGCCTCTCCATACTGCGGCTCGGAGGGACATGGGGCTTTCGCCTTACGTCCAGGTCGCACCCTTTTGTTCACCAAGAAGCCCTCATTGAAGGCGCCTTGGTGAAGGCCCGTTACGCGGGCCAGACGGTTGCTTCAGCGCGTTCCAGATGCAACGGTCTGGTCAGGAGTTGGGGCTTTCGCCCCTGGCACACGCCACACCAGAAGTACAGCATGGACCAAAGTATAAACATCTTTTTCCTACGCCAACAACTTTTTTGACGACTGTTGCGTGGCGGCAACACCAAGTATCGGGCAGTCGCAAAAAGATCCCGCGCCAACTCCGGCGCCGAGACGCCCGGCCGCCTCATCCTGATCTTGATCTGGTTGCCAGCTTTCACTTCGACTCCTCCCTGTCGAGGTGTTGCTAGAGTGCCACAGTGAAGTACTGGTTGGTAAGGCAACAGAAAGATCTATAGAATCCGCTGTGCCGCTTTGTAAATTTGAGCACCGTCACTGGTGTTTGACTGGCCAATTTCGGCAGTGTCCAACCATGCAGGAGTAGAACAGTGAATCCACAGTCGCAACTCAATGGACCCCACCATGATGGTGATGTCCGCTTCCGGGCCAGGGCCACCGACCCCATATCCAGCATCCACGCCGCAGAGGGTGCGGCCCTGTTCGCCGGACCACACAAGGACCGGATTGTCAATGCGCTGACCGCGCTCAAGAATGCGACCGCTCACGAGATCGCGCATGCCACCGGCCTGACTGTCGTGCAGGTTGACCGTCGCCTCCCGGAGCTCAAGCGCTACGGCGTGGCCCGGGTGCTGGAGCTGGCCGGCGATGACGTCATGCGGGGCGGGTTCCGTGTGTGGGTACTGGAAAAAACCTTGGCCGAAGAGCAACAGAAGGTTGCGGCAGCAACAAAAGATTGACCATGAGCAGCACAGAAGAGAAGGGCCCAGGCGAGATCGCCGTTGTCGCCTACATGCACCCCACCCACAACGGCTGCGTCACCGTCGACCCGACCGCATACCAGGAGCCGCGCAAGCTGGTCCTGCTCAACGACGTGATCGACAAGATCGAGTACCTCGAGGCCGGACTCGGTGAGTGGCGCACCTATGCCGTCGACGCCGGGCGCCAGCTCGCGGCCGCGCGCAAAGAGATCGAGCGTCTGAAGGCTGCAGCCAAGCCGGCTGCTGATCCTGGTGTGCCGCCCGGGTTCGCGTCGTTCTGGGAAGAGTGGCCATCCGGCCCGCGCAAGGTCAACAAGAAGGCCTGCCTGACGCGCTGGAACGCGGCAAAGCTGGAGCCGTTGGCCGAGCAGATCATCAACCACGTACAGGTCAGCAAGATCGGCCGCGACTGGTCCAAGGATGGCGGGGCCTTCATCCCTGCGCCGCTGGTCTACCTGAACCAGGAGCGCTACCTCGCGCCGCCGTCGGCGCCAGTCAACCAGGTAGGCAGCCTGGCTCGCATGAACTACAAACCCACCGGCATCGACGAGCATGGCCACTTCAATTGATCGGCTTCTGGCCAGCATGGTCGAGCCCCTCGGCGAGAAGACCATCACCTGCGACAAACACGGCAACTACGTGTCAACCGGGCGCCGCTTCACCACGGGTCGGCGCATGAAGATCTGGACGTCGTGCCCCGGGTGCAAGGAGGACGAGCGCGCTGAAGGCGATCGCAAAGATGCCGAGGCCAAGGCCGCCCGGCAGCGCGAGTACCTCGAGCGCCTACTGAATCAGACCGCCATTCCGCAGCTGTTCCTTGATCGGGACTTTGACAACTGGCGCGTCACCAACGACGGCCAGCTGCACGCCGTCAAGGTGGCCATGGAGTACGTGAAGAGCTTCGACAGCCACCACGCCACCGGCTCGAGCCTGGTCTTCTCTGGCGCCGCTGGCACTGGCAAGAGCCATCTGGCGGCCGCCATTCTCAAGGGCATCCTGCCGCGCCACGTCGGCGTCTACATGACGTTCATGGGCATGATCCGACTGATCCGCGAGACCTGGCGCCCCGACTCGAAGCGCACCGAGTCACAAGTGATTGCTGAGCTGGGCACGCTGCCGCTACTGGTGCTCGACGAGATCGGCGTGCAGTACGGCACCGAGTCTGAGCACACCCTGTTATTCGAGGTGATGGACCGGCGCTACCGCGACCAAAAGCCCAGCATCTTGCTCACCAATCAGGATAAGGACGGCTTCAAGCGATTCATTGGCGACCGGGTCTATGACCGCATGACGGAGACGGCGCGCTGGGTCACATTCGACTGGGCCAGCTACCGAACACAGGCCAGGAAGGACCACGCGAAATGATCGACGGCATCTCGAGTCACGAGGCTCACGACATTCTCGATGGCGTGCGCGCCGGCATCAATGTGAGAGAAGAGATAATCAACGCGGCACTCCTGGCAACAGGAGATCTGGCCACCCAGAAATCCAAATTCCCAGACATTCAACCAATGAAGACACTGCTCCACATCCAAGAGCCGCGGTGCGCCGGCCGAGAAGCCAAGGCCACCCCCATCATCTGCCCGCAGCGAGACAGCTGCGCCCGCCATCGTCAGATGGACACCGACCGCAAGCTGGGCATCGAATCGTTGCAGCAGATCAAGGTCTACACGCTGCCCTATGTGCGCGGCCAGGACTGCCACTTCTTCGTGCAAGCATGACGAACATCGACTGGTCACGGCTCGGCAATGGCGCGCCGGCCGCATACCAGACTCTCCACGAGAGCCTGGTCTCGCACTACGCGCGCATGGCTCAGACTGACCCTGACCAGGCCCGACACGCCATTCGCCAGCACCTGAGTGGCGAGTCGTCGCCAGGCATGGTGAAGGGCTTCGTGTTGTTTCCGACCCTGGGCAAGGACGTCAAGGCGCGACTGGATGAGCTTGGTATCACGCCGGAGCCACCCGGCCAGCAGCCGTGGTTCATGGATCAACCAGACCGAGAGGGCTGGCGCTTGAAGCCGGCGGAGCAATGAGCACGATCACCTGCATCAAGTCGCCCACCGGCGGCCTCATCCCGTTTGCTGACGAGGATAGAGACAAGCTGGCCAAGATCAAGACCGGCTCGCCGGTGAAGGTCGAGGTCACGCAGATGCGCAACCCTCTCTTCCATAAAAAATTCTTTTCTCTGGTCAAGTTTTTGTTCGACATCTGGTCGGAGGGTGTGCCGCGCAAAAGGTACAAAGGCGAGGAAGTGCAGCCCAGCATCGAGCGCTTTCGCAAGGATCTGACCATCCTGGCGGGCTACTACACCGCGCACTACAACATCCGCGGCGAGGTTCGCCTGGAGGCTGAGTCGATCAGCTTCGCAAAGATGTCCGAAGAGGATTTCCAGAAGCTGTACTCAAAGATCATCGACGTCGCGCTGGAGAAGGTTCTCAACCGTCCAGACCTCACGTCAGACCGCGTGAAGTACCTGGTCGACCAGCTCCTGCGATACGACTGATCTCAGGACAAACTTTCTGTCCTTTGCGCAACACTTTGTGTTGTTCGGTGTGTAGAATGCCGCACCAAAACCATGAGGCATTCACATGCTGAAACACGAGCTCATCAAAGAGGTCTCCACCGACACCGGCGTCCCCCAGCAGACCGTCCGGCACGTCCTCGAATCCGTTCTCTCCACCGTCACTGCGGCGCTGCGCAAGGGTCGACCCGTCCACTTGTTTGGCCTGGGCAAGCTGTTTGTCTCGCAGCGCGGACCCAAGCGCGCCAGGAATATTTGGACTGGCGAGGACGTCACCGTGCCGCCTCGCAACGTTGCTGTGTTTCGCCCCAGCGTCGCGGTCGATCAGGCCGCCAAGGGCGAATGACGGTGCGCCGCGTGGCCTCGAAGTACGGGGCCAAGAAGACCCAGATCGACGGCATCACCTTTGCCAGTCTGGCCGAAGCCCGCAGGTACAGCGAGCTCAAGCTGCTGGAGCGCGCCGGCCACATCACGAGCTTGGAGCTGCAGCCGAAGTTCGAGTTGGCCCCGTCGGTGAAGTACACCGGAGCTGCCCGCGCCAAGCCCGCACTTCGTTACCAGGCCGACTTCAAATTTGTGGACCACCTCGGCAACACCATCGTCGAGGATGTAAAGGGATTCAAGACCAAGGAGTACCAGATCAAGAAGCACTTGATGCTGGCCTTGCTTGGTATTGAAGTCACCGAGGTTCGCCGGTGAACGACGATCGCCCATCCAGGCTCGAGCGCCTGGCCACCGCGGTGGCCACGTCAAACCTCACCTTTGACCTCGAGCGTCGCACGCCGGTGGATCACGTCATCGCCCTGGGCATGGCGTCGCGCAACTCCTCGGTGACGAGTGACATGCTGCACCTCTACCTTGTTGGCAGCCCGGAGGCCTGGCATGCAGCCAAGGCATCCGTGCTATCCGTGGTGCGAGAGCTCGACGCGAAGAGGCGCTGGGCCCTGGATGAGCGATCCATCGACAAGGTGGCCACCGACTCGCTGCTGATGCACCTCAATCCGACGTGCTCGCACTGCAAGGGTCGCGGCTACCTCGTCCAGCCCGGCACTCCATCGCTGTCGCACAAGGCCTGTCCGCACTGCAAAGGCGATGGCCGGCGCCCACTCAACAAGAAGCTGCGCACCCAGATCGCAACCACGCTGTCTCTGCTCGAGCGAATTGACTCGTTCACCGAGGCAGCGGTTTCAAGGATTCTCAGATGACCACCTGCGCATGGGATGGCCTGTCGGTTGCGGCTGACACCCAGGGTAACTCCGCCGGTATGGTCGTGCGTCGAGACAAGATCTACCGTGGCAGCGGCCACGTACTCATGGGCTCTGGAGCGCACCACCATATCGTTTCGTACTGGCGGCGCATCAAGGATATGCCGCTGGCCGACGTCCTGACCCTCGGATACCCCGACTACGACGAGGACAAGAACTACCCTGGTCTCTTGCTTGTGGACTCCGGCAACCCGCACCTGGCCTGGCACATCGACGGCACCGTGTGGGCTCGCGCGTATGGCTTTTATGCCATCGGGTCTGGCCGCGACTTTGCCATGGCAGCAATGGCCCTGGGCAAATCCGCCAAGGAGGCGGTGGAGCTGGCCGCCAGGTTCGATGTCAACACCGGCGGAGACATCGACTGGGTGGTGCTGAAGTGATGATCCCCAAGAACCCATCCTCTCGCAGCCAGGCCTTTCGCGACTTAGCCAATGGAGAGGACTGCACCGTCATGATCCCGGGCATCTGCCGGCACGACAGCGAGACCACGGTGCTGGCGCACATGAACTCTCTGGCCGGCGGCAAAGGCATGGGCTACAAGGCCGACGACCACACCGGCGTCTTCGCCTGCTACCACTGCCACACCTGGCTCGACCAGGGTAAGAACGATGCCGAGAAGAAGGAGGCCTACTTCTCGCAGGCCCAGGTGCGGATGATCCACCGCCTGGGCGACATCGCCTCCAGCCCGACGATGCGCCCATGGAAGATCGGGGCCGCCAAGTGGGCCCTCGACCTCATCGCGCAGGACTTGGCAAAAGCAGACGCTTGAGCCAGCCTGGCACATCAGGGCAGGGTGCCCAGGCCAGGAAGTCCTTCATGTTGCCGGCAGACAGCTGGCCATACACCGCCACGCCATGGCGCGTCAGTAGCTGCAGCTTGGCGCCTCGCGGCGTCGCGTCGGTGATGGGGAGCCAGTCATAGTCACGGGCCACCGCCACGCCATACTGGTCATTGACCTTGCTTTTTTGCTGCTCGCTCAATCTTTACCCTTTGGCCGTGTGACCTTGCGTTGAACTCTGGATCGACCCTCTTGACGATCCAGCTCACGGTGTTTGATGCCAGGCCGAACTCGGCGGCCACCTCGGACAGCAGCCTGCCGCCCTTGATCGCCTTCATGATTCGCCGGTCTCGTTTCCACTGACTGCCGCGCTTCTGGATCGCGGCGGCGGATGTGGCCGAGTGCTTCGCCAAGGTCTTGGCCAGCCTGTCGCTCACCTCGTAGGTAGTGTACCGGTGGCCATTGAAGCACTCGCGTCGGCGCTGAAGCATGGTGTCGGATTGCCAGCCCCTGGTGGAGATCACACTGGAGCCGGACGTCCCGCAGATCGGGCACTTCAATGCCTCACCCCTTGGTGCTCAGCAGCCAGACGCGGGCCAGGCCATCGCCGTAGTCCTTCGTGGACTTCACGCGGCCGTCGACATTGTGGCGCCTGAGGTAGCCGCGCAGCGCCTGGTCGACCTTGGCCACTTCGCTGGTCTTGCACTTGATCGCCTGGCCGACCTTCATCTTTTTGAAGACCTCGTCGTACTTGAACTTGGGTGCGCGCTTGCGATCCGGCAGCGGGTCATCAACAATGACCAGGGACTTGATGTCGATCTCGTCGGCCTTCTCGCCGGTGAAGGGGTTGCGGCCTTTGGCGAATTTTGTTTTCGCGTCAGATGCGATTGCTCCAATACTGCTCATGTCTTCTTTCTTCAGTCTGTTGTTCCGCCCTCGGTGTCGTCCGGCTTTTTGCGGTCGACTTCGTAGGGCACGGTGTGGGTGTGTTTGGTGGCGGCCTTGTCGTCGGCGATCCAGTAGCAGACCTTGGCTCGGGCTCGGACGAACTCAACCACCAGGCGCTGCAGGTCGGCGGCATCCTCTTTCGAGAAGCTGAGAACCGTATCCTCAGCACCGGTGTCATCGCCTGCCCACTCCTCGATCTGCTCAAGCAGGTTGGAGCCGAGCCACTTGGATTCGGAGAGGTTTTGGATGGGGCTCCTGGCGAGGCCGACGAAGTATTCCCTGGTATCGCCAGGCTCGAACTCGTTTTCGATGTCGGCAATCGCCTCGCCGTGGGCCTCGCTCTCGCTGTCGGCGATGCTGCAGCGCTCGTCACCATCGTACCACCACATCCACACCTCGCGCGGCGCCTGACGGCCGCCGGCACGGAAGGTGGCCAGGTCGTCGCGCACATCGATTGTGTAGTCGATGTTGCCCATGGCCAGTGGCTGCAGTGGTGCAGCCTCAATGGTCAGCCGGATGCCGCTCTCCTTGGCCTCCTTGACCAAGGCGCGTGCGCGCTCCTCGAAAAACTCGATCATGTTGAAACTCCTGATGGGCGCCGGCCGGAGCCGGCGGGCAGTCGCTTAGGCCAGGGCGGCTTCAGGCGAGTGGATCTTGGTGCTGGTGCCCACCTGCTTGTTCAGGTCGGCAGCGTAGGCCTCGGCTTCGGCGCGGGTGTCGAAGGCCTTGTGACCGAAGAAGGCCAGGCCCTCGTACTGCGCGACGACATGCTTGCCTTTGGCGACTTCCTGGGGGATGGCGCGCTCGGTGGCTTCGGCGTTCAGGCGGGCGAAAATTGCGATGTCTTGCATGATGGTGCTTTCAAAAAGGTTGGAGATGTGTGATTCACATCGAGCTGCCCGGCGCGCCAGGCAGACCGCTGCGTCATCAGTGGGTGGCGCGGCTGGCCTGGTAGGCCTGCCACTGGTTGCTTGCCTGCTGCACTTGGCTGGGCCGGCGGCCAAGCAGGAACTCGGCGTGGGCCACAGCCTCGGCGTCAGTCGGGCACTCGAAGTAGGCGCACTTCGGACCGGTCACAAAGTGCGTCCGCAGAAACGAGCCGTCGTCCTGGAGTCGCTCCCGGATGCCGATGACGTAGGGGTACAGCCCGCCGGCGCTGTGCTTCTGAACCCCCGACCCGTCGCTGTGATGTCCTTCGTACATTTCGTTCTCCTGTTGCTGTGAGTTAATTATTGCCGCAACAACAAAAAGTTCAAAACGAAATGTGCAATACCCAACTGTTTCGTATGGGTATTAGATGTACGGCCCGTGGTTGGGGTCCGGCACCAGGCCTCCGCCGGTCGCGTATTCAATGCACCTGCCCGCGTAATCGACGCTGACGTCAATGCCTTTCGCCGCAAGCGACTTGACGATGTCCTTGACGTACAACTTCTCCACCTCGCGCAGTCGGCGGATCTCGAGGATCACCTCGTCGGGGTACTTGCGCTTCTGCCCTTTCTTCCCGGCCGCGGCGCCAGCCTGAGGCGGCACTGCGCCCTTGCGCCTCAAGGGCTGCGGCGGGCCCAGTACCGCATCGACCAGCGATCGCTTGACGGGCAGCACACTGCGCACGGAGTGCGTGCCCTGGACCGGGTTCTTGCGGGTCTGCATTATTGACACCTCCCGGACTGGCCCGACCTTTTCCTCTTCTCGCCGGTGACGGTGGACCATGTGTATCCATTTTTTATGGATGACAGCGTTGTCCTTGGCACGCCGGTTTCTTTAGCAACGTCTATTGCGGATCTGGTTTTCATTTTTTCATAGACATCCTTGACCAGATCTTCTGTTAGCTTGGCCATCGGATTCGCCTCGCCGATTGCATGCGTCTCGTGCGGAACTCTGTCGGCGGCATTTCCGACTGGTGTGTCGTACCGAAGGTTTGAGGATTTGTTGTTCTCTTTTCTGCCATCCTTGTGGCAGACCTGCATGTGCTCCGGCCTGGCGCCGATGAATGCCTCAGCGACAAGGTGGTGAACGTATGCAACCTTGGTGATGCCGCCTTTTGATAAGTTGACGCTCTGGTATCCAGCAACCATCCCATGAGAGAGGATTCTGGGAGAAACGCGCTGCGTAACAGGCCTCCCATGCAGAACCCGTGTGTACAAGCGAGCCACACTCATAACTCGACCAAGGTTCGAGACACGGTAGTGGTTTTCGTAGCCTTTGATGTCAACCCAAACTTCTTCGCTCATACTGCAACAGGAGCCTTAATTGCAGGGTGGCACTGGTAGTCGACCAACTCAAAATCCTCGATCCTGTAATCAAAAATCGACCTGGGCCTGTGCTTAATGTTCAGTCTCGGCAGTTGGAATGGCTCCCTGGTCAGCTGCTCCTTGATCTGCTCCGTGTGCGACAAATACGCATGGCAGTCCCCGCCGGTCCAGATGAAGTCGCCCACCTCGAGGTCACACTGCTGGGCTACCATGTGGGTGAGCAGGGCGTAGCTGGCGATGTTGAATGGCACACCCAGGAACATGTCACAGCTGCGCTGGTACAGCTGGCAGCTCAGGCGCCCGTCGGTCACATCGAACTGGAAGAGGGCGTGGCACGGGGCCAGGGCCATCTTGTCCAGGTCACCCACGTTCCATGCGCTGACGATGTGACGGCGGCCGTTGGGGTCGCGGCGGATGCTGTCGATCACCGAGGTGATCTGGTCAACGTGGACGAAGTCCATCTCCACAAAGGCGCCACCGCCCTGGGCGATTTCTGATCGCACCTTGGTCGCCTGCGACGTGGTCCAGGCGCGCCACTGCTTACCGTAGATCGGACCCAGGTCGCCATCCTCTCGGGCCCACTCGTCCCAGATCGTGCAGCCCAGGGCCTGCAGATCCTTCACGTTGGTGGAGCCAGACAGGAACCACAGCAGCTCGGCCAGGACGCTGCGGAAGTGGACCTTCTTGGTGGTCAGCAGAGGGAAGCCCTTGCTCAGATCCTGGCGCAGCTGGGCGCCAAAGATCTGTCGCGTGCCGGTTCCAGTGCGGTCACCCTTCTCGCGGCCATTGGCGGCGATGTAGGAGATCAGGTGGAGGTAGTCGTGCTCGATGTTGCTCATGGTTCAGCTCTTGATGATGGGCAGCTTTGCCGCCTCGGTTCTCACGTTGTAAGCGGCCTCGCGGCCGTAGGCCCACAGATCGCTCTTGCCGTCGATCATGGTTGGCGCGATGAAGTCGATGTGGATTTGTTTGCCCTTCATCACGTAGTCGCGCATCTTCTCGACCAGGCTGCGCAGCGTGCCGCCGTGCGAGAAGCCGCGCCAGTCGTTTCCGAATGGGGTCCAGTGAGTGTAGATGGTCTTGCCGGTGTACTCATCGAAGTGGTACACCCGGCCGTCGCGCAAAACCAACATTGCCACCCGGCCCTCTTGCGTCTCGGCCACCTCTCCGAGCCGATCGGAATGGAAGCGCTTCGAGAAGAAGAACCGCCGGCCGTGGCTGGCGATGATGCGGATCAGCTCGTTGGCGTGGGCCAGGCGCTGTTCTTTGGTGAAGTCTTTAGACATGCTTCGCCCTGGCCTGTGATGCAATCACCTCGTTGATCATCTCAATGAGTCCAGCCTGCTCTGCGGACATTTCATTGCCATTTTGGTAGCTCTTTCTCCGCTTCAGCTGCTTTGCAAACCCGCGCTGGAAAGCCTCAAGCATTTCTTTTGTTGGCTCCGCCGGAACAAGAGCGTGGTCTGGTGGAATCGCCTCGATTTGCTCTCGCGTAACTGGCGCAACAACAACCCGCCCAAAGTGATCTCTGATGATCGGAAGAGAGACATCGCCACCTTTGCATCGCATGACCACCTCTTTCACCCTGGCATTTTTTGTTGCCGCCGACCGCGCCTCCTCTATCGCCTGGTGCATAGACGCCAGTGTTGGCGCGCTTTGCGCAAACTCGTCGAGCGCATTGAGCGCTTCGGCGATCAGCGTCTGGACGGCGTTGGGGTGGCAGTTCTGGGCGGCCACCAGCTTGGACTGGATTTTTGCAATGTTGCTCACTTCAACTCCTTGATGGCCCAGCGGGCCCGCGTTTTCTCAACCTCTTCCTGGATGGTCCGGTCGGAATTCTCCGACACATGGACACTGCGCAGGCGCTTTTCGACCCATGCCTCGGCCTGCTCCTTGGTCTCGAACTCGCACCATGGCTTGCTGCCGAAAAAGACGGCCGCCAGCGGGTCGTTGCCAACCTTCTGGCGGAAGACGCCCCAGCGCATCACAGGCCGCGGCCTGCGCTTCTTGCTGGGTACGTTGGCCATCTTGTCTGGCGCCGGCTCGCGGCGCGCGGCCTTGGCCTTCTCGGATTCTTCGCGGTAGGTGCCCATGGTCAGGTGATCTTCAGCTCGAGCATGCCCTCGACGCCGGTCAGTTGAACGGTGTCGCCGCCGGACACGTTGGCATCGGTCCTGATCGATCCGATGACGACACCCTTGCGCAGGAACTCCACCAGCAAGAAGGTCGGTCCAAAGAACCGCTCGCTTGAGGAGCTGGCCCGGAAACTGTCGAACTCGACGCCCAACCCGCCGCTCTTGGTCTGGCCAAAGCCGTCAGCCTTGGAGGCGCCGGCCATGACCGCTGCCTTGACGTCTGATGTGATTGTGATGGTGCTCATTTGAAGCTCCTGCTCATGATTCCCTTGACAACCCCCAGCCTCCTGCGCGCGTCGCGCCTCATCTGGACGGCCGTGTTTGCTTCGTAGCAGTGGATGCACACCGCCGCCTTGCCGGCGTCGATGCACTCGTAAATCGCCTCACCGTCCTCGTGTTGGTCGATGGGTTCGTTGTACCAAGACCACAGGTGCGTGGACTTGTCGCGGCCTTTTCTGTCGACCTCTCGCGTGTACTTGTGGCAGCCCCACTCATCCACCTCAAGGCGCTTGCCGTCGATGCCGTGGCAGGCCTCCAGGCTCTCACCGATCAACTCGGTGAGGCTCTTGATCTTCCTGGTCAGGCGTCCGTACTCGCCAACCAGCTCGAGCGCTTTCTGCGGTGTCATGCTGCCAACGTCAAAATCTGGGCGTGGAACTTGGTCGCCTCGAGCGCGCGCTCGCGGTGGGCGTTGCGCTTGCGGATCTCGGCCAGCTCCGGGGCCTGCAGCTTGCGGATGATGTCGAGGCATTCCTGCACCGACTGCGGCTCGATGATGATCTCCTCGGTCTTCACCAGGGGTGCGCCGAACAGGGCGAAGTCCTCGATGCGGCGAGGCTTAAGCTCCTCCCAGCGAGGCTCGGCATCTATCGGCCTGAACGGAGCGAAGTCGAGAGACACACGCGCGCATTCGAGGGCTCGCGCCACCCGCTTCACAACAAAAACCGGCAGAGCCTCGCGCACTCCGAGTCGGCCGCGCATCGAGTATTCGTGGAAGACCCCGTCTGCCGCCAGGTACAGCTGCGCGTCTTCGTGGTGTGCGAGAAGCTCAACCCTGCCGCGCACGAAGTCCTCATTCGCAGCCAGGCGCCACCCAGACCTTTGCAGTTCCCAGGTGGTGCTCTTGAAGCCGGCGAAGTGGACCTCCATCGGCTCGCTGCGCACGATGTGGTCAGAGAGTTCCATCGGCGATCTGTTGCTCGAGGTCTGCGATCTGCAGGTCGATGCCCTTCAGTGTGGCCTCGGCCGCAGCGCGCTGGCGCAGCAGCCCCTTCATCAAACCCTTGGCCTTGTCGGCCTGCTCCTTCTTGACCTCGAGCTCGGCTTGTTCACGGACGGAGAGCTGGCGCTCGGGCATGGGGGTGATGTTGTTGCTCATGGTTTCCTCTTGATGGTGATGGTGAATGGCAGCAGGTCGAGCACCTTCTGCCGCAGGGTGCGGTGCGTTTTCAGGCGCACCTTTTCTGCCTCAACGGCGGCGCGGAAGGCCTCGTTGCGCAGTTCTTCAAGTGCGCGTTGGCGCACCATATCTTGGTCGGGAGCGATCACTGGGCTGCCTTGGGGTCTGCGGCCAGGCCGCGCCAGCGTTTGGGCGGGTTGCTGATATTGAATCCGCGAAGGCGGTGCGCGTGGGCGGGGCTGACGTGGCTACCGAAGTGCCAGATGCCACGGCTGTACTTGGCGTAGACGGGCACGCCGGTGACCCACTCGACTTCGTAGACGCCGGCCCGGGTTGGCTCGGTGGTGACTGGAAACCAGCCAGTGCGTGCCGGCTGATTTTTGGTGATGACCATGTGAACTCCTTAAATGGCCACCGTAGTGTACAACTTTCTATTGATGTGTGAACAGAAAGTTGAGTGCTCTATGTGGTTTTTGTATCAAGGAAGCCTCAGTGAACTCCCTTTGTTTTTCTCTTCACCCAAGGGAGCGTTGGAGCCCCTGAACGCAGGGAGGCCCAAGCCCACGCATCAAAACGTGGGTTCGGGCCGCCCCGCGAAGTGTGACACCCATTGGTCGGTCGTCACCCCTTCGGTTGGCCACAGCGCGGGTACGCGCAGCGGCTGTGCCAATCAACCCCATGTACCTGGGTCAAGCTCGCGCATTGGCATTCGGCGCGCTGGTGGTGTGAGCTGCATCCTTCCACCTCTCGCATGGCCCGGATCGAGAATGCGCCTGTTCGGCGCGTCGACGCATGAGGCTCATGCCAGTCGGGGCGGAGGCGGAAAAGCAAAAGCCCCTTGGTTCCTTCCTCTCTGGTGGAAACCTCGGCACCTTGCGGCGCTTTGGCAGAGAGGAGGAGCCAAGGGGCTCGTTGAAATCCGGGTTTCCACGCCCGACAACTGAAATGTAGCACAGTTTCCGTTGTCGTGCGCAGTTTTTGTTGCTCACTTCATGGTCGTCTCCTGATCCTTGGTTGATGCGGGATTGCGTGAATGAGCCTCCATGATAGTCCAAGGATGTCCAGCGACATATTCCCGACAAAACTGTAGGGGATTCATTGCAACTTTCTGTTGGCCCGTCAATAATTTCCTCACCGCAACAGGAGATCGCAATGAGCACAAAGAAGCTACTCACCCCCGCCCAGATGATTGAGGCGGCCAAGCCGATCATCCGGCCGACCTACCTCTGCCCCGTCTGCGGCAAGGCCCACGACACCCGCTCCGAGGCCCTGTCCTGCGCGCTGACCAGCGAGCGACCCGTGGCTGAGCCCGGCGACCTGGTCGTCATCTCCAACGGCTACGCCTGGCGTGACGGCCTGGATGACTGGCTCTACGACGAGGAGGGCTACGAGTTCCACGACAAGAAGACGCTGCGCTTCTGGTTTGTGGTGACCGACGTCACGCAGAAGGAGTCTGCCCTACCGTACAGAGGCGATGACCAAGCCCACCGCCTTGCCTACCACGTCCAGACCCTCGGCCTGCACAACGGCATGAAGGACGGCTTTCATGGTTGGACCGCAGTGCGGACCCACATCAGCTTTACCAAACCCAAGCGCAAGCCGCCGGCCAGCGTCGTCGAGGCCGCCAAAAAGATGGTCGGCCGCCGTTTTGATCGCCTTCTCTGAGGATCTCACATGCATCGAATCGAAATGAATGACATCGACCAGCGCATCGCCAAGGTGTGCGACCCGGCTACGGCCAGCCGAACGGCCGTGGTCTACCACAACCACAACACCGGCGAGCAGTGGCTCGTGGCCCTGGTCCTGCCCGGTGACGTCGACCGCTTCCGCGAGGCGCTCAATGCCCAGGGCTGCGAGATCGTCATCTCCAACCGGGAGCGCGGCGAGTGGAGCTCAATCGAATGGCTGCAGCGCTACCGCAAGGACGCACCCATCGAGCTGATTTCTGGTCGCCTGGCCGCACTGCGAGGTGTCGCATGAACAAGAATCAGGAGGATAACATCGCCAACCTGGTCGCGCATATCAAGCGGAGCGACGCCGCTATTGCTGCCGCCGAGCACACGCTGCAGAAGCTCGAGTGCCGAAGCAGGGAGGAAACCATTTCCGTCGTGATCGGTGGCGTCACCTTCCCGCTGACTGTTGTGAATCCTCACAACAACTACCAGACGACCCCAATGCTCGACACACACGAGCTGCGCCAGGCCTGCATCAACGCGCAGAAGGCCCACCTGTTTCGACTGCGCGGCAAGGCCGAGGGCTTGCGGTGGCAACTGCGCGAGGAGGTAAAGAAGGTATGAGAGACGCAGCTTTCCAGGCGATGCAGTTCGCCCACAAGGCCCACGCCGGCCAGCGCCGCAAGTACACCGGCAACCCATACACCGATCACCTGGCTGAGGTCGTTGGCATCTGCATGAGTGTGGGCTGGCATGACGCCACAGTTCACCCCGACACAATGATGGCCACGGCCTGGTTGCACGACACGATTGAGGACTGCAACGTCTCGAGGTTTCAGATCAAGGACGCGTTCGGCCCCCAGATCATGGAGGGTGTCCTGCTGCTGAGCGACCTGGAGACCGGCGGCAACCGGGCCCAGCGCAAGGCGGCGTCGCGCGAGCGCCTGGCCGGCGCGCCATGCTGGGTGCAGACCATCAAGGTGGCCGACATCATCAGCAACACCTCGAGCATCGTTGAGCACGACCCGAAGTTTGCCGTCGTCTACCTGGAGGAGAAGCGCCTCCTGCTCGATGTGCTGACCAAGGCCGACAAGCGCCTGGTGGCCATGGCTCGCAGTCAGACGGGGGCTGCATGAGGCTCGACCCTAGCGACTGGAACAAGCGCCGTGAGCGTGCGCAGAAGGGCGTCAAGCTCCCGCCGTTGCGCACGCTGAGTGAGATGGCCGACGAGTTCGGCGTCACGCCTCGGTCACTCACCGTGACGATGGGCCACTACCCCGGGGCGCCGGAGCCCATGCAGCAACTCAAGAGCACGGCCACGCGCACGGGCAAGACCTGGTACGACCCGGCGGCGATGCGCAAGTGGTGGAAATCAGTCCAGGAGGCGCGGTCGCAGAAAAACAACGCGCCTTCATAAATTGATGGCAACTTTTTGTTCTCTCGCCAATAATCCATGACTATGAAAACGCATCACATTCTTCTCACGATCACGACGTCGAAGGACATCAAGGATCTGGTCGACCACGTCGCCGGCCGTGCGTACACGCTGGATGGCGTGACCAATGTCACCGGTGTCGAGGTGACCCTGCAAACCGAGCAAGCCGTCGAGCTGAACTCGGTCGATCTCGCAAGCAAGGACTGACCTGTGGCCGCCTACCGAGAAGTCTCCGGCGTCCGACGCTACGGCACCCTGGATGGTGAGAAGGCCTTCCTCCTGGATGGCGAGGTGTTCCTGGTGGTCGGCAACGACAACGGCTGGGTCCGCATCAAGGGCCGCGTCGAGGACTTCAAGGAACTGACACTGGAGCAGAGGAACGACCCCAAGTTCCAGGTCGGCCTGGGTGCCGTCGGCTACGGGCGCCTTGATCGGTACTGGGGCGCCCGATGAAGGTCGAGATCATCAGTTACTACGTCGGCGTCGGCTCCACAAAAGACGTCGCCACGAAGCAGATCTGCGCCTCATACGAGGACGCGATCAGGCAGGCCAGTGGGGCCAAGCACCAGGGTGAGATCTGGTCGGCGCCGCTGACCAACTACGGGATGGGCCGATGGAAGCAGATCGGCTGGTACGACGGTCGCGGGGGTGTGTTCTCCGGGCCTGATGGCGATGAGCCGGCGAGCCGCGAGGTTTTTGAACTGCTGACATCAACTTTCAACTGAGCACCATGCACAAAGCAATACACGAGATCCTCGACCGAGCCGAGGAATACGCTGACCGCAAGGGAGATCCATCCCTGCGCGACGAGCTCAAGCGCCTGGAGACGGCCGTCACCGAGCACATCACCGGTATGGAGGTGGAGCTGTCGCGCTGCCGCACCCTGATCTCCGAGATGGCTCGTGCCAGCCAGGCTGACAGCGACCTGATCCTCCAGCTGCGGCGCCAGCTGAGCGACGAGCAGCACGTCATCCAGCGCCACAGCCACAACGTGCGTCGTGTGCGGCGCGGCCTGGACATCGTCGTCCAGTTCCGCTCCGGCACCGACTGGGGCGACCGGGCCTCGTACAACGAGATGTCGGACGATTACGCCGAGTCCAACAGCAAGAAGTTTGCGGAGTACCTGATGCACCAGGTCACAACCGGGGCCTTGAAATGAAGAAGGCACTCATCATCCTGGCCATGATCGCTACCACGGCGCATGCCGAGTTCCTGACGGGCAACAAGCTGCGCCAGCTGTTCGAGGACAAGGACCGCGAAGCCATCGCCATTGGCTACACCATGGGCGTGTACGACGCGGGCCTGCGGGCCGTGCATTGCTCACCCGAGGGTGTCACCGGTCGCCAGTTGTCCGATATCATCAGGATGTGGATGGCCAACAACCCGGACAAGCTGCACTACTCCGCCGACTCGATCATCCTCGAGACGCTCAAGTCGCTTTGGCCATGTCCTGAGCGCCGGCCGCGTGGGGAGCGACAGCTGTGATGGAGCGCATCCACATCATTGCCATGTTCATCGCCGCCCTGGTGATCGCATCATGCGACCCGGCGCCGGCGACGACGAAGGTCCAGGTCATGAAGACCAAGTCCGGCCAGCTCTGTGGGCGCACAGAGTCGAGTCAGTGGTACTGCACCAAGGGGTGATCATGGAGAAGTTGAAAGAGATCGACCTGATCGCCGCCGTTGAGCAGGCCTGCCGCGAGGAGTCGTTTGGCTTCGACGGATTGCTTTGGCAGCACGTCAAGGACGATGCGTCCGCGGTCATTCACCACGGCGGCCTGACGCCTCGCATTGCATACATCCTCAGCCGCCCGGTCAGCACCGTGCGGCGCCGCCTGGTGGCTTTGCACAAGGCCGGGAAGATGGTTCGCCATGGCCGAGCCACAACCACCTACCGCTGGTGGCCTGTCGGCCTCTACGACCGCTGTGTAGCGGAAAAGCAACAAGTTTCCCAACCCGCCAACTGACAGGAGGTCACCATGGCAACACAAGAAGAGCTGCGCGCTCAACTCCAGGCACGTCTTGACAAGGAGACGATCACCAAGGCTGTTGCCGCTCTTGCGGCGACTGGCTGCAAGTACGCAATCACCGAGCCCGACGGGGTGGAGCACTGCAACATCGAGCTGGAGTTGAAGCGTGCAAAAGTGGTGGTCAACGACTTTGTCACTGACACAAACTACCTTGAGATTCTGTCCAAAATCAAAGCCGGGCAATCCGACATCATCATCGTCCCACCGGAGAAGGTGGCTGACCACCAGTACGTCGAGAACCTGCGCGCCTCCGTGGTTGGGCGGTGCAAGCGCGACTGGGGCAAGGGCAACTTCAAAGTCGAGATCGCAGATGGTCGAACACACCTCAATGTGATGCGCAACGCCGACCTGTAATCCCGACCAAGTTGCGTGGTCTTTATTGCAAGTATTTGTTCGAGCAGCAATAATTTCTTCATCGCAACTTGATCAGGAGATCAGCATGAAAGTGGAATTCAACATTGGCCTGGACGTCGCAGGCGCACGCAACAGCCTTCACGACTGCACGCTGCGTGCGCGCCAGGCCATCAACATCATCAAGTCGACCGGCATCCGCTACCAGGTCGAGCGCATCTCGTCGCAGTACGAAGGCCCGGACGGCACCATCCACCTCGAGCAGACTCTGGTCGTCGAGCTGTCGGTCTACGAGGCTGCTCGCATCGCATCCATCCGATCGCTGGCATACGAGATCGCCGTGGCCCTGAGTCAGGACTGCGTGGCTGTGTTCTGGCCGGCTACCGAGCGGGGTGAGCTCATCGGGCCGAATGCCGTCAAGTGGGGTGACTTCAACATCAATTTCTTTAAGACCTTCGCCGAGGTCTCTCTGCCACGGGTTGCCTGATGAACCTGCAGTACACCCTCACCCCGACGGACATCCAGGGAGCCGTCGGTTACCAGCTCACAGGCCCTGGCGTGGATGACCTGATTCAAGTGCTTGGCACCCGCATTGCCCACCTCGGCGACCAGATTGTGCGTGCGCAGCTGATCGCCGCCGGGTGGACGCCTCCTGGTGAGCTGGCAGCCGTTAAGCGCAAAGACGCGCTGCTTCGGCAGGCGTTGAAGGCAATGAAGGACTTTGATTACGACAAGCGGTTAGCCGCAATCGCCGCCATCACCAAGGAGCTTTCGCAATGACTGCCTCGCCGCTGATGCCAGCAATTGAGCCAGTCGCATGGTTTGAGTACGCACGCAAAAAGCCGACGCTCAAGAGGCTTGTATTTGACCGCACGTCGCACAGTCAACTGCGTGTTGCCGGATGGGTGAGTGAGCCTCTCATCAAAGAGTCGGACGCCCAGCAAGCCCGCGCCGATCTGGAGGCCGAAGTGCAGCGGCTGCGGGATGCACTGGACGACATTGCATACCGATGCGATGTCGACAGTCTCTGTGCTGCCATTGAACGCGCCCGCGCCGCACTGGAGAAGCAACCATGAAATTGTCCGAGGCAATCGAGTGGTTCATCGACCTCAAGATTGAGGGGGAGCCGAAGACAAGCGACTGGTGTTCTTTAGACGAGAGCCATCGCCGCCGATTGGAGTATTACGCAGAGCTTGAGCAACTGCGGCACCAAATCGACAAGGTACTGGAGAAGCAACCATGATTGAACAACTGAAAACCCTCCGCGAGTTTGTGGAGGCCTACAGCCCCAGCCGGAACCCGTCCGGCGCTGAAGCCCTCACTGCTCTCACCAAGCTTGAAGCAATGGTGGGGGAGCAGGAGCCGGTGGCGTGGCGCGTACACCCGTTTGATTACGGTATTGGGCATGAAGGCGTTTATGCAACGACACACCTGACGCAACAGCGGGACGCATGGCTGCGCAAAGGGTGGAATGTTGAGTCGCTCTACACCGCCGCCCCGGTAGCCCAGCAGCAAGAGCCGGTGAAGCCGTGTTGCATGAACTTTGCAGCGGGCACTAACTGCTTCAGCGACCCTCGAATTGACTGCCCTCACCTACCCCCGGTAGCCCAGCAATACGAAGCCGGTGACATGGCCTCTGCCGCCGCGCAGGGGTTCCGGGATGGCGTGGCGAGTGTGACGCAGCAGGAGCCGGTGGCGTGGGCCATGCCAAAAGGCGACGGCACTTTCATCGACGTAATCACACCAGCAGAGCACGCCCGTGACGAAGGCAGCTACACCGTGCCTTTGTTCGCACACCCGGTAGCCCAGCAGCCGCAGGCCGAGCCACGCAAAGCAGATGTGGCACGCACATGCCCGTTTTGCAATGAAGAATGGGTAGAGCAGCCGCAGGCCCGCCCCGACTTCACAGATGAATGGACCGGCTACCTGAAGGACGGCGAGACACCTTTTGAGCGATTCCTCCGTGAGCGTAAGGACTTGAACGCTCTGACCAAACTGTACCAGCGAGTGCTTGAGGAAAACGAACGACTCAAGGCACAGCAGCCGCAGGCCGAGCCTGATATTCACGAAGCACAGGGGCAGATTGAGTTTTTGGACAAGAAAAACAATGCGCTGTCGGCAGCAATTCGCAAGGTCATGGCTAGGCTTGCCGATCTGCTGGACGAAGATCAATTCAAAGAGATTGAGGAAATCGTTTCGTTCGCTGGCGTGCAGCCGCAGGCCGAGGCGGTGCCTCTCACTCATGTGCTGGTGCCGGTTGATGAG
>CAZPVS010000010.1:0-36904 GCA_964590315.1 uncultured Candidatus Saccharibacteria bacterium
GGCAGAAGATGTGCTTCGTCAAAATAGCGGACCAGTTTTCAGAGCTTGAGCTCATCTTGTTCCCAAGTATTTATCAGCAAACAATCGGGATATGGGAACGTGATCGGATTGTACTCGTGAGGGGCAAGATAAATGCCAAAGATCGTGAAGGTAATGTAACAACCGAACTAAAGGTGCTGGTAGATGATGCGCGGGAAATAACGTCTGATCAAGCTGCTGCATACCAGGCAACTGGCAAAAAAAAGAAAACGCCAAAGGTAAGTAAGAAAGCGGCTATTGTACCTCGTGTTACTACGGCAGAGCCTAGCAGTCCCCGTATCTATATACGTGTACAGGAAAGTGAAGACACTGATATGCTTGTTAACCTTAAGTCAGCAATTGACAACAAACGGGGTGATACGGAAGTTGTGCTTGTGCTCGGCCCTGAGACAAATAAGCAGATAATACGCTTACCGATGCGCGTGCACGCGGAAGGGGTTCTGGAAGACTTGTCTGCACTGGTTGGCGAGACAAACGTTCGGTTACATTAGTTGATGTGCTATTTAATGAAGCCACTCGTCTGATTCAGTACGTAGCCAAGCATAACAAATGCCACGAGTACTATATCTAGTAGCGGGTGCTTCAAGAAGAACTGTTCACCGTGCACAAGTACGCGCTTGAAGGCAATGCTGTGCTTGATAGATATGAACAAGAGTGAAAGTGCACTGAGCGTGCTCAGCACTATTGCGAGACCCGCTATCTTACCGCCCGCTGCAGTCTCGACTTTTGATACAGCGATCGTAGCTGGCTCAGTACCGTCAAGTCCCATTGTTGTGAGTGGTATAGCTGCTTGGCTTTCTCCTCCATCTTCACCTTGAGCGGTTTGCTGCTCTGGCCCAGCTTCTGCTGCTGGAGTAGTGGCCGGGGCTGGCGAGGGAGCTGGTATGGAATCGGGCGGAGTAGATGCTGCGGGGCTGCTGGGTGCGGTGCTTGGGGATACTACTGGCTCTGGTGATGGTGCTGGAGCTGTCGCTGCAGCAACCTGGGGCTTGCCATACATGGCAACAACCACTGTCTGCTGTCCATTACTGACATAATTTGGACTATTCGTAAATCCAAACCCAACCTCAGTGTATTCTCCGTCAAGCATGTTCTCACGGTGAGAAGGGCTATTCATCCAACCAGTCACCGTATCGCTACTATTGGCAAACCCGTATGCCAGGTTCTCACCCGCTTTAAGATATTGATACCCTGCGTTATCCATGAACACCCAGGGCGCCTGACCATCTGGAGTATTGTGCGACCAATAGTTACGAGCAACCATATCGTTCGCTTTTGCTTGAGCGGCACTTGTTAGCGCACTGTTGATAGCTAATCCTGCTTTTCCTTGCGCTGCACGCTGTGCATTTGTTGAGGATAGCAGCCCGCCACTACTCATCTCCGTAGCATATGCAAGCACATTACCGTTCACCCCAGTTTGCGGTGACCCAAAGACGAGACCCGCTAGTACGATGAAGAACATAGGGACATAAGGCCAGTACACCTTGAGGTAGGGTTTACTGTGCCGGTGATGATTACCGCGACGTTTGGTTAGATTGGCCGTAGGCCGTTTAGTAGTTCTCGTTTTGCTTGGCATATTGGTTTTGCTTATATAAAGCTACAATACCATATTTTACCCATTTAATGAAAACGGAATTGGAACAGTGCCATTGCAGCTGCTTGAACGACGTTGAATGATTCTTTCTTGCCCGCCATCGGTATCTCCAGTATCACATCGAGCTCTGGGAGAAGTACACTATCGATACCTTCAACCTCACGACCAACAAGAAGAACGATTTTATCGGGGGCGCTATATTCATTGAGCTGTATTGCTGTTTCCGCCTGTTCGAGCCCAGCAATGATGTAGTTCTGTGCACGTAGCTCTGAGAAGAGTTGCGTGAGGGAATCGTGACGCTCCCAAGGCTGAGTTATTTCAGCTCCCAGTGCCGTCTTATGAATCTGACGACTTAATTTATGATGAATGTGGGGTAAGCGTTTATCGTGAGGTTCCGAAGGGTAAGGGGTGTAACCGGTAAAATACACTTGGGTCAGTCCGAGACCTTCAGCGGTCCGGAGGAGCGATCCGACGTTATGGCAACTTCGAATATCGTGGACTATCAGAACGATGTCTTTCATATCAACGCAGTATACGTCTATGCACGATCTTAGAAAAGAATCTTATAGCTATACCGCACAGCGTTCCCGCTTTTATACATACAATCGAAGCATAAGCGGTTATAATACCTATCATGTCACAAGATGCGCGCCGCGATGAGGAGCTGAACACTCAGCGCCGTAGTCAAATACTGGGCTTACAGTATGCAGATACGTCACAGATAGCGCAAAAGCAACTATACCCAGATTTATTGCCAATCCGTGAACTATATAGTTTACGGATTATTCCGCTCATGGCCGACCAAAATAATATTACATTTGGGGTAACGAACACAACTTCCCGTCAGACAATGGAGGCCATGCGCCATCGTTTTCTTGATCAACGGGCGAATTTTGTACTGATATCGGACACAGGATATGCTGAATATATGCGCCTGTATGATCCGCCTAAACAGGTCGTATATCAGGACATAAGTTTGGGCGCCGCGAATGGCGATGATCTCATACGACAGGTGTCGACAATGCTTGAACAAGTACGTGCTGATGATATGCTAGCCTACCTTGTGCAGCAGGCGCACCGGCTCAATGCTTCCGACATTCATATAGAGACACAAAAGGAATTCGTTCGAGTGCGATTCCGGATTGACGGCGTACTCCATCCCGTTGCCCGATTAAGCATGGAAAAATATCGTATGTTGATATCAGCCATCGCAAGCGCTGGCAACGTATCAACGCAGTCAAATGATGCGCAGCAAGGCCATATTGCCCAGCAGGTACGCATGGCGGATGGAACTAACGTGGACGTTAATCTTCGGCTTGAGACAGTGCCGACAATTAATGGTATGGATGTGGTAATGCGGTTATTCAATATGAACCAAGAGATGTACAATCTTGATCGTCTTGGGCTCAATAATGATCAGCGAGCCGTCGTCGACGATATTATTGCCAAGCCAAGTGGACTTGTACTTATCGTGGGGCCTACTGGGTCCGGTAAAACAACCACGTTATATTCCATGCTCAATTCTCTGAATAGCGAAGAACGTAAGATTATTACGATAGAGGACCCTGTTGAGTATCAGTTCGAAGGTATTACGCAGATATCTGTCACGACAAAAACGGCGGGGGAGACAAGCTTTGCTGACAAGCTGCGGGCGGTTCTGCGGCTCGACCCTGACACCGTCATGGTGGGCGAGATACGAGACATGGACACAGCTAAAACAGCGCTCCAAGCATCATTAACAGGGCATCTAGTCTTGTCTACATTCCATGGTTCATCTGCAGCAGCAGCAATAAGCCGGCTCATGGATATAATTGGACAGAATCCACTGTTTGTATCAGCGATACGATTGATTATGGCCCAGCGACTTGTCCGGCGACTTGATGATAGTAGTAAAGTGGCATACACACCTGACGATAAAACACTTGAAGGGTTACGTCATGTCATTGACAGCTTACCGCCTGGGGTTAGCAGGCCAGATCTCAATAACGTGCAACTCTACCGACCAGGGAGTTCGACAGATAATCCGTACGGTTATACGGGCCAGATTGCACTTCGTGAGCAGTTTACTATGACGGGCGAGATCCGAGGCTTACTTGAGCATGGTGGGCAGCCATCGGCGCACGAAATTGAGGAAGCAGCAATCAGGAGTGGCATGATGACCATGCTTCAAGAAGGTGTATTGAGAGCAATAGCTGGAGAGACTTCACTTGAAGAAGTCCTTCGTGTCGTGGGATAGCCTGTTAGTTTAGAGAACGTACCTATATGATGACAGCAGAAATAGCGGGCACCAGCCGTTCGTCAAGCACGGAAGGAATGATTTCATCCGCAGTTGGATTGTCTACCAGTCCGGCAATGACTTCAGCTACCTTGATCTTGTGATCATCAGTAATTGCAGAAACCCTATTGTCGAGTGCGCCGCGGAAAATACCAGGAAAGGCAATCGCGTTATTAACTTGGTTCGGGAAATCGCTGCGCCCCGTGGCAATGATGACATCACGAACTTGCTTAGCTTGATCTGGTGTAATCTCAGGAACCGGGTTGGCTAAAGCAAAAATGATTGGTGCATGTCGCCGATCCATTGACTGCACCATCTCTGGTGTCAGCAACCCAGCTCTTGAGACGCCAATGAAAACATCTGCACCTTCTGCGAGTACGTCTTCGAGCGAGCCATCGTAGTTAGACGTATTAGTGTACTGTAGCAACTTTTTTTTCTCATCATTCAAATCAGTACGATTATTACTAATGACACCTTTGCTGTCGACAGCAAATATCTCTGGTTTTGCATAGTGATGGAGTAATTTAATGATCGCGGTTCCAGCTGCACCGGCTCCTGCTACCACGATCTTCGCATCCTCTAGCTTCCGTCCAGATACTTTCATGGCATTAATGAGGCCAGCGAGAACGACGATGGCCGTGCCGTGCTGATCGTCATGAAAGACAGGAATATTCAGTTCTCGTTTCAGCCGTTCCTCTATCTCAAAACACTGAGGCGCTGCAATATCTTCAAGATTTATTCCTCCAAAACTTGGTGCAATCGCCTTCACTGCTGAAACGATCTCGTCCGGAGTATGGACATCAAGGACAATGGGTACCGCATCAATATTCGCGAAGTGTTTGAAGAGCATAGCCTTACCCTCCATGACAGGAAGGGCACCGTACGGCCCGATGTTGCCCAAACCAAGCACCGCAGACCCGTCACTAATAACTGCTACGACGTTATTGAGCCAGGTGTAATCACGTGCCTCATCCGGATGCTCTGCGACGTAACTTGAAACGGCTCCGACGCCTGGCGTGTAGTATGTACTAAGTTTATCTTTACTATCGAGCTTATCTTTTAGCTGCAAACTAATCTTGCCCCTCAGTTCTCTATGCTTCCGTAGTGCTTCCTCTGCGTAATTCATTATCTTAGTATACGACGATAATTCAATTTTATGGACATAGGCTAGCCATTAAACGGGTACCCATATGAGCATTTTTACTTTCTTAACAGATATGATATACTTGACCTCAAGAAGTAAATGGTGTAAGGTTTATTAGTTATGCAATCAGTCATTCAAAAATTAGAAGAGAAGTTTAAGAAGCCCCAAGTTGTGGATGTCATGCCTGGAGATACTGTTAAAGTTCACCAGAAAATTCGTGAAGGCAACAAAGAACGAATCCAAATTTTCCAAGGTCTAGTGATCCGTGTAGATCGTAAGAGCACCCATACTGCTCGAATTCTCGTCCGCCGCATTGCCAGTGGTATTGGGGTTGAAAAGAGCTTTTTGCTCCATAGTCCACTTGTGGTGAAGATTGAAGTCACCAAACGCTCCAAGGTCCGTCGTAATTACTTGACCTACATGCGAGAGCGTACCGGCAAGCGTGCTCGACTTACTGGTGTGGACTTTGACCGTGAAGCCGTTAACAAGATTGAAGAGACAACAGTAGAAGCACCAGTCATTGGTGAAGAAAAATCCGAAGGATAGAGCGTACTGACTCAAAATAAACCTCCCACCCGGGAGGTTTATTTATTTGCGATGTTGAAAAGAGAGAGTAAAGCAGTGAGTAGGGGATAGGAGCAACCAGAATGGGAAGAAGATGTGTTATTACGCTCAGCGCATCTTCTTAATATGACCTCGAGGTCAGTCATTACAGATAGTCGTACCATCTGTCCCATTCTGGTTGCTTGGTTGGATGAACGTTCATTTGTGAGGGTGGCCAGCTGGTGTGCTGCCACCTTGCTGGAGTGCCTTTTCCGCTGCGACGGTGCAATTCTTCCAGGGGTCTTCGGCACCATCAGCATCGTCAATGGTGATGTGGGAGCGCTGGGGTGGGGGGAGCGGATTCCATGATGCTGTCGTGTGGTTCACTGTTCCTCCTACAGTTAGTGGGTTTGTTTGAAGCCAGGAACCGGCCGGCTGACTTAAACATCAGTAGGTCGATTACCAACTTTAAGCAAACGCTGCTTTACTCTCTGTTAAGGTGACGACTCTCAACTACGAAGATAATGCATTGTAATTGCACGCGTCCTCAAGGAAAGCCGATTGCAGCATGATATTCCTTTGATATGCGCCTGTCAATCTTTTTATTAGAATAAGGACACCAGGGTTAATTCGAAAGCGAACAAGGCTTGGTATACTTACTATCATGGCAGTAATCGGGATTGATGAAGTGGGGAGAGGGTGTTGGGCTGGGCCGCTGGTGGCTGCTGCTGTGCGGCTACATAGACACATTGATGGACTTAATGACTCTAAGAAAATATCAAAAAAACTGCGAACTGTTTTGGCGCAACAGATATATGACAACGGTGATGTTGGAATGGGATGGGTGACGCCGCAAGAGGTTGATAGACTTGGGCTGACGGGTGCAGTACGTCTCGCCATGCAGCGAGCAATTAATGAACTAGACATATGTGAGGAGCGTATTATTATTGACGGGAATTTCAACTATCTGAGCCACATGTCTGGTACTGAAGCTATAATCAGGGCGGACGGCCTAGTGTCAGAGGTGAGTGCAGCCAGTATTGTGGCGAAAGTAGCTCGTGATGCATACATGTCAGAACTAGGTGATGCGTACCAACAGTGGCAATTCGATAAACATGTTGGCTACGGCACGGCATTGCACAAACATCTCCTCGAAAAATTTGGGGTGAGCGATATCCACCGGTTATCGTATAAACCCGTATACACGTTATTGGTTACACCATGAGTACGTCGAGTGGTAAGTTAGCTGAGGACGCGGCTGCACAGTACCTGCGAACGCTTGGCTACAGTATTCGTGATCAAAACTGGCGCACGCGGTACTGTGAAATAGATATTGTGGCTGAAAAGAATAAAATTATCTGGTCTGTTGAGGTTAAATATCGACGGCAATCAGGGCAAGGCTTTGGGTATGAATACGTGACACCCAAGAAACTCCAGCAAATGCAGTTCGCCGCTGAATTATGGGTGCAAGCACATGCATGGGAAGGTGATTATCGGTTGGCTGTAGTGAGTGTCGACGGTGACCAGGTGACATTTATTGATGAGCTATAAAGAACGTTTTGATAGTTTTTAGATCACGCTCTCGCCACGCAGATTGCCACTGTAGCATCTCAAGTCCTTGCTTGTAACTTCGCTCTAAAGCGGGTGATAGTTTTGGCTCAAAGAACTCAACATACTCAGTTATGAATGCCCGATCACTAAATGCTCTTGCGACATATACGGGCATTCGGTAGAAGCTAAGGTCATTGCCGAGATTATCCTCAAGCCATTTCCAGTTTGCCTGAACCCATTGCCAAGTGTGTTGTTTTGCATGCCGATTAAGGAAGCTATAGGCAATCCAGTAAGCAACGTCCTGGAGCCGCACATTATCAGAATTTATCATGCCTAGGGCGCGTTCAATTAAGTCTGGCTGCTCAAATCCTGTGATTGCTGCGGCCAATGTTAGCCGCTCGTCACTCAGTGACGATACATTATGCATGGCGACGAGCTTGTTGAATTCGTCCACACCACCCAGTCGAGCAATCGTGCCAAACACTACGCCACGTAGGTCTGGATCGATTTCACCCCCTCGTTTCAGAGCTTTGTTAGTAATAGTTGTTCGCAATTCGGAGTCAATATCGTCTGCCTCGTTCACGAGCGCAAAAAGTTTCTGCACGTGGTCGAGTACCCATGGTTCGTCCGCGGCGGCTGCCATGCCAAGGATAATCGGTCGGAGCAACAGGTCAAAATGACTGTCCGTCTCACTTCTGTGCCAACCGAGCCGCTCTAACTCAGCGCTAATGAGTTTTCTGGTGTATGGTTTCATAAGTTCCCGAAGCTCATCATCGTTCATGACAGTACGAATACCACCGAGTGCTGTTGCGATAATATCCCAGACCGTATAATCAGTCTCTCGCTGGAAATTGCTCAAGAATTGCAGCGCATCTCCGGTACTGGATTCGCCCGCCTTAGCCGTTTCAAACGTGTCACTCAGGATACCGAGCCGATCGATAGGTGTGAGCCTCCCACGTTTAATCTGCTCCCCAAGATGCTGGAGGTGACTCGTATTGTAGATAGTCCGATAGAACCCACTTTGACTTGCGTTGAGTTTGAGATCGTGCGTGTCAGCAACCTGAAACTCACTGGTCTCGGTGCTGAACTGTTCTGGCATACCTGCGGTAGCGGATAAGAGCGGTACCGGCCAGTAGAGCATTTCCAGCGTACCGTGTTCGGGGTTGAGCAGGAACCGTTCTTGCCGGACTGTAACCGTTTTATCATTGACGTCCGCGTGGACGACAGGGAAGCCAGGCTGACTCGTCCAGGAATGCATAAATTCTTTCACCGGCTTGCCGGATATTTCTTCTAATGCTTGCCATAAATCAATCGTGTCGGTATTTCCATACTGGTGCCTGTTTAAATAATGACGCAAGCCATCTCTGAATATGTCGGCGCCCAAATACTCGTGGAGCATGTGAATAGCGCTGGCGCCTTTGCTATAACTGATGGCATCAAAGATGCTACGGATTTCATCAGGGTGATTCACGGGAACTTCGATAGGATGGGTATGTTCGAGCGCATCGAGTTTAAGCGCTTGTTGCTGTTCGTCCACGATGAATTGCGTCCACATATTCCATTCTGGGAATAGGTGATCAACTGCCAAATATTCGACCCAGCTTGCAAACCCTTCATTGAGCCAGAGATCGGTCCACCACCGCATTGTCACGAGATTACCAAACCACTGGTGAGCAAGTTCATGAGCAACAACCATTGCTACCCACTGCTTTGTGCCGAGCGTCGTATTGTCAGGGTCAACGAGTAGCGCATGCTCCCGGTACGTTACACAACCCCAGTTTTCCATTGCCCCGCTTGCAAAATCTGGAAGCGCAATCATATCGCATTTGTCTAACGGGTAGGGGATGGCAAAATACTCCTCGTAAAAATCGAGAGTCTTAACCGCCACATCAAGCGCAAACTTAGTCAGCTGTACATTATCTGGGGTAGCGTACGTACGGACTTGCGTGCCGTTTTCCGTCTTGGACTCCAAGAATTCAAGCTCGCCCGTTACGAAGGCCAGGAGATAGGTTGACATGTGCGGTGTAGTTTCAAACGAGGTGATAAGTCGGCCATCAACCTCCTTTTGCGTTTTAACTGGTGTATTCGCAATCACCGTCTCCCCAGGGACAGTCTGAAGAGTCAAATCAAACGTTGCTTTTGCCTCCGGCTCATCGATCCCAGGAAATACCTCGCGGGCATGGTGACTCTCAAATTGTGTTGCCAGGAGCTGCTTTTGGACACCATCATGCTCAAAGAAACATGGATACAGCCCGTTCATAGGCCGGGTAATCTTGCCAGAAAACTCCATACGAATAGTGTAATTGCCTGGGTAGAGTGTTTGACTGGCATGAAGTCGGACTTCTTCGAGCGACTTATGATGATTGATACGCTCAACAGCAATGTCGGTATCGCCATTCTTGTCGTTTTTCGTGATGTGCGCGTCAGTAATTGTCAGGCCGACTTGATGAAATGTGAGCCGCTCATTAGGCTTACCTATCTTCTTGCCACTGATGATGACTGAGCCGGTAAAAGTATCGAGATCCCGGTCAGGGTTGATATTGAGTATGTAGTGTTTCGGCTGAAACAGCGAATATAAGCGTTTGACAGTTTTTCCCATATTCATCCATTGTACCAGGTCATACGGAAACCTTTGGATAGTATAGTTAATTGACAAATAGGGCTGGGTGCGATAGACTGCAAGCAGTAAGGTCGGCCGGCAGGTCGACTTTTTTCATACCAGCCCCTTCTTAATTATGTGAAAAATAATCATCTAGAAAAGGTAAAACGGAGTAAAATTATGGATTTGGATATTAAACAACTCGCAGGTGCCGTTAAGGCAATCGCTGAGGAAAAAAACCTACCCGAGAATGTTGTGCAGGAAGTTGTCGAACAGGCACTTGCAGCAGCATATCGTCGCGATTATGGCGATCGCGAACAAGAAGTTCGAGTGACTATGAACCTGAACACTGGCGATGTGGATGCCTATATCTCAAAGGAAGTTGTCGAGACGGTTGGTGATCCGGCATTTGAGATTAGTTTAACTGAAGCGCAAGCCATGAAAAAGAATTCGCAAATTGGTGATCTCGTAGAAATCCACGAGAAAGTTGAGAATTTTGGCCGCGTGGCTGCACAGACTGCCAAGCAGGTTATCCTTCAGCGTCTTCGTGAGGCAGAACGAGAGATCGTTATGGAAGAATATGAAGACAAGATTGGGACCGTTATCAATGCTATAGTGAGTCGCGTAGAGGGGCGCATTGTTCGTGTTGACCTCGGGAAAGCACAGGGTATCATGCCGGGAAGTGAACAGATCCAAGGCGAACGATATTATCCTGGTCAGCGACTCAAGGTGTTCTTAAAGGATGTTGAGCGAGGCTTTCGTGGCCCGCAATTAGTTGTGAGCCGGGGCAATTCGCAGTTCGTGGAATGGTTATTCCGTTCTGAAGTACCTGAAATGGAGAATGGTGCGGTAGAAATTAAGAACATCGCCCGTGAAGCTGGTGTACGCAGCAAACTGGCAGTAACCAGTACGGTGCCTGGCGTTGATCCAGTCGGCACGTTTGTTGGCGGACACGGCACGCGTGTCAACGCAGTCATGGGAGAAATTGGCGAGCAGGAGAAGATCGATATTGTTATATGGAATGAGGATCCGGCAACATTCATCGTGAATGCGCTAAGCCCAACAAAGGTCAGTCGGGTTGACGTTGATAGTGCTAACAACAAAGCTAAAGTTGTTGTACCAGAAGATCAGCTCAGTATCGCTATCGGCAAAGGTGGACAGAATGTGCGGCTTGCCAGTAAGCTGACAGGCTTTGATATTGATATTGTTGCTGAGCAGGATGCTCCAGAGGCGGTCATCGAATCCAAGCCTGTACCAGTTACGAAGCTCAAGAAAAAAGAAGCCCTCGAGAGCTCTTTGCTTGAAGCAATCGAAGAGCACGGCGAGTAACCAGCCAGAAGCTATTCGTAGTGATACTTTAAAGAGCCTCCGCATGGAGGCTCTTTGTATTTCGTAATTTACAACCTACACATTTTCGCGCATGATATGTGTACTACTCCTAACGGAACAGGATTATAACCATGAGTTATGACACTTCAGCATCGCACTCTTCAGAATACTTCCTCCGTTCGCCGCTAGAATTTGTATCATTGGAACGTGACAATCTGTTAATTCCCCTCCAGCGGCTTATTCTTGCCTCACAGCTTGAAGATAAAGATTTTGCTGATAGAGAGGAAGGCCATCCCGCTGTTGATCAGCTACTTGACCAAGGCGAGCCGTACGATGAGAGTATTACTACTATTGTTCGTCCTGCGCGCTTTCATGGTGCAATAACAGGACTGACTGCTACGGTTACTGATATTGCGCCTGAACATATCGCTGCATTTGCTCGTTATCCTCGAGGGCAGTACAGGAAGGGCGTGCTCTTGGATGTCGTGGCTTGTGCAACATCAACCCGAGTGCGAGAAGCAGGCTCGTTTCGTGCAACAGTGCTGTACTACACGACTGGTCGTGAAGCTCCGCGGCCTGAAGACCTCCCGCCGACTCGCTTGCAGGCGCTTGGTATGTTTCCAGTGAAGCGTAAGGTGATGAATAAGCCACTCTGGCAGGATGATGCATCATTCCCTGATAACTTGGATCGACTTGCTCGTATGTCTGATGGGGCTAATCCAGTCACGACACGTATGGGACGAACACCACGGCGGAAAAAGTCATAGAAAAATGTGGTTAGCACTCTTGCATGATGAGTGCTAATTGCTATAATAGTTGTAGCGACATTAAGTAATACATCGCTTTGGAGGGCAAGACTATGATGCCTAATTCAGCTGACTTTCAAGAATTCTTAAATCATTTAACTGACAATGCACTCAGTAGCTTAAAGCATGCTGATGCGATTGCTCGTAGTTTCGGCAGCGCGTACGTTGGTACCGAACATTTATTGCTTGGTGTTCTCGCACAGGATACAAGCATGGGTGCAAAGGTACTCGAGAATGCTGGTGTGACACTGGATCGTGCTCGGCTTGCACTCAATCTCACCCCAAAGACACTGGTGATAAACCTCGGCGCGAAAGGTTTAAGCGAAACTGCAAAACTAACGTTAAAGATGGCATATGATGTGGCACAAGATTTTAGCCAAGAGTTCTGTGGTACGGAGCATATTCTCTACAGCATTCTCAGTCAGAAAAACGCTCGTGCAACCGTCCTCCTTCGGGACATGAACGTTGATGTCGATAGTCTCGTCAGTGAGCTGGAGCAATTCCTCAACCGCCAGCAATATGAAGAAAGTACCGAGAGTGGATCAGAGACACGGCGCCGTAATAAAAAACCCAAAAAGACTGCACTAGATTTTTTTGGAACTGATTTGACAGACCAGGCACGAAAAGGTGCGCTTGACCCTGTGGTTGGACGTGAGGCTCAAATTCGTCGTGTCGTAACTATTTTAAATCGCCGGACAAAGAACAATCCGGTACTTATCGGTGAGCCTGGTGTCGGAAAGACTGCGATAGTCGAAGGGCTAGCGCAACGTATCGTGAATGAAGAAGTTCCAGATAGTTTGCTCGACAAGCGAATTGTTATGCTCGACTTAGCCGGCATGATTGCCGGCACTAAATATCGTGGTGAGTTTGAAGAGCGCCTGAAGAAGGTCATGGGCGAGTTAGAAAACGATAAGAAGACTATCGTTTTTATTGATGAACTGCATCTTATTGTGGGCGCGGGAGCTGCAGAAGGGGCCATGGACGCCGGCAATATCCTTAAGCCTGCCTTAGCACGTGGCAAGATCCAGCTGATCGGGGCTACAACCACCAACGAATACAACAAACATATAGAGAAAGACGCAGCCCTTGAACGTCGATTTCAACCAATTCAGGTACCTGAGACCAATCCCGTTGAAACGCTGGCGATACTCAAGGGGCTCAGAAAACATTATGAAGAATTTCATCATGTCCGCATCAGTGATGAGGTACTCGAAGATACGGTCACTCTGGCTAAGCGGTATATCAACGACCGATATATGCCTGATAAAGCGATTGATCTGATTGATGAAACAGCCGCCCATCTGCGAGTAGATAAGGGGAAGACCCCTCCCGAGGTACGCAAGCTTCAGAAAGAGCTGAAACTCGTCAATACACGTATTGAAGATGCGGTCGATGCAGAAAATTACGAGAAAGCAGCAGAATACAAGCAAAGGGCTAGCCAAATTCACGATGATTTAAAGCAGCTCGCGAAGGAAGGCACGGCGGCGAAGCAGTTGACGGTGACCAGTGACGATGTTGCAGAAGTTGTGGCACGTATGACTGGGGTGCCAGTGACGAAAGTCATTCGCTCCGAGGCTAAATACTTATTGAATTTGGAAAAAAACCTTAGCAAGCACGTTATTGGACAGAGCGAAGCAGTGCAGGCAGTTGCGAAGGCAGTTCGACGGAATCGCGTGGGTATTGGGAGTGGCGACCGACCAATCGGTTCGTTTATTTTCTTAGGGCCGACCGGTGTCGGAAAGACCGAGTTGGCGCGGGTACTTGCCCGGGAATTTCTTGGCAGTGATGAGGCGTTAATAAAAATTGATATGAGTGAATTTAGCGAGCGGCACAATGTATCACGGCTCGTTGGTGCTCCGGCAGGATATGTTGGATACGAGGAAGGTGGTCAGCTCACAGATAAAATTCGTCGACAACCATATAGTCTGGTGTTATTTGACGAGATCGAGAAAGCGCATCCGGAAGTATTCAATATGCTGTTACAGATACTAGAAGATGGCAGTCTGACCGACGCAAAGGGACGGAAAATTGACTTCACAAACACCATTATCATTATGACGAGCAATATCGGGGCAGATAAGCTGCAGAAAGAAGCAAATTTTGGTTTCCATGCGTCTACTTCAAACGATTATAAAGACCTAGACGAACTCCACGAAGCGAATAAATCCAAAGTACTTGATGAGTTGAAGAAGACAATGCGCCCAGAGCTCTTAAATCGCATTGACAAGATTGTAGTATTTCGAGGTCTGACTAAAAAGGATGTTTCTAAAATACTTGAATTGCAGTTGAATGACCTCCGTTCTCGCTTGGTGAAGCACGGGCTTGGTCTAGAAGTCACCCCCAAAGCCAAAAAGCACCTCATGGATAATGGCTATGATGCCATGAACGGTGCCCGACCCATGCGACGACTGTTACAAGATACACTCGAGGATCATATTGCCCTGAAGATGCTCGACAATGTATATCACAAAGGCAGCATCGTGAAAGCAGATGTAAAGAAGAAGAAATTAGCTTACGAAGGCGTCACCGAAACAGTACCGGTGGGCTAATTATTTCTTGCCGTGCGCTGTCATTGCTATACTAGTTCCGTATGAGTAAACGTACACTATCCTGGCTGAGTGTTATCGCTATCCTGGCGGTGCCTGGCATTGCATGGTTGAATCGCTATGTGATTTTTGACACCTGGAGACTCCGGAACTACACGCCACCTACAGAGATTGTGCAACTGGCTGACACTACGACAATGACTGGCGACACACGTCGGTTATTCTATGTCTATCAGCCACTCCTTGCTAACAAATCAAGTTTTAGCACGTTTTGCACTGAAAGTGAGCAGACTATCGTACTCGGCTGTTATATTGAGCACCGCGGTATTTATCTCTACGACGTGCCTGATGAGCGTCTCAAGGGTGTAGAGGAAGTAACTGCAGCACACGAAGTGCTTCATGCGGTATACGATCGGCTTTCTCGATCTGATCGACAACGAATAGATACGCTCGTATTACAGGCGTTCGAAGGCATCGAGGACGCAAAATTACGTCAGACTGTTGAAAACTACCGCAAAAAGGATCCGTCTGTAGTACCCAATGAACTTCACAGTATTCTCGCAACCGAAGTACGCAATCTACCGAAACAACTCGAGGATCATTACCGGCAGTACTTTTCAGACCGACTGGCGGTTGTGAAGCTCGCAGAAAGTTACAGACAGGAATTTACTGGTCGTGAGCAAGAAGTGGCTGCACTTGATCAGCAGCTCGCTTCTATCAAGCAGCAGATCGATGCACTCAACCGTTCGCTTGAGCAGCAACAGATAAGTCTCAAGACGTCCTACGATACGCTACAGAATGATAAACAAGCTGGCAATGTTGCATCATACAATGAGGGAGTCCCCAAGTACAATCAGCAGGTTGTACGCTACAATGCTGACGTTAACAAGCAGCGACAACTCGTTAACCAATATAATGATTTAGTGGAGAGACGTAATGGCCTTGCTGTTGAAGAAAACGAACTCATCCAGGCGCTTGACAGCCGCTCTACCATTGAGCAAGCGCAGTAAGTGATACACTAGACACATGGCGAAAAAAGACTCGGTTCAGTACACCTGCAGTAGTTGTGGCGCAACATCCCCAACCTGGAATGGCAAATGTTATACGTGCGGCTCCTGGAATACGCTTGAAGAAAACCTTCGCATCGAAAGCGTCTCAAATATTATGGCATCGGGCAAAACATTGCACCCGCAAACTATTAGTGCAAGTCTGGCGAAGGATATGCCGCGACTGATGACACATATCGATGAAGTTGACACGGTGTTCGGTGGTGGGATTGTTGCAGGAAGTGTGAATCTCATTGCCGGGCAACCGGGCATCGGTAAAAGTACATTATTGCTACAGCTTGCTCATACCCTGGCAGGGCAATATAAAGTACTATATGTCAGTGGTGAAGAATCCGCCCACCAAATCGGATTACGCGCACAACGACTGGGGGCAGGCGCAAAGAATCTGCAACTTGCAACCAGTACCGTCGCCGACGATATTGCGGCAACGATTACGACAGGGGAGTATCAGGTCGTTATTGTAGACTCTATCCAGACGATTAGCTGTAGTGCTATCGCATCAGCCGCAGGCTCCGTCAGTCAGATCACAAATAGTACCCACTTATTGACTGCAGCCGCCAAAGCAACTAACACAGCGTTGATTATTGTTGGTCATGTCACCAAAGAAGGCTCAATTGCTGGGCCCAAAATTCTCGAACACGTTGTCGACGTCGTACTCCAATTGGAAGGGGATCGCTACGGTGGCTTTAAGTTGTTAAGAGCGGTCAAAAATCGTTATGGCTCCACAAATGAAGCAGGTATATTCGAGATGGTCGATAATGGGCTTCAGCCGGTTTCAAATCCATCCGCGGCCTTGCTCGCAGAACGTCAGATTAGCGATGGGTCTATCGTCCTTGCGACGCTTGAAGGCACTCGACCGCTTCTTGTCGAGGTACAGGCGCTCGTGAACCGCACGAGCTATGGCTATCCCAAACGAGCAGCCAGCGGTATTGACCTCAACAGAGTTAATTTACTTGTCGCTATGCTTGAGCGGCGCACAAAGCTTAACTTGGCAGACCAAGACATTTATGTAAATATCGTGGGGGGTATCAAACTGACAGAGCCTGCTGCTGACCTCGCGGTGTGTATGGCGATTGCCAGCGCCAGCAAGGGTATGCAGCTGAAAGATAACGCTGTTGTCTTTGGCGAGGTTGGTCTATCAGGTGAAGTCCGCCATGTACCATATATTGACAAGCGTTTGGCAGAAGCAAAAAAGCTCGGATTTAAAACCGCAATAGGGCCTCAGCAAAAAGAGGGTAAAGCGCCAGCAGGCTATCACGGCATTAAAGATATTAAAACAGCACTCAACACATTTTTATCGAAAGACTAATTACCTATGAATGAAATTATACAACTTGTACTTCTGATCAGTATCTTACTACTCATATTCAAACAGCAGCGGAGTCAGTCGTCTCCAGCTCGAACAAAAAGTCGCAAGATGATTCTCGACTCATGCGCACTTATTGATGGACGCATCACTGAGCTCAGTCGACTCGGCTTTGTGCCAGACCAGCTCATTGTACCGGATTTTGTAGTGCATGAGCTGCAAATGCTTGCCGACGGTAATGATACCCATAAAAGAGAGCGCGCCCGCTATGGATTGGATGTAGTCAAAGAGTTACAGGATAGCAGTCATGCCGAAGTCATCATTGACCGTTCAATCAAGACTCGACAGCCGACTGACGATAAGCTGGTTGCACTTGCTAAGAATACGGCAGCTGGCCTGTATACCACCGACTATAACTTGAACAAAGTGGCTGATATTGAGGGTGTGCATGTACTGAACGTGAATGAGCTCGCACAGCACTTACGGCCAACAGCTCTCCCTGGTGAGCGTAAAACTGTTAAGATACTCCAAAAAGGGAGCAACCCTAAGCAGGGTGTTGGATATCTTGATGACGGCACAATGGTCGTGGTTGATGACGCGGCGGGGCAGATCAACAAAACGATTGAGGTAGAAGTTACTCGAATACATCAAACGATGGCCGGCAAGATGATATTCGCATTTTTGGTCGAGAAGCCTGTATCCCAAAATGCACATAAGCGAACCCAGCCTTCCCGCGCACCATCAATCGCCACTCGTATGCGCTCACGACGACGCAATTGATCGCACAGAGGAGCCTCACTGAATATAAAAGAAAACCCGCCATTGCCTGGCGGGTTTTGCATGTGATGCCACTAGACTAGATTGTTACGCTATCTTCGTTGCCTTCACTGTCCTTGATTCGGATGATAGTACCGTTTGGATACGCACTTGCAGGAGTGGCTGAACAGCCATTGCCCGCCTGGTTTGTACAGCTCGTTATAGGTACTCCATTTGCAGTCAAGTCGTACGGGCCCTCGCCGCCTGACCAGCTGAACGTAATGATATTATTGTTTTTCTTCGGTTTCGCGAGCTTCAGATCTCCCACTGTTTGTGCAGGAGCAGAACTTCCAGTAACAGTAACGGTGTCAGATGCGTCATAGAGCACACTATCAACCACTGTCGCTGTGATGGGCTTGGAACCTTCAAAGTTAGCGGTATAGTCAAACGAGACGGTGCCGGGACTGCTTATCTCAAATGATCCACCTGCAAGCGTTTGGCCGTCGAGCGAGAACGACACGTTACCCTTGAACGCCTCACTTGAGAGTGGGTGCGTACCTTGGCCAACAGCAGCAGTTAAACGATACTTGTTGCCGTCAAGTTTTGCTGCGCTGACTTGGATGCTCGGGCGGATATCACTACACTGGTGCACGTCATCTGTCTGAGACGTATCGGCATTTACGCCACCACCAACGTATTTGTCAATCGAGAAGCTGTTAGCGGCAGTATCATTGATGTCCTTACGGGCACGGTTGGGAGTACAATCAGTTGCTGATTTATTTGAAACAATGTCAATCGTTCGGGCAACGCCCTTACGGTTTGTAGGGGCTTTGTACCAGCCAGGGAAGATGTCGTTCGCGGGGCTGGGTTCTACAGATCCGATACCAACATGAGAACGGACAATGTACGCCGGTAGTGTTTGAATACTTGCCGGGCGTGGCCAGTCCTCTGCCTTCTTGCCCTTATGGGCGGCTTGCATCCAGCCCTGCCAGACAGGTTGGGTCATAGCCTCCATAGTGCCACGCATTTCCTTAGTACGGTTGTGATAGCCAACCCATACTGCAGCGGCATAGTTCGAGGAATAACCAGCCATCCATCCATCTTTTGCGTCGTTCGTCGTTCCGGTTTTCATGGCAAATTTCCAGGTACCGTCACCGCCATTGTATCGGTGGGGCTTGCGGCCCGCAGGGAAGTAGCTGGCGTTTGGATCACTTAGCATATCGGAGACGATATAGGCAGTATCGGGACGTACTGCTTGCTCGCCCTCAGTCTGCTTCCATTCGTCGAGTGTCTTACCATCAGATTTTTCTATCTTAAGGATATATGTCTGGGGAATATTTTTACCGTTGCGGGACAGTGTGGCATAGCCATGGACGTGTTCGTCCATCTTGAGATATGCACCATCACCAATGGCCGAGGAAGCGTAACATGGGCCGGTTTCAGTCAATAGTTCGTCTGCATAACAGTTGTAGTTGCCCCGACCTTCGCTAGAAAGCGCTCCGGGTACATTGCCCGGTGATGTCATTAATTTAGTGGAAGTTTCAATTGTCTTCTCTACACCAACCATCAGCATCGACTTCACTGCTGGTACGTTACGTGAACCACCAAGTGCATAACGTAGCGTCAACGGTCCCGGGTATCGGAAATCATAGTTCCAGAGACACTTTTTGCTGTTGTCAGTGTCAGGTCGTGGGCGCGTCTTGTCCTCACATGGGTAACCAGGAATAGCTCCTTGTTGGTCATATATGACAGAACCGGCGCCAACATTCTGATTATGTTCAATCAACGCGGCATAATCATACGGCTTATAACTTGAACCAGGGGGCAGTCGGTATCGGGCATAATTGTTCTGGCCGTACTCTGGATTAGTAAAGTCAACTCCCCCGACGAGTGCGACCATTTGTCCGGTTTTTACGTCCTCTGCAGCGAATGCAATTTGATCGCCACCTTGGCGCCGTACCTGGGCTATACCTTTTTGTACCTGACGCTCTGCCTCTTCTTGTAACGGGAGATCAAGCGTGGTGATAACCTTCCAGCCGCCACGTTGAACCGTTTTGTCACCATATTCTGTTTCCAGTTGCTCTTTTGCAGTCAGCACGAAGTACGGAGCTCGCATACCATCATATTTGGGCTTTGGGGTTTTGTAGGATGCTAAAATGTCATATTTTTTGGCTTCGTTACGCTGATCTTTGGTTATCATTCCCTCGTCTACCATAACGTCCAGAATATAATGTTGCCGACCGATGAGTGACTCCTGGTCAAAAAATGCACCGTAGGGTGAGTAATATGAAGGCGCCTTCGGAATCGCGGCTAAGAATGTGGCTTCAGCAAGCGTGAGGTCTTTGGCGGATTTTTCAAAATAATCTCGTGAGGCAGCTTCTGCTCCATTTTGCACGTCACCATAGGGTGCCGCATTCAAGTAGCCCGCGAGAATTTCCTTCTTTGAATACGTCCGCTCAAGCTCAACAGAGAGGATGAGCTCTTTTATTTTACGGGTGTAGGTCTGATCTTTTGTCCAATTGTTGTTGAGTTTTACAAGCTGCTGGGTGATTGTCGAGCCGCCTTGTTTATTGCCGCTACGATTAAAAACATCGTTGAGCGCTGCGCGACCAATACCTCGGACATCAAATCCACCATGCTCGAAAAAATCACGGTCTTCGACCGCAACAGTCGCATCTTTCAGAAACTGAGATATTTGGTCATCTTGGACGGGTATACGTTTAACTGCGTCATAATCTTCCCACAGTAATGTTTGCCCAGTGCGATCGTAGTAGCGGATGCTTCCGCCGATGTTCTCTCCAGAAATGTCACGAAGATTAGGGAGATCCTTACGGAAATAGGCAAAGACACCGACAAGCACAAGGAATCCAACAATGATACCAATACCGGCAATCTTGAGTGCCATGATGCCACCTTCACGACTGAACCAATATTTGTACATGCGCTTTGGGTGGAGTAAAAAGAGCCACCGCTTAATACGCGACTTTGGAAGGCCAGCTAGGCGGGTGGCGCGTCTTCGGGCTCGCGCGTCTCGGGAAGCTTTCCAGCGTTCTGATAAGTTGCGATGCACTTTGATTGTCTGACCACTCTTGGTAACGTAAGTGTTACGGGTACGACGAGCAGTTTGACCCGTCCGACGTTGGCGGCCGCCCTTATTAAGCGTATTCATGGATTTATTAGTCTCTCCCTCATACTAGACTTACTATGGATTCTCTATGCAATACATGAAGCCGTGAAGCTTAGCATCTATTATATATGAAAATATAATCTCAAGTACTTTGATTATAGCAAACTTCAGCCCTGATTCTACATTCATCCCTTCCATGGGTGCTGAGGTAAAATCTGCTAAAATATATGTAAAGTATGAACAAAACTTACGAAGAGAAGGCTGAGAACATGACGCTATCAGAGGAATTGACCTGGCGAGGGTTTGTAAACCAAACAACTTTTACGGAGATTACAGAGCTCGACAGGGAGTCCCTGACGTTTTACTGGGGAGTTGATCCAAGTGCCCCGTCGATGACTATCGGTAATCTAGCGGCCGCGATGATGGTACGGCATTTTATAGCACATGGCCATAATGCACTTCTGCTTGTCGGTGGGGCCACGGGGCTTATCGGTGATCCGGACGGCAAGGCAGAGGAGCGTAATCTGAAGTCACCAGAAGAGATTGCTGCCAACAAGCACGGCATTAGCACGCAATACCGTCAGATATTCGGTGGACTAAAATTTGAAACAGTCGATAACTACGACTGGTTTAAGGATATGGGTTATCTGCAGTTTTTGCGTGATGTCGGTAAACATGTACCGATGAGCACTATGCTTCAAAGGGAATTTGTGCAATCACGACTCGGGGAAGGTGGCGCTGGCATCAGTTATGCAGAGTTTAGTTACTCGTTAATCCAGGGATATGATTTCGTTCACCTGTACCGAGAACGTGGCGTAACTCTTCAGGTGTGTGGCGCCGACCAATGGGGCAATAGCATCGCGGGTGTTGATCTCATTCGTCGCATGGAAGGCGGAGAAGCACACGTCTGGTCAACGCCGCTCGTCATCAATAAGACAACCGGTAAGAAATTTGGCAAGACCGAAGACGGTGCCATTTGGCTCGACCCCTCATTGACCAGTGTCTATAAGTTCTATCAGTTTTGGCTCAACGTCGATGACATGGGTGTATCTGACTATTTGAAAATTTATACGCTACTCAACAAAGCAGAACACGATGCAGTAATGATTGAGTTTGAGAATAACCGTGCCGGTAGAGCAGCACAGAAACGACTTGCCTACGAGGTAACCAAAATAGTGCACGGGGAAGACGCTGCCAATTCGGTTGTTCGGGTGACGGATACGCTGTTTGGGGCCGGGGACTATGCGGCACTGACTGAAAATGATTTTGTGCAAATGAAATCTGAACTGCCGGTCGCAATACTGACAATCGGAGATGATTTAATTACCGCGCTTGTGAACACTGAGCTGGCATCCAGTAATTCAGATGCTCGACGTTTTCTAGAGCAAGGAGCAGTCTATCTTAATGGTCATCAAGTGACCGCCCAGCGACATGTCGAACCGGGCGATCGACTTGCTGGAGGGCACGCCATTCTCCGCCGCGGCAAAAACTCGAACGCAGTAGTACAAATAGCAGAATAGGATATACTTGAACGGACATGACAAAGAAACCTACACATTCCACCCCATCTACATCAAAGAAAACTGACACTTCAAAGCGTGCTGATCAATACAATGATCCCAGCCACAACTATCTCCGATATTGGGATGGTCGGGACTATGAGCACGCTGCAGAGCAAATGGCCATTTTGCGGCTTATCGGGGGTCGTCGCTTTAAGCACGCTGCTGATATCGGCGGAGGGTACGGCCGACTTTGTGTATTTCTCGAGAACTTTGCCGACAAAGTTACGTTGGCCGAGCCATCACAGCAGCAGCTCGACATAGCAAAAGATTTTTTGAAAGAACATTCTGAAATTGATCGAGTACTGACACAGGCTGACAATTTGAAATTCAAAGATAATTCCCTTGACCTTATTACCATGATTCGTGTCATGCACCATTTGCCTGATCCTCGTGCAGAATTTGCCGAACTTGCTCGTGTTTTACGTGATGACGGCTACATTATCCTTGAAGTTGCAAACTATGCACATGGCCGTAATCGTCTCAAGCACCTCGTGAAAGGCAAGAAGTTGCCGACGGATCCTGTTGATATTCGTTCTGCAGAAAACCAGCGAGATGATGAGATTGCGTTTGTGAATCACAATCCTAAAACAGTTATTAAACAGCTTGCCCACGCAGGACTCAAAGTTGAAAAGACGCTCTCAGTGTCAAATCTCCGAAGTCCTGGGTTAAAGCGACTCCTTCCCAAGGGGGTAATGCTCATGACAGAACGTGTTTTGCAGCCCACCCTCGCCAAGGCATATTTTGGCCCATCTGTTTTCTTCCTGGTTAAGAAAGCGAAGTAATTCTGCTTTTTTATTAAGTACCGCGCACCAGTACTACAACAAGCACTTCGTTATATAGATAGGCGGCGATGATGAATTCGCCTATAATCACTTATGATGACATTGGATAGCCCGCTGACGGATATGAAGGGTGTTGGATCAGAAGTAGTGAAGAAATTCGCCCTGCTTGGTATTACCAGTGCGCGCGAGCTTATCTATTACTACCCACGGCGGTACGATGATTATTCTCAAGTTGTGCCCATTAATAAAATCAAACCTGGTGCGGTAACTATCAAGGCAGTTATCAAGCAGGCTGTTGGCCGCTATGTGCGGCGAGGTTTGCATGTGACGGAGGCTGTCGCCAGCGATGACACTAGTAGTGTGCGGATTGTGTGGTTTAACCAACCGTATCGGGCAGCAGCGATCAAGAGTAGCCAGGAATATTTCATATCAGGCGAGTTTGGGCTGCACGGCGGACGGCTGAGTATCACCAATCCTTCAGTGGAACTGGTGAGTAGCTTCCCCCTCAATACCGCGCGAATTGTACCTGTGTATCGCGAGACAAAGGGTTTTAAATCAGTACAAATACGAAAAGCCGTGCAGCAGACAGTGCCACTCATACAATCACTCCCAGAAACGCTGCCACAGTGGGTTATAGAGCACTACGGCCTGACGAGTCACGCCACAGCGGTGGAGACAATGCATTTTCCGGCAAGTCCAATCGCGCTGCAGGAGGCGCGCAAGAGGTTAGGTTTTGAAGAAGTATTTGGTCTGACACTTGCGGCACTACTGAATAAATACGACCTTATGCATGAACACGCAATTAGTATTCCATTTAAGGAGTCGCTTGCAAGGGAATTCGTAAAACACCTGCCATTTACGTTGACAGATGCACAGCGCAAAACAGTGTGGGAGATATATCAGGATATGCAGCGCACAATGCCAATGAATCGTCTCGTAGAAGGCGATGTTGGCTCAGGCAAGACAGTTGTGGCGGCTATGGCTGCCGTAATGGCCATAAAACAGGGGTTTCAAGTGGCGCTCATGGCACCAACCGAGTTGCTCGCACGACAACATGCCGAGACTATTCATACCTTGCTCAAACCGCTTGGCATGGCTAACGAGTTAGCACTTCTAGTAGGCGGCCTAAAACCATCCGAAAAACGAGCGGTACATCGACATATTGCAGCCGGGGATGTGCATTTTATTACGGGGACACATGCACTTATCCAGGAACAAGTCGATATGCATAATCTTGGTTTAGTTATTGTTGATGAACAACATCGCTTTGGTGTTGATCAGCGGAAAGCGTTGCAGGCAAAAGCGGGCCACGCCTTACATGTCCTCAATATGACAGCGACACCAATTCCGCGTAGTTTGGCGCTGACACTTTATGGAGAATTAGACATATCTGTCATTGATTCTAAGCCTGTGGGACGAAAGCCAATCATTACGCGCATTACCTCACCCAATTCGCGGAAACAGCTATACGCTACAGTTGAGCAGGAATTAGATAGTGGTCGGCAAATGTTCGTTGTCTGTCCGCTTGTCACGGATTCTGATGCGCTTCCGGCCAAATCAGCTGAGCAAACCTATGAAGAGCTACGGACGGGCGTCTTTAAGCATCGCCGTGTTGGTCTGTTGCATGGCAAAATGAAAGCTGATGCAAAAGATATAGTTATGCAGCAGTTCGTACGTCATGAAATAGATATTTTAGTTGCGACCACCGTGATTGAGGTTGGCGTGAATGTGCCCAATGCCACTGTAATGGTAGTGGAGAATGCCGATCGGTTTGGTTTAGCTCAGATTCATCAGTTACGGGGTCGGGTTGGTCGGAGTGAAGACCAAGGCTACTGCTACCTCATGATGAGTGATAGCAGTGAGCCGAGCCGACGATTACGGGCGTTAGAGAGCTCGAGTGACGGATTCGCATTAGCAGAGCTTGACCTGGAGATTCGTGGGCCTGGTGCTATATATGGCACGATGCAGCACGGACAACTCGATTTACGTATCGCAAAACTAAGCGATACCAAACTCATTGCCACGGCACGACGATCGGCACAGGAATTCATTGACCGCAAAGAAGACTTACGGCAATATAAGGAGTTGCACGGGCGTGTTCAAAAGTTACGCGCCGTTACCAATCTCAACTGATATGTATAGTGGAACTACACTTACCAAATACTCTGGCAGGGTGCTCGGCGCCCATCAAAAAGTGGATCGAGTTGCTCGTCGACATCTCGGGTCACTTCTGGCTGACAATCAGCAGTTTCCGGCTATCCGGCAGATATTACATTTCGAAGGTAAGAATGGCCCGGATGCAATCAAACGAAAGAGTCCGGCTAAGGACGAACCATGGCATTATTTCAATCCATTTCAAACGGGTGATGTACAACTCCTCGATCTCATTGATGATCATTACAACCAGCTTGCCAGAGAATTAGCTGCCGGCAATATGGAGCGCGCTGCCTTTGATGCAGCGTGGTTGGCGCACGCCTTGGTAGATGGGTTGACCCCCGCTCACCACTTTCCTTACGAAGAAGAGCTCATGAAATTACGCAAAGGAAAGAGCAATGATACACGCACCACAATCAAAGAAAAGCTTGTCATGCACGGTGATACGCACGTAGAAAAGCTCGCCAATAACTGGCGGATGTGGGGTACGAAGGGTCTCATGACGACACATGGCAGTTTTGAGTGGGGTTTCTCTGTATTGATTGCGCCGATGAATTTTTCCGATGCCATGCCATCTAACAAAGACATCGCGGACTTCCAGGAGATAGGTTTGCGTGAGTATTTTGTGCGGATTGCGCGAGAAGTAGCGGTCATGGGCCTGTTCGATGAATACTACAGCAAGGGGTGGACGATGCGCCTCGCATATAAAACGCGCTATCGGCTCGCACCGATTCTTATCAAAACTATCACCCTTGCTTGGTATGCCGCTGCCGCTGAGGCAAGCCAGGAAGTAGTATGAGAATTGTAGCCGGGGCACTTGGCGGACGGACATTTGATGCACCTCGTGGTCACCGGACGCATCCTATGAGCGATAAGGTACGTGGCGCACTCTTTAATATGCTGGGCGATATCGAGGGACTGACCGTCGCAGACCTCTATGCCGGAAGTGGGGCGATCAGTTTTGAGGCAATCAGTCGCGGTGCCCGCTCCTCAGTAGCGATAGAGGCCGATAAGGTGGCGCATAGCGCTATTACCAGAAATATCGAGGCACTGAATTTGAGCGAACAAGTGAAAGTACACAAAATGTATGTCCACAGTTGGCTTAATCGAACGAATACGCAATTCGATATTGTGGTCGCGGATCCGCCCTATGATGATTTGCAATACAAGACGCTAGACAGGCTCGCGACGGTGGTTAAACCCGGTGGTATTATTGTCTACTCGCTACCGCCCACAGCACGCCTTGTTTTGTCAGATCAATGTGAAAAGCTGATGGAAAAATCATACGGTGATGCAACTCTGGCTTTTTATCGCAAAATTTTGTAAAATAGCCTGGTCAAACACCATGTCAATACGCGCGAGTGGTGGAATTGGTAGACACGCTAGTTTTAGGAGCTGGTGCCGTAAGGTGTGGAGGTTCAAGTCCTCTCTCGCGCACCAAAACAATATGCCGACCCGTAGTGGTCGGCTTGTTGTTTTGTAGCCGGAGGACTTGAACCGATAGGTGAGAAAGCCCAGCGGGCTTTCGCAAGAGAGTCTTCACCTGGCAACTATGTTGCCACGGCAGAAGCTCTGGGCCCGCAGGATGTGGGCAAGTCCTCTCTCGCGCACCATGTAAAAAGCCTCGTCAAATGACCGGGCTTTTTATTTTTGAAGGAAAGGGTACGAGTGGCAACACTTTCAGATGATTTTATCGTATAATGCTCAGTAACTATGGCTATAAGTACTCAGCCCTATAAAGGTGCACGTGATTTTTATCCTGAAGACAAGCGTCTGCAGAGGTACATGTTTGTGAAAATGCGTTCCGTATGTGAGCGGTTCGGATATGAGGAGTATGATGCCCCGATACTTGAACCAACTGAACTCTATACCAGTAAGACCTCTGACGAGATTGTTGCTGAGCAAACGTATACGTTTGTAGATCGAGGTGGCCGAAGTGTAACCATCAGGACCGAAATGACGCCCAGCGTATCCCGAATGGTGGCGGCACAGCGTCAAGAGCTGGCATACCCCCTCCGCTGGTACTCCATTCCTAACTTATGGCGGTATGAGCGACCGCAGCGTGGACGACTCCGGGAATTTTGGCAGCTCAACGTCGATGTATTTGGTCTTTCTGGACTTGACGCCGAACATGAAATGATTTTGCTTGCCAATGACATCATGAAGTCGTTTGGCGCGAAGCAAAACATGTACAGCATCAAGCTCAATAGCCGTCAACTTATCAACGCATTGATGCATGATGTACTCGGGCTTGATGCAACGCAAGCGGCAACAATGATTCGGCTTGTTGATCGCATGCATAAGATGGAATATGCAGAATTTGCTGCGCAAGTTGATGCGGTGTTCAACCCCACGCAGCGCGAAAACGATGAATCTGCCGTATTGTTGGCTTTTTTGAAGAGTGATACGCTTGCAGCTCTTCCCCCCCAACTTACAGCGCACCCTTCTGTCGGTGAACTCCAGAGACTTATGACACTCCTCGAGCATTCTGACATAAAAAATTGTGTATTTGATCCTACGCTCATGCGCGGCTTTGACTACTATACCGATATTGTGTTCGAGGTATTTGATACCCATCCAGATAATAATCGATCAATGTTCGGTGGCGGACGATACGACGGGCTTGTCGGACTCTTTGGCGTAGAACCAGTGCCAACAGTTGGCTTCGGTATGGGGGATGTCACACTTCAGAACTTCCTCACCACCCATGAATTGATTCCACCATTGCACCCCGAAACAGACGTGTACGTAGTTCTCATCGGTGATGTATACGAGAAGGCCCAGAAGCCAATTGCGACCCTCCGCGAAATGGGACTCAATGTTGCGGTTGACACCACAGGAAGAAAGCCAGACAAACAACTCCGAACAGCAATTAAGAAAGATGTTCACTACGTCTTGTTCATAGGTGAGCAAGAGCTCAGCCAAGAGCAGTATCCTATCAAGAATCTCCATAGTGGCGTAGAGGAAAAGCATGGACTTGAGAGAATTGTCAGTGTTGTGAAGGATTACCGCAGACCATAATGACCGGTACGAATCATGTGCTTACTGGTGCAGTAATTGGCCTTGCGGTGGCAAATCCTCTCGTGGCGATCCCATTAGCATTTATCTCGCACTTCGTTTGTGATGTCTTGCCGCACTTCGGAGGCGATGATGAATTTATTAAGTCGCGTATTTTTTCATATGTGCTGATAGGTGAAGCAATTGCCAGCAACGCAATATTCCTTGCGCTGCTCATACTACGGCCAGATAATTGGGTGATTGCAATCATATGTGGCATTTTGGCGTTTATTCCTGATGCAATCTGGGTTAGAAAATATCTTGCATTGAAGCGAGACAAACCATTCGCGTACAACAAAATTGAACGTGTACTTCATGATATCCAATGGTATGAAAAGCCTCGTGGTGCCGTGGTCGAACTTATCTGGCTCGGGGCAGGTATGTTTATATTTGCTTCTTTGATGCGGTAAAACATCCTGTGGAAAAGTTAATTTATCTCTGTTATACTACATCCTTATGCAGATTAAACGAACGAACTCATCAGATACTGAAACTAAGTTAACAGTCATTGCCAGTGAAAAAGAGCTGGCTTCTATGAAGCAGCATGTGCTCGGCCATTTTCGGAAACGAGTCAAAATCGCAGGCTTCCGTGAAGGCAAAGCGCCTCTAGAATTAGTGGAAAAACATGTTGATGACGCAATTTTCCAGTCAGAATTCCTGGAGGATGCGATAAATCAGCTGTACGTCCAGGCTATTCGCGAGGAGAAACTACGCCCGATCAGTAATCCTAACGTCAGTATTACTAAATTTGTGCCGTATACCACGCTCGAGTTTGATGCAGAACTGAGTATTATTGGTGCTGTGACTCTACCAGATTACAAGAAGGTCAAGAAAACGAAGCCGGTTGTTACGGTGACAAATGATGATGTAAAAGAAGTGCTTAAGAACTTGCAGATGCGCGCCGCAGAGAAAAAAGACGTTGATCGTGCAGCAAAAGAATCCGACCAGGTGTGGATCGACTTCGCGGGTGTCGATGCCAAGGGAGAGCCGGTTCAAGGAGCAGATGGTAAAGATTACCCGATTGTACTGGGCAGCAAAACATTCATACCCGGTTTTGAAGAGAATGTGATTGGCATGAAGGCCGGCGAAGAAAAGTCGTTTACCCTGACGTTCCCCGCTGACTATCATGTTGCTGCGCTTGCCAAGAAGAAGGTTACCTTTACCGTTACGGCTACCAGAGTTCAGGAAGTTATTGAGCCAAAAGTTGATGACGCATTCGCCGCCACGGTCGGTCCGTTTAAAAGTGCAGCTGAGCTCAAGGCTGATATCAAGAAACAGCTCCAAGCGGAAAAGCAGAATGAATCAGATCGCACCTTTGAAGCAGAGCTGGTCGGAGAGCTTGCAGCAAAGACGAAGGTTGCTCTACCTCAGGTGATGGTAGAAGAACAGATTGACAAGATTGAAGAGCAAGAACGCCAGAATCTGGTGTATCGCGGGCAAACGTGGGAAGAGCACCTGAAAGACGAGGCTGTAACTGCAGAAGAACATCGCGAGCAGAAGCGTCCTGAGGCCGAGAAGAGTATTCGAGCAAGTCTGATGCTTGCCGAAATAGCAGAAAAAGAAGGCTTGGACATAACAGCAGAAGAGCTTGACCTTCGTATTCAACTTCTCAAAGGCCAGTACCAAGACGCTGCGATGCAAGCAGAGCTTGATAAGCCTGAAAACCGCCGTGATATCGCTTCACGTATCCTGACAGAGAAGACCGTCGCGACTATAGTAGATTACGCCACCAGCTAAAGTGTGTGTATCTTAGAATTAGCACTCGTCGTTGACGAGTGCTAATTATTTTTGTATGCTTATTCGTATAAGGTATTACGTAAAGCAAGGACGACACACATGGCAGTTATTCCAACCGTTATCGAGTCAGAAGGCCGCGTGGAGCGCGCATACGATATATATTCGCGGTTACTCAAAGACCGCATTATCTTTCTTGGAGATGATGTTAACGAGCACACTGCGAACCTCATTGTCGCCCAGTTACTTTTTCTTGATAATGAAGATTCCAAGAAAGACATCTTCTTGTACATAAATAGTCCTGGAGGCAGCGTGTATGATGCCTTGGCTATATATGACACGATGAACTATGTGAAGGCAGATGTACAGACAGTCGGAATTGGGGTACAGGCAAGTGCAGCAGCATTCCTACTGAGCAGTGGTGCCAAAGGTAAGCGATTCCTTCTCCCCCATGCTACTGTCATGATTCACCAGCCCAGCAGCGGAACGCGAGGCAAGGTTACCGACCAGGAGATTGATTTGAAGGAATCACTCAGAGTGAAGAGGCTGCTCGAAGCAATTATGGCCAAGAACACAGGTCAAAAGCCTGAGAAGATTCATCACGACATGGAACGAGATTTTTGGATGACAGCCGAAGAGGCCCACGAGTACGGAGTGGTTGACGCCATAATCAGCAATCCGCCCAAAAAGTAATGAGGATTACGCCCCTTCAATTAATCTGTGCTATTTGGTTGACACATTGTAATTTATACCTCACAATAGTGGATAAGAAGTAGGGTACTGTGGGTTTAGTGTTGCCGCATCTCTGGCACACCCAACCTCCCACGTAGAAATCTTCGCGCGATAAAACTACTAAACCAAAAATTACAAATGATTAATGGTTAATACATGGACCATAAGTCTCTATGAGATAGCTTATGTACTGGGCATATTAACGATTAATCATCATCTATTATCTATTACATAAGTGGGAGTATTGTCTTTATGGCGAAAACCGTTGCCGCTAGTGGCGGAACAACTAAGCGTACATACTTTACTAAAGCCGATGACGCACTCAAGTTACCAAACTTGGTTGATCATCAGAACCGCTCGTTCCAGTGGTTTGTTGAAGAGGGTCTAGGGGAGCTGCTTGCCGAAATCAGCCCCATTGATGACTACACGGGTGCGAAGCTGTCGTTAAGCTTCAAGGACTATCGTTTTGAGGAGCCAAAGCTCTCAGAAGCAGAAGCCCGTGAAAACAACGTCTCTTATGAGGCACCTTTAAAAGCAACGGTCATCCTTACGAATAAGGTGACAGGTGAAGTTAAAGAGCAGGAAATCTATTTGGGTGATTACCCATGGATGACAGAGCGTGGCACGTTCGTCATTAACGGTGCTGAACGTGTGGTTGTCTCACAGCTCATTCGTTCTGCGGGTGTATTCTTTACGGCAGATCAGCATAGCACCCACAACCTCTATGGCGCGAAGGTTATACCTGGTCGTGGTGCATGGCTCGAATTCGAGACTGCCGCCAGCGGTGCTATTTATGTCAAAATTGACAGGAAGCGTAAGATTGCTGTCACCACGTTGCTCCGAGCCCTTGGCCTGAACGAGGCTCAGATCAGGGATCAGTTTAAACATGTTGATCAAGGCAAGTTGAGCTATGTCGATGCTACCCTTGAAAAGGACCCCACAAAAGGTGCTAACGATGCACTGATTGAAGTCTACCGCCGTCTCCGCCCAGGTGATTTGGCAACGGTCGACAACGCGCGATCTCTTATCGAAAACATGTTCTATAATTTCAAGCGTTTTGACTTCAGCCGTGTCGGCCGATACAAGATCAACAAGCGCTTAAACCTAGACATTACGAATACTATTGAAAATCGTACGATGCGCATTGAGGATCTCGTAGCGATTATTGCCGAGTTGATTCGCTTAAACAATACACAAGAACCTGCAGACGATATCGATTCTCTTGCGAATCGACGTGTGAAATTGGTTGGTGAGCTTGTACAGCGCCAATTCCGTATTGGTTTACTCCGTATGGAACGCAACACCAAAGACCGTATGTCTATGAGTGAAATCGAAACAGTTACTCCTGCACAGCTTATCAACGCTCGTCCCGTCGTGGCAGCTGTTCGTGAATTCTTTGCGAGTTCTCAGTTATCTCAGTTCATGGATCAAATCAATCCGCTCAGTGAACTTGCACACAAACGACGCTTGAGTTCTATGGGCCCTGGTGGTCTGAGTCGTGAGCGTGCTGGTTTTGAAGTTCGTGATGCTCACGCAACACACTATGGTCGTATTTGTGCCGTAGAAACGCCTGAAGGTGCCAACATCGGTTTGGTACTGAACCTAGCATCATACGCACGTATTAATGACTACGGATTTATAGAGACACCTTATCGAAAAGTGACCAATGCCGTAACCGCCAAAGATGCTGCTGGACACATTGCCGCAGTTGATCTTGAAGTAGGCGGCAAGACAGTCGTCAAGGCAGGAGCAATCATAACTGCTGACGCCGCCAAGAAACTTGCGACCGTAAAGGAACAAGTTACTTGGCCAGTTCAGGCAGTTGTCACTAGTGACGTTGTTTACTTAGATGCTGCTGCCGAAGAGGCTGCTGTTATCGCTGGTGCCGGTGAGGTTCTCGACGAGAACGGCCGCTTTACAAGTGACCGTGTTTCAGTGCGTAACCGTTTGAAATCAGTTGAGGTTGATGCCAACGAAGTTACACATATGGACGCATCACGGAAGCAGATCATTGGTTCCTCGGCTGGCCTGATTCCATTTGTTGAGAAGAACTACGTCTACCGATCATTGATGGGTAGTAACCAGCAGCGGCAGGCAGTACCGTTGGTGCAGCCACAGGCTCCAATCGTCGGTACTGGAACTGAAGCAACTGCAGCTCGTAACACCGGTCAACTTATCGTTGCTGAGGCAGACGGTGAAGTTATCAAGGCTACTGGTGAAGAAGTCGTTGTTAAGTACAAAGAAGGTACGGTTAGCTACCGTCCGCAGCACTTCATTCGCTCAAACGAAGGTACCAGTATTAACCAAAAAGTTGTTGTAGAGACAGGCCAGAAGGTTAAAGAGGGCGATCCACTCGTAGAGGGAATGTCAATCCAGGGTGGAGAGCTCGCACTTGGTAAGGACCTCCGTGTCGCATTTATGCCATGGGGCGGCTATAACTTTGAGGACGCCATCATCATTTCTCGTAAACTAGTCGAGGACGACACACTGACATCAGTACATATTGTGGACTTCATGGTTGAAGTTCGTGAGACTAAACTAGGTCCAGAAATTGTCACTCGTGACATTCCTAACGTATCAGAAGATGCGCTCCGCCACCTTGACGAGGATGGAATTGTCCGTATCGGTGCAGAAGTCCACCCAGGCGATATCCTCGTAGGTAAGATTACTCCAAAGGGTGAACAAGAACTGTCAAGCGAAGAGCGCTTGCTCCGCGCAATATTTGGTGAAAAAGCCAAAGAAGTCCGTGATACCTCTCAGCGTATGAGTAACGGAAAGCACGGTAAAGTCGTCGGTGTAAAGATATTCAGCCGCGCAAACGGTCACGAGCTCAAAGCCGGTGTTATCATGCAAATCCAGGTGTTTGTTGCCCAGATGCGAAAGATTAGCGTTGGTGATAAACTCGGTGGTCGCCACGGTAACAAGGGTGTTATTGCTCGTATCCTGCCTAATGAGGACATGCCATTTACTGAAGATGGAATACCGGTAGATATCGTCTTGAACCCACTTGGTGTGCCAAGTCGTATGAACATCGGACAATTGTTCGAAACCCACCTTGGTATGGCAGCTCATGCCCTTGGTATGAAAGTCGCTAGCCCTGCCTTTGATGGTGTACCCGAGGAGAAGATCCAAGAATTACTGCAAGAAGCAGGGTGCCCTGCGGATGGTAAACAGCAGCTGTACGATGGTCGGACAGGTGAGGCTTTCCAGGAACGCACCACTGTCGGTCATATGTACATGATCAAGCTCAATCACATGATTGCAGACAAGATCCACGCTCGTTCTACCGGTCCGTACACCATGGTTACGCAGCAGCCACTTGGCGGTAAAGCGCAGAATGGCGGTCAGCGATTCGGAGAAATGGAAGTCTGGGCATTGGAAGCATATGGTGCATCAAACACCTTGCAGGAAATGCTAACCATTAAGTCGGATGATGTATATGGGCGTTCAAAAGCCTACGAGGCTATCATCAAGCAGACAGAAATTGTTGGACCAAAAGTACCAGAATCATTCAACGTGCTCGTGAAAGAGCTACAAGGTCTGGGCCTTAAGGTTGATCTCGTGGCAAGTGACAAGCTTATTGATGCCGAAGCTGTTTTAGCAGATAACATCAAGGACGAAGCTTTGCATCTTGCAGAGGTTGAAGTGCCTGCACCACTTGCTTCAGACATTGACGTCACGGAAGATGCAACCGCTGATGAATTCATCGTTATGGAACTCGAGGATGACATACCCGCAACAACTGTAATTACTAACGAAGACGACGACGCCGAGGCAAATCTCATTGTTGCCAGCGACGAGGAGGAGCTCTAATGCGTAGATATTCATACGGCACCAACATTGCTGATTTTGACGCAGTCCGCTTGGCAGTCGCCAGCCCAGAAGACATTCTTGACTGGAGCTACGGTGAAGTAACCAAGCCAGAAACTATCAACTACCGAACCCAGAAACCAGAACGTGACGGTCTCTTCTGTGAGCGGATCTTTGGCCCCGTCAAAGATATAAATCCTCACGATGCCAAGTACAAGGGCGTACGATCTCGAGAAGCAGCTGTTGATAAGAATGGCGAAATTGTCACGAAGTCTATTGTTCGCCGTGAACGCATGGGGCACATTACGCTAGCAACGCCTGTTGCGCACATCTGGTTCCTTCGCGGAACGCCAAGTGCGGTTGGCCTATTGCTCGGCATGACTGTGAAGAACCTAGAGCGTGTAGCATATTTTGCAAGCTACATTATCAAGAGCGTTAACGTTGAGAAGCGCGACCAAATGCTTGCTGACAAGGAAGCTGAGTTTGCAGCCGCAAAAGAGGCAGTGAAGCTACGCTATGAAAAAGAAGCTGAAGCAGAAGGTGCTAACGTGAAGGCATTGGCAGAGATGCAAACAAAGGAGCTGGAAGAGGTTGAAACAGAGTTTGCAACCCTCAAACAGCAGCTTGATAGTCTCGTCAAGCTTAGCTTGATCTCCGAGACAGATTACCGATCTCTTCCCGATGATGTCGCTGATCTCATCACTGTTGGTATGGGCGGCGCCTCATTAAAGGATATGCTTGAGGAAATTAATCTCAAGGATCTCATCGCTGAGTTAACCGAAGAGGCCGAAGACGCAAAGGGCCAACGCAAGAAGAAGCTCATGAAACGGCTTCGTTTGCTCGAAAGCATGCTACGTGCTGGTATCAAGCCATCAAGCATGTGTCTTTCTGTCCTTCCGGTTATTCCCCCAGACCTTCGTCCTATGGTCCAGTTGACTGGTGGTCGTTTTGCGACATCAGACCTGAACGACCTGTATCGCCGCGTCATCAACCGTAATAACCGCCTGAAGAAGCTCATTGAGTTGAACGCTCCAGAGGTCATCCGCCGCAACGAACAGCGTATGCTGCAAGAAGCAGTTGATGCACTGATCGATAATAACAACGCTCGTTCTGGACGTGCTGTCGCTGCAACTGGCCAACGTCGTCGTCTCAAGAGCCTTTCCGACATGCTGAAGGGTAAGCAAGGACGATTCCGACAGAACCTACTTGGTAAGCGTGTTGACTATTCCGGACGTTCTGTCATCGTCGCTGGTCCAGAGCTGAAGATTAGTGAGTGTGGTCTACCGAAGATGATGGCCCTCGAGCTATTTAAGCCATTTGTGATCGGGCATTTAATTGCCAACGAACACGCGCACAACATTCGCTCTGCAACCCGTATGATTGAAACTGGCGAAACAGCTGTTTGGGATGCACTCGATGAAGTCATTAAAGGCAAGTACGTGCTGCTTAACCGCGCACCGTCTCTCCACCGTCTCTCCATCCAGGCATTCCAGCCTCGTTTGATTGAAGGTAAAGCAATTCAACTCCACCCACTCGTATGTAAAGGATTTAATGCAGACTTCGATGGTGACCAGATGGCTGTGCACCTTCCACTTTCAGATGAAGCACAAGCCGAGGCGCGTGAGATTATGGCAAGTAGTCGCAACCTCTTAAAGCCTGCTGATGGTTCTCCTATTCTGCACATTGAGCAGGATATCGTACTGGGTTGTTACTATCTGACGTATGACCGCTTTGCAGATCAGAAGGCTCGTCCGTTTACTGGTGTTTCTGAAGCTCTCATGGCTTTTGATGCCGGTGAGATAAAGCTTCAGCACCCCGTTCGAATTCCTTTCCGTGGTGAGGTTCGTGAAACGACACTTGGAAAGGTACTCTTCAATGAAATATTCCCAGAAGATTTCCCATTCCAGTCAGATGCAATGACCAAAAAGAAGTTGTCCGCAGTTATGGCGCTGGCTTATAGTAAATATGGCCAGCTTAAGACGGCCGAGATTGCTGATGACCTCAAGGATCTCGGGTTTGAATATGCAACCAAGTCTGGGCTTTCAATGGGGATGGGCGACTTCGGTAAGATTGAAGGTATGGATGTAGCACTGAGCGATGGTGACAAGCGCACAGCTGCTATTGCCGAGCAATTTGAGCAAGGTTTCATTACCGAGGAAGAGCGTTTCCGTTTGACTGTAGACAACTGGAAGAAGATCGAAGCACGTGTTACTGACATGTTGGCAGAGCAGCTTGCTGGTCGCGACACTTCAACTGCTATCGCAATCACCTCTGGTGCTCGTGGTAACATCACCCAGATGAACAACGCTGTTGGTATGCTTGGTGTGCTTCAGGATGCTGCTGGTAACTTGATCGAGCTTCCAATTAAGTCTGGTTACGTGAAGGGTCTTG
>CAZPVS010000011.1:0-33087 GCA_964590315.1 uncultured Candidatus Saccharibacteria bacterium
AGCCACTTGAGTACTTTACCGGTACTCGTGGTACCCGAAAGGCACTTATCGATATTGCCCTGAAGACCGCTGATGCAGGTTATTTGACTCGTCGTCTGGTAGATGTCTCACAAGATGTCTTCACGATTGACGATGACATGAGTGACCCAGGGTTTGCAATGCTACGCGAAGATGCGAAGAACATTGGTGTGAGCTATGCATCTCGACTAGTTGGACGATACGCAGCAGAAGATCTCAAGGGCTACATCAAGAAACACGATATATTCACCCCAGAAATAGCCGAGAAAGTCGAAGCCGACGAAGCAATTGACGGGGTTAGGATTATGAGTGCTCTCTCGTGCACATCAGTCCGTGGCGTCCCGCAGCAGTCATATGGTGTTGATCCTGCTACAGGAAATCTGGTTGAGGGCCATCACCCGATTGGTGTTATTGCCGCCCAGTCAATTGGTGAACCAGGAACACAGCTATCACTCGACTCAAAGCACCGTTCCGGTGGTGCATTGGCTGACGATACTGCACAAGGTTTGAACCGTGTCGAAGAGCTTTTCGAAGTTCGAACTCCTAAGGGGCAAGCATTCCTCTCAGAAATTGCAGGTATTGCGAGTGTATGGGAAGAGGGCGATCACTACGTGATTCAGATTGCCGCAGATGGTACCGAAAAGGTCGAGCTGAAGCTCGGTGATCGGAAGAGCCACATTGCTTCAGGTACTGAGGTTGCTATTGGCGATGTCCTCGCTGCCGAAGAAGGTGGTGATAATCCAGTTATTTCACCTATGGCTGGTAAAGCCGAGGTCACGGGCAAGACGATCGTTATCGTACCAACAAGCAAGAGCGTCATTAAGTACGAGATACCTGGCTACAAGCAACTCTTTGTGAAGGACGGTGATAGGGTGATTGCTGGCCAGCGAATGACAAGTGGTTCCATTAATCTACATGATCTTATGCGATTACAGGGCGTAGAATCGACCCAACGCTATATCATGAATGAAATTCTACGCATGTTTGCGTCACAGGGGCAGAACATTGCTGATAAGCACCTTGAAATCATCGTGCGACAAATGTTCAGCCGGGTACAGATTGAAGATGCCAGCGATAGCGAATTTGTGACCGGCGACATTGTGAGTAAACTTGCTGTAGTGCAAGCCAATGAACGACTTACAGCAGAGGGTAAAAGTCCTGCTAAGTTCACACAGCTTCTCCTGGGTATTACAAAGGCAAGTCTCTCGACTGACTCATTCTTGAGTGCCGCAAGCTTCCAAGACACAACTCGCGTGCTGATTGCTGCAGCAACAAGTGGTAAGGTGGACAATCTTATCGGTCTAAAAGAAAACGTAATCCTCGGTCGCCGTATTCCAGTCGGTACAGGGTACGTACCAGATACCGACAAGGACGGCTTTAGCGACACCGATTTGCTGACTGAAACAGAATCAGCAGAAGAATTTGTTGCATAGATAGGTCTCGTGCACATAGAAAAGCCCGGCTCAAAATAAAGTCGGGTTTTTCGTTCAGGCGTACCTTGTATTATTCGCAAATATCTGCTATTGTTATCAGGTTATTAATTGCAATCCGAGCCATAAGTTAGGCATGACTTTTGTAGCAGATAGATTGCGACCGTAGAAGGAGTATAAATGCCAACTATTAATCAATTGGTACGCAAACCACGTACTATTAAAGGTAAGAAATCAGGCGCACCTCACTTACAGCGCGTGGTGAATAACCTCAAGACTAAGAATTACGAAAAGCCTGCGCCATTTAAGCGTGGTGTGTGTATCAAGGTCACCACTAAAACACCAAAGAAGCCGAACTCCGCGCTTCGTAAGGTCGCTCGTGTTCGTTTAACGAATGGCTACGAAGTATGGGCCTATATTGGCGGGGAAGGTCACAATCTCCAGGAGCACGCCGTTGTCATGGTGCGTGGTGGTCGTGTAAAGGACCTTCCCGGTGTACGCTATCACATTGTCCGTGGTGCGCTTGACCTCCAGGGTGTTAACAATCGTAAGCAGGGCCGTTCCAAGTACGGTGCCAAGAAGGAGAGCAAGTAATGCCGAGGAAAAAGACCAAAGCGCTTGTTCGTGATATTCAGCCGGACCGCGTCTATAACTCTGTTATGGTTCAGAAGCTTATCAACCGTGTAATGCTAAACGGTAAAAAGCAAGTTGCAGAGCGACTCGTGTACAACGGGATGCAAAAGGCAGCAGACAAATTGAAAGTTCAGAATCCTATCGAAGTATTTGAACAAGCAATCAAGAATGTACAGCCGCACATGGAGACTCGCTCTCGTCGTGTCGGTGGTGCGAACTACCAAATTCCTTTTGAGGTAAAGGGTCAGCGCCAAACGCATCTGACACTTATGTGGTTCGTTGCTGCTACGCGGAGCCGAAAGGGCATGAGCATGGAAGATCGTCTCGCAATTGAGCTCGTTGATGCGTACAACAACACTGGTACTGCAGTGAAGAAAAAGGAAGACACGCACAAGATGGCCGAGGCCAACCGTGCCTTTGCTCACTTCGCACGCTTCTAATTAAAAAAGCGCCCATAACGGGCGCTTTTAAATGTAAGGAGAGTATATGTCCACATTTGAAATTAATCCTGATAGGTCACCAGATGTGCGCAATCCATATAGGATTACAATTGGACACGATCAGAACTACGGTGCAGCCTTAGTAGACGGAGGATATGAGTTTATGGGCGATGCCTTAGTTACTCCCCCCGTGCGTGTTTCTGAGGAATACCTAGAGACGCTCGAATTCGATAATGAAGTACAACTCAAACATTGGTACTCTACGGATGAAGGTACGCTTCTGCGATTTCGACATACAAGTGGTTCATTCCAGCAAGGTGACGAAGAGATTAAATACATGTTCCAGTCGCTCCTAAAGGACTTAGGCAAGACTTCATTGCTGAATTTTAAAGAAGATTGGGACAAATACTAGAAATCCACGCAATGGACGCAGCTGTATTCAGTTCGTTATGTGACATATGCGCACGCAAACGTACAAGGTGAGTTACGGCCCTACACAGGTGACAACCCCCATATTTCATGATAAACTTGTACAGAACGTTTGTGCGTGAGTTTTTTTAATTGCGCACAAAATCAATTAATAATGTAACCCAAGGATGATTAGCATACGCTAGAGCGACACTATGGCAGAGAAGAAAACCCCTATTGAAAAGATTCGTAACCTCGGTATTATTGCCCACATTGATGCTGGTAAGACCACCACTACTGAAGGCATTTTGTATCGAACGGGCTTGAGCCACAAGATTGGTGCAGTACACGAAGGTGAGACTACAACTGACTGGATGGCACAAGAACGAGAGCGTGGTATTACGATCGTGGCTGCCTCTGTGACGTGTTTCTGGAAGGGGAATCAGATTAACATTATTGATACGCCAGGGCACATTGACTTTACCGTTGAGGTAGAACGCTCGCTGCGTGTGCTTGACGGCGCGTGTGTCGTCTTTGATGGCAAAATGGGCGTAGAGTCGCAGTCAGAAACCGTCTGGCGCCAGGCAGACAAGTACGGTGTGCCTCGTATTTGTTTCATTAACAAGATCAACCAAACAGGTGGTGATTTCTACAAATCACTTGAATCAATTCACAATCGCCTCAGCAAGCGAGCATTTCCGGTGCACCTTCCAATCGGCTTTGAGCAGTCAATTAATGGCGTTGTCGATCTCGTTGAGATGAAAGCCTATACCTACACTGAATTCCACGACAAAGCTCTTGTAGAGGGTGAGATTCCAGAAGATATGATGGACCAGGTGAAGAAATACCGCAGCTTGCTCATTGAGAACGCTGTCGCTGAAGATGAAGAAATGCTTGAAAAGTACTTCGAAGTTGGTGAAGAAGGTCTGACGACAGATGAAATCAAACGAGCAATTCGTACTGCTGTTCTCTCCGGTCAGTTCTTTGCGGTAACTGGTGGTGATGGTCGTGGTGTCATCGTCGAAAAGGTGCTAGACATGGTGAATGACTATCTACCAAGCCCCTTGGATATTGCTTCAACTTGGGGAACACACCCGAAAACTGGCGATGAAATCGAACGGCATCCAACAGAGTCTGATCCCTTTGCTGCGCTAGCATTTAAAATCACCACTGACCCTTTCGTCGGTAAATTAGCCTACTTCCGTGTGTATTCCGGTAAGATTACGGCCGGCTCATACGTGTTAAACAGTTCAACAGGTGAGAAGGAGCGTGTGGGTCGTATTGTCCGTCTACAGGCAGACAAGCGCGCAGATGTAACAGAAGTCGGTGCTGGTGATATTGCGGCAATCGTTGGCCTGAAAGGCACAACAACAGGACATACCTTGAGTGACCTCACAAACCCGATTGTTCTCGAAAGTATTACCTTCCCAGAACCTCCCGTTTCTATCGCTATAGAACCAAAGACCAAGGCCGACCAAGAAAAGATGTCCATCGCATTACAGCGACTCGCAGAAGAGGACCCCACATTCCGCGTCCGAGTGGACGACGAAACTGGCCAGACTATCATTTCAGGTATGGGTGAGCTTCACCTCGAAATTCTTGTTGACCGTATGAAGCGAGAATTCAACGTTGAAGCAAACATTGGTCAACCACAGGTTGCATACCGTGAAACGATTCGTAAAGATGGTGTTGAAGCAGAAGGTAAGTTTGTACGACAGTCCGGTGGACGTGGTCAGTACGGACATGTATGGTTACGTCTTTCTCAGAATGAAAAGGGTGCTGGCTTTGAATTCATTAACTCTATTAAGGGTGGTGTTGTTCCAAGCGAATACATCCCTGCAGTACGTAAGGGTATCGAAGAAGCCCTGAACGGCGGTATTATTGCCGGCTATCCAGTCGTAGACGTTAAGGTTGAACTGTACGATGGCAGTTACCACGAAGTTGACTCTAACGAAATGGCTTTCGGTATTGCCGGCTCAATGGGTGTGCAAGAAGGTGTCAAAAAGGCTAATCCAACACTGCTCGAACCTGTTATGAAGGTTGTTGTGGTAACTCCTGAAGAATTCATGGGTGACTGTATCGGTGATCTCAATGCAAAACGTGGTCGTATTGAGGCTATGGAAGACCTGCAGAATGGCGTCAAACAAATAACCGCCTTTGTTCCTCTTGGTGAAATGTTCGGCTACACGACTAATCTTCGCTCAATGACACAAGGTCGAGCAAGCTCAAGTATGGAACTTGACCACTACGCGGACGTGCCAAACAACGTTGCAGAAGCAATCATTGCCAAGAACGCAAAATAGCAGTACTATGCACGCATCAATATGTGTGACAGCGAGCATGTACAACCTGAGGTAGTAGCCAATGAAGGCTACTATGTTGAAGTAATCAATGACGGCAGAAAAAGTGCCGGTTTCATCCTAACCGTTCTGAAGTCATTCGATGACGATTGCCGCTGGGACCTGGTAACTTTTACGAAACAAGCGGGCTGCCAGGAAATCGAAGCACATAGTCGTACGGTATTTGGGGCAGTTGATCATCTTGATATCATTGATGAACAGTCTGAGCTTCCAGTTAACGAGGCCTTTGCAGGCATTTCGTTGCCGATCGATAGACGAGATCTTGATATCCCGTACTTCTATATAGCCGCTAGCATTCAGGGGCACCGATAACGAATAACTGACGAGCGTGTATGAAGCCCTTAACTCCAAAGCGAAGGGTCCTATCCTGTATTTATGTCAGAAATAAAAAACTATTGCAAATTTACAACAAGCGTTGTATAAATTATATATGAGTATAGAAGTCCCAGATTGTCAACCGCAACCATTGGTGGATCCAGTAAAAAACAGTATAGAAGTTGACGCTTCATGGGAATGCGCAACACACTGTTCTGGTTACATTGCAGCTGTTGAGAAAGCACAAGAAATATGTTCTGATCCTGTCAGTGAACAGAAACGAGTCCGGGTGGTATGTGCGCTCAAAAGTTTTTTGCAGAATGGCTGTCCTGTCGAAGTCATTACCGAAGACTAACCGTATTATTAACCCTTTACAAAACATTGGGTAGTAATCTATAATTACTGGGTATCTCGCATGGGAGTTAGTTCTCGCATGTCGCACTTATCCACCTTTCGCATGATAGACTGAACCACTAAAATGGAACAGTGAATCTGAACAGGTGAGTAAGACGAAATGCGAGAGACCGCTCGTGCAAAATAATTAAATTAGTAAGGAGTCCATATATATGGCAGATGCATTTGACCGAAGCAAGCCTCACGTAAACGTTGGTACAATGGGTCACGTTGACCACGGTAAAACGACGCTTACTGCAGCAATCACGCACGTACTTGCAAAGCGCCTTCCAAGCGCAGTTAACCAACCTAAAAACTACGAAGAAATTGACAACGCTCCGGAAGAAAAAGCACGTGGTATTACCATCGCTACCTCTCACCAGGAATACGAGTCAGAGAAGCGTCACTACGCGCACGTTGACATGCCTGGTCACGCTGACTACGTCAAGAACATGATTACCGGTGCAGCACAGATTGACGGCGCTATTCTGGTAGTTGGTGCTAACGACGGTCCACTCCCTCAGACACGCGAACACGTTTTGCTTGCCAAGCAGGTTGGTGTACCTAAGATTCTTGTTTTCATGAACAAGATGGACATTGCAGACCCAGAGCTCGTTGAATTAGTTGAAATGGACATTCGTGAACTGCTCGCTAAGAACGGTTTTGACGAAGACGCTCCTATTATCAAGGGTTCAGCTACTAAAGCTCTTGAAGGCGATGCAGCTAACGAAGACGCGATTATGGAGCTTGTTAAAGCTCTTGACGAGTACGTTCCAGAACCAGCACGCGATTTAGACAAGCCATTCTTGATGCCCGTCGAAGACGTGTTCTCAATTAAGGGTCGTGGTACTGTTGCAACCGGTCGTATCGAGCAAGGTGTTGCCAAGGTTAACGACGAAGTTGAAATCGTCGGTGTTCGTGACACGAAGAAATCAGTCATTACTGGTATCGAAATGTTCAAGAAATCACTTGACCAAGGTCAAGCTGGTGACAACGCTGGTATTCTCCTTCGTGGTATCGAACGTGATGACATCGAGCGTGGTCAGGTTCTTTGTAAGCCTGGTTCAATCACTCCCCACACCGAGTTTGACGCAGAAGTGTACATCCTCACCAAAGAAGAAGGTGGACGTCACACTCCATTCTTCAAGGGTTACAAGCCTCAGTTCTACTTCCGTACAACTGACGTAACCGGTGAAGTTGAGCTTCCAGCTGACAAAGAAATGGTTATGCCTGGTGATACAATCACCTTTAAGGTCAAGTTGCTTGCACCTATCGCCATGGAACAAGGTCTAAACTTCGCTATTCGTGAAGGTGGCCGTACCGTTGGTGCTGGTGTTGTAACCAAGATTAACAAGTAATCTACCTGCCTCACTACAATGGCGCCTCTGTTATGAGGCGCTTTTGTATTGCAGTAAACTTGCTGGGGGTGGTGGCTGATATAATAATGCATGATGAATAACTATGACCACGGCGGAGCATTTGTTGACTACTATGCATTATTGGATGTTGATAGGTCTGCCGAATCAGGCACCATTCGCGCCCACTACGTTCGCTTGGCCAAGAAACTCCACCCCGATACTGGGGGCGACACCGAGGCAATGCAATTGCTTAACCTGGCATATCAAACATTAACAGGCCCTTTATCTCGAGCAGCCTATGACAAACTCCATGCACTACATACTATGTCTGGGGAGGAGTTGTTCTTTCGAGATGAGACAGATCAGCATCGGTCTACCGCTGCCGTAGAAGATGCGTATATCGATATGTACGTCGATGCCCTATATACAGAGTATTACGACTCCCCAAAGCAACGTCCAGGTTTCAAGCGTACCGTATCGGCTATGGTTCGCAAAGCTGTGGGGCGTACAACGCGAAAGCCAAAAAATATCTGATACATGGTGTATTGATGGCCACTTGATACGTATCACTTACGGCGCCCAGGAAAATGTGTTAGCATGAACGCTGTGTCTGGTGAGTAATGGGCCGGATGCAGGAAACTAAAATCATTACAGGAGAATTATGTATGAGCGAATTTGGAAACGCTACCGAAGCTCAATATGCACAGAATGAGACAGAGCCAGGTGTGCATGTTTATTACGAAGGTAAATTTGCCACAGCGGCACTTGCGGATATTTTGTCCGAGCCTCAGCCCAAGACCGATGGAAGAGAAGAATTCATCGGGCGACTTGCCAGCACGGATCTTCTGACGTACTCGGCCTGATAACGAATTACATAGTAGAGCGCTTCGGCGCTCTTTTCTTTTTCGCATAAATATTATACAATCACTCAGTATTCATTAATTGTAATGAGAACTCGTACGGTAACTCATCACTCCGTAAGAGGTTACATTACCACCCGTCATGACGGACGAAAGGACTCATATTTATGGCTGACGCCAAACAACCAACAAGCCAACAGCGTATTCGTATTCGCTTAAAGGCATATGACCACAAAGTAATTGACCAGTCTGCAAAGCAGATTGTAGACACTGCACTGCGTACAGGTGCGACAATTGCTGGTCCAATTCCACTGCCAACAAAGAAGACTTTGTATACTGTTATCAAATCCCCTCACATCTACAAGAAGGGTCGTGAGCAGTTCGAGATGCGTGTGCATAAGCGCCTCATCGACGTGTTTAACCCTACACCTAAGACAATCGATAGTCTCATGAACCTGTCACTCCCTGCCGGGTGTGATGCCGAAATTAAGATGTAACAAGAAACGGGCCGAAAGGTCCGTTTTTAAATGGTATAAACAATATAAGTATAGTTAAGCTAGTAAACAAGCGCTAAATCCTGTATAAGCTGTATGTATGAGACCGTCTGTAGATAGTCCTGGGGTAATCCTCAACTGCTTTGAATCTACAACTGTAGAGGTGGTGGTGACAGAGTATCTGGTAATGATTGAGGACGAAGACTGTATTGACCAGGTGATGCTGCCGGAATTACGGCCCACGCTTCATGAGGGTGAGTTGATGTTGCCCGAGCAATCGGTCGCTCCATTACTCCGAATCATGGATGAGGTCGCCAATGATAATAGTATGACGTGTTCGCAGCTCCGCTTTGAATCGCGCACGCGGAAGCCTATGGATCTCGTATGCAATAGACAGGAATATAAGCAGCGGCTAAAAGATGCCGCGGTTGAGCGGGAAGCTTTCGTCGAGAGACTTGCACGCTTCGGTGATACAATTCTCCGTACACTTCAAGCCTCACGGTACATTATCGATCGTTCGGTATCTCCCTGGGAGTAGCAGTAGAGCCACAAAGTTTCGAGATCAGATCCCTTAGGACAACACCCTTATTCGGCACGAATATCTTGGGTGTGCTTGCTTTTGCGGGTGGTAAGGCGTACGGTGTAAAACAGGAAGTAACAAAATATGACATCACCAGATTATCCTCACATGTTCTCAGAAGGTGACAGCTGCCCACAACAGCCGTCACCAGTTCCTGACGAGAGCTTGGGGGTATCATGGGAGCTGCGGCTTGAACTAGAAGAAAACATGGATGGAGTGGTTAAAAAGGGTACTATCAGCCAGTCAACCGCAGGGTGGCTTTTAGAGGTTACACTGGCTGATCCTCGCGAGGCTAGACTACTACAACATCGCTTTACGCGGCCAGGCGGGTTCTCAGGCGAAAACAGTTTATAGTGTACTAATACCACTTATGGTATAAATATGCATCATTTATGACATAGTTTGCTGGTGTCTTTGACAATCATGTATAGCAGGAGTACTGTTTTGGTTATTGGCCTAAATGAGGAAATACGCCATGGAAGGCATGCATTTACCAGTCAACCCTGAAATGAATCGACCACCTAAAACGGCAAGGGAACAAGGATTAACCCGAGTGATGGGTAGATATCTCGATTCTATGCTCACTCGTGCGGATAGTGGCGAAGATCCAGAGTTTACACGTGAAGTATATTTGAACGTATTAATGCGGTCAGCGGGGATCTTGAAGCAGCACAGGCCGCGCTTGAGGAAGAGCTTAAACTGCATGAACACATTGAACCCGATCAGTGGGGTTGGGGCGTACGGTAGTGTCTAGCAAAGAGGGAACAGCAACCCTATTTCCAGAGAGGGAGTTACTCGACGAAACCATTAGTCCTACTGATGTATTGCGTTCTGAGTTACGATTGTATCCCCATCCAAATGAGTTCCAATCATATGTAGACAGGTGTCTTGAGCAGATGCATGGACATTCGCCGACAGGCCAGTATTGCCGGGACGTTGCCGACATCTTGGCAAACGAATATGCCATTACTCATGATATTGAGCCTCCAACGAATAATCTCTCACAGATGTTTTTCGCAGGATCCCTTCTGGCACTACACACCACAACCACTGACCTACCCGACTACACTGCGCAAGAACTACACTCATTTTATCCTGCTGATGTGCATACAGAACTTGCCTCTAGGGCAGATGAGATGCTTGTATACCTAGACCAAATTCATCAAGATGGCTACGAGACTGGTGATCGGGAGGCTATTGAACACGCGGCTGTCATGTATGCGCCGATAGGCAGTCCAGAAGAGCAATATCTGTTCAGTATGGGCTACCGGTATGGTTTTGATACAATATGCATGCTTGCAGAGGAATTCTTTAAGACGGACAGTGCGGCGTAACATAATTCGAGAACAGGTATAGCGACAATGAGACCAACTGCAGACAAAGTTGGGGTAGAGTTTACGGAACAAGAAGTCTTGTTTGTGCTGGCGATGGAAGAAACGCTCTGGGAGCGACGTCGTATAGATGCCCTACCAGAGCCACTACAACCTCGGAAATTACGGTTGGAAATGCCTACCGAAGCCGGGCACCTTGCGGTGGATCAATACACCGCAGAAACAATAATTACCTTAGGGGCTATGACAGCCACGCTATACCTAGAGCAATACCAGGCAGATTCGGGTTACCATGAGCAGTTATGTCGTACATCAGATATGAGCAGTGATGCCGTACAGGCACATGTACATAATGTTGAGACTCTTTTAGAGATTGATGCTGTAAACCACCGAATAGTGCATCGATTTACCGCTGATGTAAGTGCTAGTCTGGCTGAATCTCACTGTAGCATCAGAAATAGTCACTGATTCCAAAGAGTTACTTAGTGATGAGCTTGACCTCACCACTCATAATGCGGTAGTCAAAGCACCACAGTTCATTAGTTTCGCTGTCTCGTAAATAGTATCTCTCTCCCATATTTCCCCCTTATAACTCAACTGTAAACCATACTTCCGTATAGTAAATATGATATTTCTCACAATTACGCTTATGTAATAGGGTGTCAGAATCGATGATCACTCGATGCTTTTGCCGGTTACTACCTGATAAGCCTATGACCCCACTGAGTCTCCCCACGCAGTTGATACATATGCTCGGATACGAATGAAATAAAGTCTAGAAAGTATCCCTTAGGGTTCAGCCGCTTTAATGTTCTTGTAGAATGCACAACGTATTGACAGGGGTACCGAATTTGTGCTAAGATGTTCGGGTATATCAATCGTTTTGGACTTGGTTGTTTGACAGGTCTATTCCCAGAACAGGGGTAGAAACCGTCAAATACCAAGAATTTTTATGTCTTGCCTGAGCAAGACGACACCCAAAACTATAAACAAGGGTCAATAATCTATGAAAGCTTTGATCACTCGAAAGGTTGGCATGACCAGCACCATCGCGGACGACGGTGTGGTTCAGGCTGTAACCTTGCTTTCCGCTAGTCCTTGTGTTGTCACACAAGTGAAGACCGCTGAAACTGATGGCTATACTGCTGTTCAAATTGGTGCTGAAGAAGCCCGTGCGAACATGGTTAACAAGGCTCAGCATGGTCACTTTAAGTCTGCCGGTATTCTGCCAAAGATTGTGCGTGAATTCCGTGTAGATGAAATTACTGAAGACCTCAAGGTTGGAGAAAAAATCAGCCCCGAGGTCTTTTCAGTTGGGGACGTTATTGACGTCACCGCTACCTCTAAAGGTAAGGGTTGGGCTGGTACTATCAAGCGACACAACTTCCACCGACAGCGTAAAACGCACGGTGGTAAGGGAAATACGCGAAAAGTAGGTTCAATCGGATCAATGTACCCTCAACACATTCTCAAGGGTAAGAAAATGGCCGGACAGATGGGTCACGAGCAAGTGACAGTTAAAAATCTGAAAATAGCACTCGTTGACACCGAACTTGGTGTTATTGGTGTGACTGGTGCCGTTCCGGGTCCACGTAAAGGGATCGTTGTGATCAAAGGGAGGAGCAAGTAATGGCTGTTCCAACATTTACTAAGACAGGCACCAAGGCAACAGTAGCCGCTAAACTTGACAAGGCAGTATTTGGCGTAGAAGTCGCTAATCACGACTTGCTCAAGCAAGCATACGTTGCATATTTGGCTAACGGTCGCGAAAACCTAGCCGTAACTAAGAACCGCGGTGAAGTTCGTGGTGGTGGCCGCAAGCCATGGAAGCAGAAGGGAACTGGCCGAGCTCGTTTTGGCTCTACCCGTAACCCAATTTGGCGTGGTGGTGGTATTACGTTCGGTCCAACAGGACAAGAAAACTACACACACAAACTACCAACTGCAACCAAACGCCTTGCGATTAGACAGGCTCTCACCACCGCAGCTGAGGCTAACAAAGTTGTTATTGTTGAGGATCTGACATTTAAGGGTAAGACTGCGGACGCAGTGAAATTCTTTGATAAGATTGGTGCAACCAAGAGCGTACTACTCGTCGTAGATTCAAAGACTGATGAAATGACTCGTGCAGTCAGCAACCTTCAGAACGTCAAGATTGTCACGGCACAGTACCTCAACGTATTTGACGTATTGAACGCTGACAGCATGGTAGTGACCAGTAAAGCCCTCAGTGTTGTACACGAGTGGCTCGGAGGTACAAAGTAATGAGTAAGACTCTTATTCTCAAACCTCGGGTAAGCGAAAAGGCCTACGCCCACAGCTTAACCAAAAATACCTACGTCTTTGTTGTTCCGACTTCGGCTAACAAGAACCAGGTGGCTGAAGCGGTCGAAGCACAATTTGCAGTGACCGTAACAGAAGTTAACATCCTGAATGTTAAGGGTAAAGTGAAGCGATCTGTCCGCAAGGGTGGTCGCCAAGCTATGGGCAAGGATACTGACATCAAGAAAGCTTACGTCACTCTGAAAGACGGCGATACCATCACGGTATTTGCGGCAGAAGATGAAAAGGCCGATAAGCCCAAGAAGGAGAAGAAGTAATGGCGATTAAAGCATATAAGCCAACCACGCCTGGTACTCGTGGTATGACTAGCCAAGATTTCTCGGCTGTTACTACCAAGAAGCCACTTAAATCTCTAACAGTTATCAAGAAAAAGAACAGTGGTCGTAATAACCAAGGCCGTATCACTACCCGTCACCGTGGTGGTGGAGTCCGTAAGTTCTATCGTATTGTCAACTTCGGTCTTGCATCAGGTACAAACGCAACGGTAGAGCACATCGAATATGACCCGAACCGTAGTGCTCGGATTGCTCGAATCAAAGATCAGGACAATAAGTATCACTATGTGATTGCCGCAAACGGGATGCGTGTTGGCCAGACCATTACAAGTGGTGAAGAAGCTCCAATTGAAATGGGCAACCGACTTGCGCTGAAGAACATTCCCGTGGGTTCTGTTGTCCACGCTATTGAGCTACAACCAGGCCGTGGTGCACAGATGGTACGAAGTGCCGGTGCCTCAGCACAGCTGATGGCAAAAGAGGGTGACTATGCCCAGCTTCGCCTCCCTAGTGGCGAAGTACGCAAAGTGCACGTCGAGTGTACTGCCAGCCTCGGTGTTGTCGGTAACGAACAGCATCAGAACATTAAAGTTGGTAAAGCCGGTCGTTCACGACGTAAAGGTATTCGACCGACTGTCCGCGGTGTCGTTATGAACGCAGCCGATCACCCCCATGGTGGTGGTGATGGTGGTCGTCACGGTATGGGTCGCGCGCCGGTAACTCCATGGGGTCAGAAGACCCTTGGGTTTAAGACACGCCGCCGTAAAGTTAGTAGTAAATTTATCGTCCGCAGTCGCCACGCGGCAAAGCGAAAGTAAGGAGTAAGTAGATGAGTCGTTCATTGAAGAAAGGTCCATTTATTGATCCGAAGCTCGCCAAGAAAGTGGCGGCTCTCGGCAATGAAGACCGTACCATCATCAAGACGTGGGCTCGTGCCTCAACAATTCCACCGGAATTCGTTGGCCGCACTATCGCAGTCCACAATGGTAAGGTGCATGTTCCCGTGTTCGTGACGGAGAACATGGTTGGTCACAAACTCGGTGAGTTCAGTCCAACCCGCAAATTCCGCAGTCACGGTGGTAAGCTTGCGAAAGGTAAGAAGTAATGGCAGTTAAAGCAATTGCAAAAGGCGTTCGTATGAGTCCCCGAAAAGTTGGCGTTGTAGCCGGACTTGTTCGCGGTCGAACTGTCGCCGACGCACTTACCATACTTGAGCACACCCCGCGACGTGCAGCACTTCCTGTTAAGAAAGTTATTGAAAGCGCCCGTGCCAACGCTGATCACAACCACAACTACAAGGCAGATACCTTGCAGATTGTCAGCATCAGCGTAACACCCGGGACGCGCCTCAAGCGCTTCCGTGCAGCAGCCCATGGCCGTGCACTTCCGTTCCAGCGCAAAACGTCTCACATCCACGTTATCGTTGATGGCGAGCAACGCGCCGCAAAAAAGCCAGCTAAAGTTGCTGACGCTAAAGAGGAGGCTAAGTAATGGGACAGAAAGTAAACCCAATTAGCATGCGATTACAGCTGAATAAAGACTGGCGTAGCAAGTGGTTCGCTAACAAGCGAGATTTTGCAAAGTACCTTACGCAAGACTTGGCAGTTCGCCGCATGATCGTGAATAAATTAGGTTCACGAGGGGCTATCAACAAAGTTGACATCGAACGCTCACCAAACCTTGTCACTGTTACGATCACTACTGCAAAAGCAGGTGTCGTGATCGGTCGTGGCGGTAGTGGCGCACAGGAGCTCAAGGCAGCAATCGAAAAGATTTATGGCTTCCCTGCACGTGTCAATATTGAAGAAATCAAGAAGCCAGAACTACACGCCAAGTTAGTTGCAGAGAACATTGCACACCAACTTGAGCGCCGAATTGCTTTCCGTCGTGCTATGAAGTCTGCTGCAGGTGCAGCAATGCGGAGTGGCGCACAAGGAGTTCGTATTGAAATTGCTGGACGTCTTGGTGGTGCAGAAATGTCACGACGCGAAAAGACCGTTGAAGGAAGTGTTCCTTTGCACACGATTCGCGCAAACATTGACTACCATGCAGCACGTGCAAAATATCCTGGTGCCGGTATCATCGGTATCAAGGTCTGGATTTACAAAGGGGAGGCTAACTAATCATGTTGATTCCTAATAGAACAAAACACCGCCGCGTGTTTAAGGGTCGCGTCCGTGGCCCAGCCACCAGCGGCAATTACATTGCTTTTGGCCAGTACGCGCTTCAGGCGCAAGGTCACGAGCGTATCACATCCCGTCAAATCGAGTCTGCTCGTCAGGCTATGACACGCTACATCAAGCGTGGTGGTAAGATCTGGATCCGTATCTTCCCTCATACTCCAGTGACCCGTAAGGCTCTTGGAACCAAAATGGGTAGTGGTAAGGGTAGCCCAGAATTCTTCGTAGCTCCTGTTCGTCCCGGAACTATTATGTTCGAGATGCAGGGTGTTACTGAAGAAGTTGCTCGCGAAGCTATGCGTCTCGCAGCACACAAGCTACCAGTTAAGACTCGGTTTTTAGTGAAGGAGGAGGCGTAAAATGAAAGTCGCTGATATCCGTAAACTATCAACAGGTGAGCTTACAACTGAGAGCACCAAGCTTCGTGAAGAAATCACCGAGTTGAAGCGCCGTATCCACATGGGTGAAGTCCAGAACGTCCGATCTTTGCGCAACAAGCGGAAGGATTTGGCACGAATGCTGACTATATTAAGTGAACAATTGTCTAAGGAGGCAGTGTAATGGCAAAGACCCTACAAGGTGTTGTCTCGTCCGACAAAGGCGACAAGACGATTGTCGTTACTGTTGCTACGCCGAAGACACACCCAATTTATAAGAAGAAATATACCTCTTCTAAGAAGTTTATTGCTCATGATGAAAAGAACGAGGCACACACTGGTGACACCGTTGTGATTGCAGAGACTCGTCCACTGAGTGCTCGCAAACGACACACACTTGTGAAGATCGTCGAGCGTGCGGGCATTGTGCACAAAGAAGCGGAGGAGGCGTAAGATGATCCAACAAGAATCACGCCTCGGCGTTTGTGACAACAGTGGCGCAAAGGAAATCCTTTGTATCCGTGTACTCGGTGGCACTCGTCGTCGCTATGCACATGTTGGTGACGTCATTGTTGCAACTGTTAAGCAAGCAAGCCCGACTGGTAACGTGAAAAAGAAGTCAGTCGTGAGAGCAGTAATTGTACGTACACAGAACACCATTAAGCGCAAAGATGGTTCTACCATCAAGTTTGATGACAACGCCGCTGTTATTATCGGCGATGACAAGAACCCTAAGGCTACTCGTATCTTTGGCCCCGTTCCTCGCGAACTACGTGACCTTGGCTACCAGAAGATTATCAGCCTTGCACCGGAGGTACTATAATGAGCGATCAAATTTTTAAGATTCGTCTGAAAAAAGGTGACACTGTTGTTGTGCGCGCCGGAAAGTACAAGGGCAAGACCGGTAAAATTACCGCGACTCACCCTACGGAAAACAAGGTGACTGTCGAGGGTATCAATATCGTGAAGAAGCACATGAAGCCAAATCGACAGTATCCGCAAGGTGGCATCATTGAGATCACGAAGCCAATCGATGTGAGCAAGGTCGGTCTACAAGACCCCACTACCAAGAAACCAGCTCGTATCGGATACAAATTCGATAAGGATGGCACTAAAGTCCGTGTATTTGCTAAGACTCAGAAGGAGGTCAAGTAATGGCTACTGCTACTAAGAAACCAGCCGCATCTGCTGTTGCTCGCCTCAAGCACGAGTACCAGGATAAGTACGTCGCGGAACTACAGAAAGAACTCGGTCTCGACAATGTCATGCAAGTTCCAAAGCTTGAGAAGATTGTTCTCAACATTGGTCTTGGCCGTGCCAAGGATGACAAGAAGATGATCGAAGTAGCAACTAACACATTGACTAAGATCACTGGACAAAAGCCTGTTGAAACATTTGCCAAGACATCTATTGCAGGGTTTAAGCTCCGTGAAGGCAACAAAATTGGCCTGAAAGTCACCCTTCGTGGCGACTACATGTACGAATTCATGGATCGCTTGGTTAACATCGTGTTACCTCGACTTCGTGATTTCCACGGTGTCAGCGCCAAAGCTTTTGATAAGTCTGGTAATTTCAGTCTCGGTCTGTCTGATCAATCAGTATTTCCGGAACTGACATTCGAAGAGACGACAACCGTCCATGGTATGCAAGCCGTATTCGTCATTAAGTGCCAGGAGCAGGCACATGCACGTGCTTTACTTGAGAAGTTTGGCATGCCATTTGAGAAGGAGAATAAATAATGGCTAAGAAATCTGCAGTTGCGCGAGATCTAAAGCGCCAAAAAATGATCAAAGTCACCGCTGCAAAGCGTGCTGAGCTGAAATCACTCGGTGACCGCGAAGGTTTGCACAAGTTGCCACGCAACAGCTCACCTACTCGCTGGAAGAACCGTTGTTCAGAAACCGGCCGTCCACACGGTTACATGCGTCAGTTTGGTTTGAGTCGTATCTCATTCCGTGAGCATGCAAGTAAGGGAGAAATCCCTGGTATAACTAAGAGTAGCTGGTAAGAAAGGAGTATCGATGTCTAAAACTAGTACAGACCCAATCGCGGACATGCTGACTCGAATTCGTAATGCAATCGCAGTACGAAAAGCTGAAGTTACTATGCCGCACAGTAAAGTTAAAGAAGCTATCGCAAACCTACTAAAGACAAGTGGTTTTGTGGATGCAGTAAGTGTATCCGACCTCGCCGTCGGTAAAGAATTGACCATCAAAATCAATGCTGATGACACTAATGCACGTATTACCGAGATTGTTCGTTTGAGTACACCTGGTCGTCGTGCATATGCTGGCAGCGACAAGATCCCAACCGTTAAGCGCGGTCGTGGTCTCGTGGTTGTTTCAACTAGTAAGGGTATCATGAGCGGCACACAGGCCAAGAAAGCCGGCGTTGGTGGTGAGTTAATTTGTAAGGTTTATTAAGTTAGCCATTGGCCGATAGCTATTAGCTAATAGCCTATGACTGAAAGGAATATTTAGATGAGTCGTATAGGAAAACTACCGGTGGATGTTCCATCGGGCGTGACAATCACTATCGACCCTGACACCATTACGGTAGCGGGTTCGAAAGGCACGTTGAAGCAATTCACCATGCCAGGTGTAACTGTCGTACAAGAAGGTAGTCAGATTGTCGTCACTCGTGAGAATGACGAACCAAAGAACCGCGCAAAGCATGGGCTGATGCGCACTTTGGTCGCAAACATGGTTACTGGTGTTTCAACCGGATTTACCAAGCAACTCGAAATCAATGGTGTTGGTTATCGTGTCGCGCTTGCCGGAAACGCACTGAAAATGAACCTTGGTTTCTCTCACGAGGTAGTGTACACACTCCCAGTTGGAGTAACAGCTAAGGTTGAAGGTAACGTGATTACCATCGAAGGCTTTGACAAACAGCAAGTTGGTCAGGTCGCCGCAGAAATCCGTGCCCTCAAGAAGCCTGAACCGTACAAGGGTAAGGGCATTAAGTACGTTGGCGAGCGAATTATCCGCAAGTCAGGTAAGTCAGGTAAGGACAAGTAATCATGAGTAATGTTTCTAGCAAGATCAAGAACTTGGCTCGCCGCAAGAACCGCATCCGTAGTGTCGTTGCTGGTACTACTGAGCGTCCACGTCTGAGCGTCCACGTCAGTAATAAGCATATTAGTGCGCAGCTGATTGATGACACGAAGCATGCAACGCTAGCAGCCGTCACGACCGTTGGCCAAAAGGCCGCGACCGGTACTATGACTGCACGCGCAGAATGGGTAGGTACGGAAATAGCAAAGAAGGCCAAGGCAGCCAAGGTCAAAGCAGTTGTCTTTGATCGTAACGGTCGCCTATACCATGGTCGAATTAAAGCGCTCGCAGACGCTGCACGCGCGGGAGGCTTGGAGTTCTAATATGGCATATGACAATTCAAGAGGGCCACGCGGCGGACGTGATAATCGCGGACCACGGGTCGAAGAAGAAAAACAATTTGACGAGCGCGTCGTTAATATTGACCGTGTTGCACGTGTTGTAAAGGGCGGTCGACGTTTCCGTTTCCGTGCGCTCGTTGTAGTTGGTGACAAAAAAGGCAAGGTTGGTATCGGCATAGCAAAGGGTGCTGATGTGACAACTGCTGTCGCAAAAGCAGTAGAAGTTGCAAAGAAGAACTTCATGGCTGTAACTCTTTACAAGGGTACGCTTCCGCATGAAGCCGAGGCAAAAGTCGGTGGTGCTAAGATTCTCATCAAGCCAGCAGCAGCTGGTACCGGTCTTATAGCCGGTGGTGTAGTCCGTACTGTACTCGAAGTTGCCGGTGTATCAAACGTGCTTTCCAAGTCATTGGGCTCAAGCAACAAGATCAACACTGCGTATGCAACAATTGCTGCCTTGCAGCAAATGGTACCTGCAAAGGATTGGGTTACTGTTAAGCAGCAAGCAGAAAAAACCACAAAGCCTGCCGCTAAAAAAGTTGAAAAGGTGGAGGCTAAGTAATGAAATATCACGAATTAGATATTAGTGCCAAGAAGTCAAACAAGCGTGTAGGTCGTGGTATCTCTGCCGGACAGGGTAAAACCGCTGGTCGTGGTACTAAAGGTCAGCGTTCTCGTACTGGTAGCAGCCGCAAGCCGGGCTTTACCGGTGGTCAGCTGCCACTTATGCAACGATTGCCCAAGCTTCCTGGATTCCGCAGTATTCGCGTACCAATGGAAAACGTGTACACGGGGCAACTCGATGCCTTCAAAGGTGTCATCGACAACTTCACTGTTGCCGATGCGGGTCTGACATCAAGCCCTTACGTTCGCGTTAAGCTCGTAGTCAAGGGCGATGTAACCAAGAAGGTTGACGTCAAGCTCCAGGGTGCGTCTGAGACAGCGATTGCAGCCATTCAGAAAGCTGGTGGTAGTTTTGAGGCAGTACCTCAGGTAAAACGTCAAAAGAAAGAAAAGACCGAAGAAGCAGCTTCCAAGTAGCTATACCCTAGGTCACTAAAACCGCTCGGATTACCGGGCGGTTTTTGATTACCATGCTGCGTATGACATAGTTCAGTGGCACGTTCAGTGAGGCGGACTTCGTTGTACTGGCGCTGATTTACATGAGAACACACCAAAGTTAGAACAGCCGTAGCATCGATTCACTTATAATATCGGTTAGAGTGCGTAACTTTTACAGCGGTGCGGTATTTCTGTACCATATGTTGTATACTATGAGAGAATTTGCGTGAAAATACGTGAAAACTTGTGAAAATTCGTGAAAAGTAGAGAGGGAATTACAGAGTTTATATGAACTGGCGTCTGATTTTGAAGTCCTTGAAGAGTAGTGATATGCGAAACCGCATCCTTGCTGTGCTCGGTATGCTATTGGTTTTCCGTGTGCTGGCACACGTACCAGTGCCCCTGAGTAATCCTGAAACGCTTAAGCAAGTGCTGACCAACCTCTTCAACTCCGACACCTCACAGTTGTTAAACTTCGTGAATATCCTCTCTGGTGGTGCTTTAGAGAATTTCTCTATTGTGCTCGTTGGTCTTGGGCCATACATTAATGCATCGATTATCATGCAGCTCCTCACTAAGGCGATACCCAAACTTGAGACCCTCAATAAAGAAGGTGAATTCGGCCGTAAGAAGATCAATCAGTATACCCGTATGCTGACATTCCCGTTAGCGATTATTCAGTCTATCGGTGCAATCTATCTCGTTCGTCAGCAGGCATCACAGGTTGCCGGTATCGGTGACATAACTGCCAATACGTCTATCTGGCAGTGGGTGCTGATGGTTGCAGCCCTCACCGGTGGCGCCATGCTGCTGATGTGGATGGGTGAGTTGATTACCGAAAAAGGGGTCGGAAACGGTATCTCCTTACTGATTACTGTTGGTATTGTGAGTGGCCTTCCGGGCATGATTTCTAGTATTGTAAGCGGTGTCGTCGATGAAACTAGCAAGCTTAGCTTGTTCGGCAGGGAACTCCCGCTTAATAAAGAGCAGTTTATATTTGCATTGATACTCCTCGTTGTGACGCTCGTGGTGACGGTGCTCGTGGTGCGGCTGAATGAGGCACGGAGACGGATTACCATTAACTATGCCAAACGTGTCCAGGGGAACCGTGCATACGGTGGCGTGACTACAGAATTACCCGTGAAGTTGATTACTGCAGGGGTTATACCTATCATTTTTGCTGTGGCGTTCTTAAGTGTGCCAAGTTTTATCGGACAGATCTTAAGTAGTAACAACAGTGAGCGATTACGTGAAATCGGTGCTAACCTGACACTTTGGTTCCAGAACCCAACTTCGGCAACCTTCCAGCAGGGCGGTTGGGAGCCATATATCTATCCGGTTGTGTATTTTGTGTTGGTATTCGCGTTCACCTTCTTCTATACCGGCATTACCTTTAACTCCAAGGACATCGCGGAGAACCTATCTAAGCAAGGTGGGTTCATCGAAGGAGTAAGATCGGGGCTGGCAACCGAAAAGTATCTCGGACGGCTCGTTAACCGACTGACCTTCTTTGGCGCCTTGGCACTTGGTCTCCTGGCAATCATGCCTATTCTGGGACAGATATTCTTGAACACTGACATTGCTATCGGCGGCACAAGTATATTGATTCTTGTTGCGGTATCACTTGAGACACTCCGTTCTATCGAGTCTCGAGCACTTATGGTGACGTACGACCAATACGATCAGCCCGACTACTTTTATGAACCAGATGTGCCAGGAACCGGCTCAAGTCGATTGGCGTTTGCTAAAAAGCCATTTCAGAAGCTCAAAAAACCTAAGAAGAAGGATTAAATTATTACTCTTTACAATCCGTTGTAATTAGTAGTATAATCAATTGACGTTATACGACTAAAACGGAGGAAAGTAAGGGTAAACTCATACTTTCCGCGTATTGCGTCGTAAACAAAGTTATACATCTATGGTCAAAAACAAGGAAGTTATAGAGCTAAATGGAGTTGTAGTCGAGGCATTGCCAGGGACTCAATTTCGTGTAGAACTCGAGAATGGCCACAAGATTATAGCTCATGTCGCTGGTAAGATGCGGAAACATTATATCCGTCTCGTGCCAGGTGATAGCGTTAAGGTCGAGTTGACCCCTTATGATCTTTCTAAGGGCAGAATCACCTACCGCCAGTCTTAGTACATTCACAGAACAGTACACTTTGGGCGTCTTGATACGCTCCGCACTCAGCTTACTTAATGGTACGGCTCGGTATGGATGCTATCACTCACTCCAAATTGCACTGCCCTGAGAATGTTCTCGGAAAATTATTAATAACTTAAGCAGTGTGTCATTGCTCATACATGAAAGGAACAATGATCCGTATGAAAGTACGTGCAAGTGTCAAGAAGATTAGCCCCGACGACAAGATTGTTCGTCGTAAGGGCCGTTTGTACGTTATTAACAAGCTTAAGCCTAAGCACAAGCAGAGGCAGGGATAATGTCAGAGACATTTAAATCATCAAGAGTACTCAAATACTCCGTAGGAGGATTTTAGTATGGCTCGTATATCAGGTGTCACTATTCCCGACGGTAAGCAAGTCCATGTGGCGCTTACCTATGTCTACGGTATCGGTCCAAAAACCGCTGCTGATATTGTGCTGGCTGCGAAAGTAGAACCGACTGTTCGTGTCAAAGATTTGACCGATTCGGAAATCGCTCGCATTCAAGATGTTATTAACGATAAATGTACCGTTGAAGGTGAACTTCAGCGTATCGTAGCAACTAATATTAAGCGCCTCAAGGACATCAACGCGTATCGTGGCCTTCGCCACAAAGCGAACCTTCCGAGCCGTGGCCAACGAACCCGTACCAACGGTCGTACTCGCCGCGGTAAGAAGACTACTGTTGGTGGTACCAATAAGAAGGCACCGTCTAAGACATAAGGAAGGAAAGAGACATGGCAGAACTATCTACCGCAGCTCGCAAGAAGAAAGCAAAGCGCTCTGTTCCTTTTGGACAGGTGCACATTCAAGCGACATTTAATAACACCATCATTACGTTCACGGATGCGAATGGTGGCGTACTGGCAGCTTCTAGCGCCGGTGCCTGTGGTTTCCGTGGGTCTAAGAAAGGCACTGCATACGCTGCCCAGATTGCTGCTGAGCGTGCCGGACAGGCCGTTAAGCAATTACACGGCTTTGCAAAAGCAGATGTATTCGTTAAGGGCGTCGGCCTGGGCCGTGAGGCTGCTGTCCGTGCACTAAGCGGACTAGACATCGCAGTTGAAGGTATCAAAGATGTGACTGGCGTGCCACATGGTGGCGTTCGTCCAAAGAAAGCAAGGAGGGTCTAGGCATGGCACGTGACACTCAATCTATCGTAAAGATGAGTCGACGTGAAGGCTATGCACTTCACCCTAAGGCTCACAAAGTACTGATGAAGCGCAACGGCCCACCTGGAATGCAGGGTGGTCGCAACCAGCGCAACAAACCCAGCCAATACAACTTGCAACTTCGTGAGAAGCAGAAGGTTAAGCGACTTTACGGCCTCCTGGAGAAGCAATTCTCCAACCTAATGGCTGAGGCCAGTCGTCGCCAGGGACAATCAGGTGCAACATTGTTGCAGTTCCTAGAACAACGAGCAGACAACGCCGTATACCGCGCAGGCTTTGCATCGTCTCGCCGCGCAGCCCGTCAGCTCATGACCCATGGTCATTTTGAACTCAATGGTCGACGTGTCGATATCCCATCCATCCGATTAAAACCAGGTGATGTATTAGTACTTCGTGCTAAGAGTCAGACGAACGAATACTTTAAGAAGATTGACGATGTCAGTCCTGCTCCAAGTGAAACCCCAGGCTGGCTGAAGGTCAACCGTAAAAAGTTTGAAGTTACAGTAACTGGCGTTCCTACCCGTGAGGAAGCAGAGCCAGATATTAATGAACAATTAATCGTGGAATACTACTCACGTTAACGGAGGCTAGAAGGAATATGTCAAAAATGATCCACACACCAGGAGTTGTCAACGTTGATGAGCACGCTGCAACCAGCGCAACGTTTACTGTTGAGCCTCTCCACACCGGTTACGGTATGACCCTTGGTAACTCTCTCCGCCGTGTACTGTTGAGCAGTATTGCCGGTGCAGCAGTTACCGCTTTCAAGGTCGAAGGCGCTACCCATGAATTCACTACGTTACCCGGCGTTAAGGAAGATGTCGTTGACATCATGCTTAACCTCAAGGGTGTACGTTTCCGTGTTTTTGGCGGCGAAGCACAAACATTGCGTATTGTTAAAAAAGGTAAAGGAACCGTTACCGCTAAAGACATTCAGGAAAATGCTGATGTTGAAGTAGTAAACCCTGACCACGTTATTGCAACTATCGATGATGACAAGGCAAACTTTGTCATGGACTTGGTTGTCGAAGCAGGTCGTGGATACCGAACGATTGAAGAGGGTGCGAGCCGTAAGGCAAGCGATATGATCGCTGTCGATGCCATCTTTACACCTGTACTCCGTGTCCGATATAAGGTTGAGAACACTCGTGTTGGCCAGATGACCAACCTCGACAAACTCCACCTGACCGTTGATACAGATGGTTCTATTACTCCTCGTGATGCGTTTGAAGAAGCAGCAGCCATACTGGTCAACCAGTACACTGCGCTTGCCGGTCAGACTCGTGTAGAGTCAGCTGCGCACAACGTTGCAGGTGACAGCGGCGACGCTGCTACTGACAGCGATGAACCTGCTGAACTTATGACGTCTATTGAAGACCTCAATCTTAGCGCTCGTACTACCAATGCACTGATTAATAACGATATTCACACACTCAAGGATCTATTTTCACTGAGCGATGGCGAACTTCGTGAATTAAAAGGGTTTGGCAGCAAGGCTCTCGACGAAGTCAAAGAAAAGTTAGCGGAGTTGGAGCTGTAAGATGCATCGTCACGGATATCAAGGAAGAAAGTTCCATAGGGAACGGGATCAGCGCCGAGCACTCATGAAGGGCCTCGCTGATTCACTTATCAAATATGAGACGATTGAGACGACATTGCCCAAGGCAAAAGAAGTTGTTCCATACGTAGAAAAACTCATAACAAAGGCTAAGAAAGGCGACCTCCATAACCGTCGCCAAGTAATTGCTGACCTGCAGACGATTGCAAGCGCGCATAAGCTCGTTGATGAAATCGCTCCAAAACTTACCGGTCGTAACAGTGGCCATCTCCGCGTAGAACGCACTCGTGTTCGTCGTGGCGACAATGCCCAGCTTGCCCGTGTCAGCTTTGTAGACGATCTCAAAGAGGCTCCTGTTGCTAAGAAGGCCGTACCAAAGGCTCCTGCGGCAGAAAAGGTTGAGAAGCCAGTCGCTACCAAGAAGCCTGCAGCCAAGAAAGCTGAGGAGAAGAAATAATGAAGACCTTTAGTGCAAAACCAACCGATGTCGAGCGCAAGTGGTACGTTGTTGACGCTTCAGAAGCTCCCTTAGGCCGCATTTCCACCCAGGTAGCCACGCTACTTACGGGTAAGGGTAAGCCACAATTTACAAAGCATATTGACTGTGGCGACTACGTCATTGTTATCAATGCTGACAATCTGGTTGTTACCGGCAACAAAATGGAAAACAAAATGTATTATCGCCACAGTGGGTTCCCCGGCGGACTCAAAGCATTCCGACTCAAGGAAAAGATGGCAAAAGACTCCACGGAAGTTATCGTTAAGGCGATCCGTGGGATGCTTCCGGTCAATAAACTCCGTGATGGGCGGCTCGCTCGCTTAAAAGTGTACGCAGGTAGCGAGCACAACCACGAAGCGCAGAAACCAGAGAAGCTTTCAATGACAAAGGAAGGTAAATAATGGCTGCACAGAACTATTTCTACGCCCTGGGCCGTCGCAAGAGCGCAACTGCTCGTGTTCGTTTACAGAGTGGCAAAGGCAATGTGGTTATCAACAGCAAAGATGCCAACGATTACTTCGAAAACAGCAAGACTTTGCTCGCAGAACTCCAGAAGCCTTTTGGCGTACTAGAGATCGAGAACAAGTTTGATGTGAGCGTGGTCGTGTCCGGTGGTGGACATGCTGGTCAAGCCGATGCTATCCGGCTTGGTATCGCAAAAGCACTTGTATTGCTGAACGAAGACTACAAAGGTACGCTTCGTCGCGCTGATTTGCTCGGACGTGACCCCCGTGAGAAAGAACGTAAGAAGTTCGGCCTCAAGGGTGCCCGTAAGCAACGCCAGTTCACTAAGCGTTAAATATAGTGAGAGAACCAGGATAGGTTCTCTCATCGAGCAGGGAAATCACAGATTTCTCTGGCAGCTCTTTCCTGAAAGAGGAAAACTAAAAGACCGGAATCAATCCGGTCTTTTATTCTACGCTCAAACTTCTCAAGCGGATTACTTCTTTTGGTATAGTTAACTACATATATGGGTAAGAAATCTTTAAACGATAAATTAGAGCTGAAGAAACAGCAGTGGGTTGAGCGGACTGCCGAGGTTTTGCATGTTTCCGAGGAGACAACAAAACATCTATTGTCTATTCCTAGGCAGCAGAGTATACGCATTAATCCCCTCACTGGCGTGCCACAAGATACCCTGGAGGAACTTAGAGGGCTTGGGTGGAAAGGACAGCCAGTTACGTGGTGCGAGCACGGCTTCAGTATTGAAGAAGGCCTACAGGCAATTAAGGACAGTGCTCTGGTGACAAATGGGCAGGTGTATATACAAAATGCCGCAAGTTGGTTGCCGATACTTGCCCTAGATTCGCAGCCGGACCAGACAGTCCTTGACGTATGTGCGGCGCCGGGTGGTAAAACAAGTCATATTGCGGCCTGCACCAATGACAACGCATACATCACCGCTAATGATAATTCTCGGCCACGTCTCGCAAAGCTGCGCAGTAACTTGAATCGCTTGGGTGTGCAGAATGTTGATTATACGTTATATGACGCGACACAATTATCTAAGAAATTAGAGGGGCAGCAATTTGACAAGATATTGCTCGATGCACCGTGTAGCGGCGAGGGGATGATGACATTAGACAGCAAAAAGGATTTTGCAACATGGTCTGTTGCACATATTAAGCGGCTCCAACAGCTTCAAAAGAGAATTCTTTCACAAGCATGGCAACTCCTCGCGCCCGGCGGAACGCTGGTATACAGCACCTGCACTATGGCACCCGAAGAAAACGAAGCGGTTATTGATTATCTACTGCGGCACAATGATGATGCCATGATTCAGCTCATCAAGCTGGATCTACCTAATCGTGTTGCGCCTGTACAGCAATGGAACGGCAAGCAATTTGACCCTACTCTCCAGTTTGCTATGCGTCTCATCCCTAGCTCGGATATCGAAGCATTTTTTGTTTGCAAGCTCACTAAATCAGGGGAAACATCATTACAACTTTCACAACCGGTTGCTGATAACTGAAGCGAGCTTCGTTTTACTGCTTGCTACTTGTATAATTGTCTGTAAGATGAGTAAACCGGTAATACTGACGGGGCTACGAGCCAATAATGACCTCCACATAGGGAACTACCTGGGCGCTTTGCTACCGATGATCGATATGGCCAAGAACAAGTCTGGTGAATACCAGGTCAATCTGTTTGTGCCTGACCTTCACAGCTTTACGACGCCAATTGACCATGGCAAGTTACAGGAAGCTATTATGAATAACCTCCGTGTCTATGTAGCTGCAGGACTCCCGCTTGATAACCCCGATGTTTACATATACCGACAGAGCTATATTCCAGCCCACAGCGAGCTTACCTGGATCCTCGACTGCTTCACTGGTATGGGTGAAATGGGTCGCATGACGCAGTTCAAGGACAAATCAACGAAACTTAACGAAGATCGTATCAGTATCGGATTATTTAACTATCCGGTTTTAATGGCTGCAGATATTTTATTATATAGCGCTACATATGTGCCGGTGGGTGATGACCAGACACAACATCTTGAGTTTTCCAGGGACATAGCAGAACGATTAAACGGACAATTCGGTGAGCTGTTCACTGTGCCTAAACCAGTCAAGGAGCAACATGCGTTCTTTGGCAAAGACCAAGGACTCCGTATTAAAGACCTTGCTGATCCTACCAAGAAAATGAGTAAGAGCGACGAAACAGGCAAGGGCGTTATTTTCCTGACCGATACACCAGAAGTAGCGCATAAGAAGGTGATGAGCGCCACTACAGATAGCGTTGGTGAGATCAATTATGATTATGAAAAACAGCCTGGAATCAGTAGTCTGATTGACCTGATGGCACTGCTCAGCGGCACTGATAAGCAAGAAACTATCAAGAAAGTTCAGGGTCAGACCATGTACGGCCCGTTTAAGACGCAAGTTGCAGATCTAATCGCAGGATTTTTGAGAGATTTCCAGGCAAAGTTAGGGGCAGTCGATGACGCAGCACTTGTCTCCAAACTTGAGGAGAGTGAAAAGGTTATGAACGAACAGGCGAATGCTACTCTCTTAAAAGTCCAGCAAGCAGTAGGACTAAGATCAAGGAAGTAATGGCTAATCTGAATATTTCTCGTGCAGAGCGTCTCGATATGCGCGTTATCGCCATGTATCCTGATTTGACGCGGAGCGTAGCCGCCAAGCTTATTGAAAAAGGCAAGGTTACCGTCAACGGAAAGGTAATAGAGAAGGCCGGATATAAGCTCAAACCAGGTGATGAAATTATTGCAGAGTACAACTACGAGCTGATGACCGCAATTCCGTCTATCGAACTGTCAGTCATCTACGAAGATGACGATTGTGTGGTTGTTGAGAAACCCATTGGTATATTGACCCACAGCAAGGGAGATTTTAACCCTGAAGCCACCGTTGCATCATGGCTAGCAGAACACTTAGTTAAGGCCGGGAAAACGCCTCTCTGGTTACTCGAGAAGGATGTAGAGACAGGCAGCCCGCACAACCCTAGGGCTGGCATAGTGCATCGGCTTGATCGCGCTACATCTGGTGTGATGATCTGCGCAAAGACACCTGCGGCACTAAAGCATTTGCAAAAACAGTTTAGCCAACGCAAGACTAAGAAGACATACATTGCAGTTGTGGACGGTCACATGCGGCCGCAACATGCCATTATTGATATGCCCATTGCCCGTAATCCTAAAAAACCGAAAACATTTCATGCCAGCACGCAGGGCAAACCCTCAATAACTGAATATCACGTTATGCAGAGTGGGGAAATGTATGACCTTGTTGAACTTAAGCCTGTGACTGGCCGTACTCATCAGCTCCGCGTTCACTTGAGTCATCAAGGCCATCCCATCGTTGGCGATACATTTTATAACGGGCCGCGTGCGGATAGGCTATATCTTCATGCTCACTCATTAGAAATCACCCTGCCAAATAAGCAACGAAAAGTATTTACGGTTCCAGTACCCGAAGCATTTAATACGCTACTACGATCATGATGGAACGATTGATACTCCACGAACGGACACGCAAAGGGCTTGAGCAGGTTATTGCCGGCGGCGCGCATGCAATAATGATTGAGGGTACGATAGGTTCCGGCAAGGAAACACTTGCGCATGCACTTGCACAGACATTGCTCGGCGCGGACGCCTACGCATCGGCACCTTATTTCAAAGAGATATATCCTGACGATAAGACCATGACAATCGAGCAGATTAGAGATGCCCAGAAATTCCTCCAACTCAAAACAACTGGCAATAGGGCAATACGGCGTGTCATTATCTTTCATTCGGCAGACAGTATGAGCATTGAAGCGCAGAATGCCCTCTTAAAGATTCTTGAAGAGCCGCCTCTCGATACTGTCCTTATCCTGACAATACGCAATCGCCATAATATTAAACCCACCATTCACTCTCGTGTGCAGCAGATCGGCATCCTTCCGCCTGCTCGCGCAGCGGTTATTGATTATTTTACCGAGCAAGGCTTCAGTAAACTGCACATTGAGCGGGCCTTTATGCTGAGTAACGGCAGTATGGGCTTAATGACGGCCATCTTGAACGAACAAGACGATCACCAACTCAACGCACACATACAATTTGCTAAGCAACTCTACGGCATGAGTGCCTTTGAACGCCTAAAACATGTAGAAGAGATAAGCAAGGATAAGACGCAATTACCGGATATACTTTTTGCCTGTAAGCGTATTTGCTTAGGTGCACTCGAAGGATCTGCCTTAAAAAACCAGAGCCGTAGCGTCGTATCATGGCATAAGCAGCTGAAGCTTATATTGGATTGCGAAGCCGCATTACCTTCAAACCCCAATACAAAGCTTCTGCTCACCAATCTTTTCTTGCATATGTAATGTCGAGGTAGGCGGTACTCTCGAAGAATGAGCAAGCTCCTTCTTCGCTCCGTTCCTATGTTATAACTATCGTTTACGGCGGAATGCTCGATAAATTGAAGCAAGCTTCATTTTCCTGCGCTTCCCTTGTATACTTAATAGTATATGTTTGAACTTGCCATTGTGGTGGGATTTGGAATTTTAGCGTATCGCGCGACTGATGTGTCGCGTGATGAGATATCTGACATACCGCAAAAAGTTGGCGACAAGATGGGGAAGCTGTGGGATATCGCTCACCAGGGTATGCGGGAAAACCGCTTTTTACGTGCGGAGAAGGCACTCCTCACCATCTTAAAGATCGATCAGAAAAATGCTGCTGCATATAACCGCCTCGGTATCCTTTACGCAAAGCAGAAAGAGTATAAGGATGCGATTGACTGTTTTGAAATCGCTTCAAGTATTGAGCCCACTGCCTCTAGCCTCCATAACCTTGGTCTTATCTACTATGAAACAGAGAATTATCAGAAGGCAGCAACTGCCTTTGAACAAGCCCTCAAGCTTGAAGAAGAATTGGCAGCACGACACATTGCCTATGCAAAGGTTCAGGAGAAGCTCAGTAATGTTAAGCTCATGCTACAGGAGCTAGAACGTGCTGTAGAGCTCGAACCGAATAAGGAAAGCTATACTTTATTAAAGATGGCTTACGAGCATAACGGACAGCTCGCAGAGGCTGACATGATTCAGGCGCGTCTTGATAAACTTATCATCCCTGCAGGCAAGCCAAAACGTATCCAGCGCCCCAAGCGAGTTGTAATCTAGCTAAGATCGCGTCGCCGGAAGAATACGACTGACAATATCATACCGACAATTACTATCGCAGTGAGTACTGCCATGTCAGACCAGTGAAACGTTCCGCGAAGAATAGACTCTGATTGGTAATAATGAAAAGGGAAGAAATAGCTCGGTGTTTTAAGCCATGATACGGTGCCGGCCAACGAGGTGATGATATATCCGCCTAGTGCAATTGTGGTCGCTAATCCGACGCTGAGTGAACGTGCGCGACCGATTGCAGATAATAAGAATGCAATAGTACCGAAGCTTAGTGCCAGCACGAAGCACGCAAACGTTGCGGCAACAACATACATGGCTGGTACATCGAGATCGACTATTTCTCCTACGATGATAGTAGTCAAGAGGGCGACGACACTTACTACTGTTACGATTATCAGTCCCGCCGTAGCCTTCGATAGCAATAATGTAGTGCGCGATATTGGCCGAGCAAGTAATGCCTCTATTGTATGGTCTTGCTCTTCCCGGGCAATAAGATTACTGCCGAGATTGATAGCGAGGATCCCAAGCAGTAACGGCAGCATGATGAAAAAAATCTGACTATTCAAGAATCCGACGGGCGAGAAGAAATCAGCGCTTCCGCCAAAGAGTTGCAAAGCCGCATCAGGCAAACTCTCAAAACTTTTTTCCAGTTCTGCAGCCTGATCTTTAAATGTAGGATAGAAAATCATGTTGATGAACATAAATACCGAAACACCGACTGACCACCAAAACAATGGCCAACGACGCTGCCACAATGTCCACTTAATAATTGGTGTCATTTTTTGCCCTCCGTCTGATAAAAGTGTAGAAACATTTCTTCTAGATCCAGATTACGCGCATCGATGCTCGTGACATCATGCCGAGCCAGTACCGTAAACAAATGCCTCAGTTCACCGTGCATGTGTACGGTTACATGGTTACCCTCGTGTTTCACCAATGTCAGACCGACAACCTTCTTGATTTCATCAACGGGTGCTTCAGATGCAAACACCAGTTCAAGTGTCTGGGCTGCTTCGGTGCTCAGTTCCGTAATGTCCTTTTCGCTGATAAGCTCACCGCCCCGAATAATGCCTACTCGGGTGCACATTTTCTGTACTTCGCTCATGATATGACTGCTTACAAATATCGTCGCGTCTCGTGCCTGTGCCTCTTTGACTAATGTATAAAACTCTTCTTGCATGAGTGGGTCAAGGCCGCTTGTTGGCTCGTCGAGAATGAGTACTTGAGGCTTATGCATGAACGCCTGAATGATACCAATTTTCTGTCTTTGGCCGCGGGAGAGCTCACCCATCTTTTTATTCATAACAGCCTTGAGCCGTTTGGCGAGCTCCTTGGCATATGTTGGGCTGGTGTTCCCGTGTAGTTCTGACAAATATGTAATATACTGTGTGCCCGTCATCTTGGGATACACGTCAAAATCCCCCGATAGATAGCCAACTGATGACTTAATTGCGACGGTGTCATCAATAATATCCTTACTAAATATGCTGGCCGAACCTGACGTGGGTTGAATGAAGTTCATAAGGATTCGGATTGCGGTAGATTTACCAGCCCCGTTGGGCCCCAAAAATCCATATACTTCTCCTGGCAGAACCTCTAAACTAAGATTTTTGAGTGCATAAGACTCCGACCCTGTATATTTTTTAGAAAGCTTGCGAATGACTATGTTTGGCTCTGTGCTCATACGTATATTGTACACCGTGTAGCACCTTAAGAGTATTGCCCAAAACATAACTTTTTGGTACACTCTACCGGTACTTTAATAGTCATACGCCATCTTAGCTCAGCTGGTTAGAGCATCGGT
>CAZPVS010000012.1:0-29624 GCA_964590315.1 uncultured Candidatus Saccharibacteria bacterium
TCCAAAAGAGCTTAATAACCTAAACTAACGATTCCAAGGTATTGATTAGAGAACGTATGTGCGATTAGTTCCTAGAGTGCAGCTTCAAGTGCAGCCCATTCAGCGTGGCTGTCGTCTTCGGGGAGATTGACGCTGACTTGATCACCTGGCTTTGCTTTGAAATAAGTAACGCTGGCGAGTAACACGCGGAGCTTCCGGCCATTAACATCTACGTAATAGTGGCCATTCTCCTGAATAAGCACACCAACGACTTGTTTCCTGGGGATAGGGCCAATTTGCTTGTACATGAATGCCCCATCATCAGCAATTGTGAGCTTGAGGATGTCACCCTGGACAAGTTTTGACTTGCTTGCGTAGTTGGCGGGTACTGGATAGTTTTTGCCATCGGAGCCCACCATGCTTTGTCCGTCAAATACGCCTTCAATAATCTTACCGGAAGGGTCTTCCTGCAAGGCGGCTGCAACGGTCGGATCATCACCAACCAGGCTGACTAACAACTCTTTGGCGGCAGCCAAGCTTGTTTCAGCCTCTTGGATAAGTGCTTTCAGTCGTTTGATTTGTTTTTCTGGGACATCTGCCATTTCGTGATTCTCGTTTGTTTCTACTCCAGTATTGCTCTCTCAGGGCATACTTATGGCTTTACCGTACCATGGTGATGAAAAGAAGTCAAAGAAAAATGGGCGCCTGTGGATAATTAAGTGCTTTAACTAATCCGCTTGCGGATGGTAGTAGCTCCGAAGCGCCATATAGCCGAGGTCGCGTTTGCTACGTATGACGCCAGAACGGGGATCACCATGCACTTCACCTAGGCGTGTACGGAGGTTTGAGATATGGACGCGCAAGCTTCTGCGCGCGGCAATATCGTTGTGTTGCCAGAAGGTGTGTAATATTGCCTCTGTCCTCACCCATGCGTCAGCGTGCCTACCCAATAGATAGGCGATGCCAAATTCACGAGGGGCTAGCTCAACCGTGTTACCCTCCACTGTCGTGTTGTATGTCAAGGAACTCAGTGTGAGTTCTATATTGTGGTCAGCGAGTGCAATCGCGTCGTAATAATTGCGAGCAGGGTGTATGCCGAGCATACCTAATAGATTCAGCTGCTTCACGGACTGTGGCGGGCCGTCGTACATGCTGTCGCGGTTCTCCGGAGGGAGCGTGAGACTTGGATCGTCGAGGGGATGCTCAAATATGGCTATTTCTGTGGGTAATTGCATAAAGTTCCTTGTAATGATAAACGCCGCCTCTTTATGAAGAGACGGCGTTTATTGTACGTATCGGACTAGAATTAAGCCAGTTCGACCGTAGCACCAGCCTCTTCAAGAGCCTTCTTGTGTGCTTCGGCGTCTTCTTTCTTAGCCTTCTCAACGACAGTCTTTGGAGCGCCGTCAACAAGTGCCTTTGCTTCACCAAGACCAAGACCAGTAATGTCCTTAACAGCCTTAATAACAGCAACCTTCTGAGCACCTGCGTCCTTCAGGACAACATCGTATTCAGACTTTGCATCCTCTGCAGGAGCGTCGCCGTCAGCAGCAGGACCAGCAACAGCTACAGCTGCAGCAGCTGGCTCAATGCCGTATTCATCCTTTAGGATAGTCTTTAATTCGTTTACTTCTAGTACGGTGAGCTTAGTCAGCTCTTCAGCTAATTTCTTTACGTCAGCCACTTTGTTCTCCTTATGTGCGTAGTTTTTTGAGAGTGGTAATTTCCGTTCAGTCGAGGACATTTCACAGTCGTATGCATATACGTCTTACGAAATGAAGGCCTCGCCTAAACGAAAACTACCCTTGGCTCAAAAAACTTACTTCACGGTGGTTAATTGATACATTGTTACGCGGTTGCTTTGGCCTCTACACCATCTAATAGTGCGTGGAGGTTGCCAGAAAGCGCATTTGTCACGTCGTTCACTGGTGACAACAGTGTTGCAACAACCTGAGCGATAAGCTCGTTCTTGCTTGGAAGTGTTGCGAGTGCGGTAACTTCGTCTTTGGTAAGAAACTTACCTTCGGATGAAATCGCACCAACAAATTCCAGGGTAGGCTGCTTCTTAGCGAAGTCAGCGATAACCTGTGCAGGAGCTACCTCGTCTTCACTGTTGAATGCGTACAGGAGCATGCCACTGAGGCTGCTGACGTCAACATCCTTAAGATTATCCTGGTTTTGAATAGCCTTGATAACCAAACGGTTCTTGACGACCTTGAGCTGGGTGCCGTTGTCACGCCCCTTGCGTCGAAGTGCCTGCATCGCCTTTACGGGTGTTCCCTGGTAGGCTGCAACGACAGTCATTTTTGAAGTACTGAGCAAATCAGCAACTTCTGCAACAACTTCGTTCTTCTTGTCTTTTGTTAAAGCCATATGTAAATTCTTTCAGAATTTAATGGTTAATAGTTGATAGGTAAGGAGTGCTTCCCTATCCGGTAAGAGTATCGACCATGTCCCTTACTGTTAATTTACGTTGCCAAACAAAAACGTCCCTGCTTGTTATTGCAAAGACGTTCAAACGCTCAAAAATGAGATTGTTTGTACCTCGGCTACATTATCAAACCTTACGGTCGTCGCTGTCTTTGGCAACTTAGACGTAATTATACCCTATAGCTACTGGTAATTCAAGGGTGGCCTCCGGCATTTACTGAACAGACCGTAGCAGCGCAGGGCTACTAGTGCATTGCTCCAAGTATCATTTTACCGCCACTGAAGGCAGCTGAACGGCTTGGCAACGGCTGTCCCGTTTTGATATCGGTCACTGTCGCTACACACCACGTTGTATCTGCCGAACCCTTCGTTGCTTTGATGTCCTGAGAAACAGGCTCTGCTCTGAGCGCTGCTTTACGTCGTTTAACCATCTCGTGTGCAACGGCGGCCATAGCGAGTCGCTCCTCGCTGGCGAGTGCCATCAGCTCTTCATCGCTGACCAGGCCACGATATGCCTCAATAGTATGTTCGTTATTCTCCACTAAGCAAGTTGTGATGTCATCGACAGAATCAAGTTGAAATACTCGATCATCGATTGCAGCTTCCACGCCAAGGGTGGCGTGTAACTCTTGCTCGGGCAAGGTGCCTGTATCACGTCTATTGGCTGGCATGATTAGTCCTCCTGGTTCCATTCAACAAGCTGTCCGGTCACAAACGTCACGGTCTCTGGGCGTGGAAAACCCGTAGGAGCAGTTGACTCAGCTTGATTAGGCCTATCGATCAAATAGGGGTCTTCACCTGCATCGCGCCATTTTGAGCGCTCAGGTCCGCTCGATCCTCGCGCCGCGACATTTTCTGCTCGTTCATAGAATTGCCCGTTCATTCCCGTTCTCCTGTGTTGCTTGTCATTTCCGGGGCACACACCATGGCGCTGACCGGAACGGCACCACAACTTCTGAAAGCATCTTTCTCGTCTGTAGTCCACTCTGTAGCTGGGCGTGATACCTCCACTGCTCTGCCCATCGCATCGTTGGCGTATACCTCCCCATTCTCATGCTCAAAGGTGGTGGGCACCCAGCCCGTTTTGTCGTATTCATCCATATATGTTGACATGTTCGTCTCTCGTTCTGTGTATTAATAAAAATAGGCTTCGAGTGAAGCCTATTACTTTGGGGCTGTGCTGGACCGCTACTTATGTAGGCGGTTGGCTTCAACTATATTGAAGCACAGCCCTTGACGGCTGAGGAGAATAATAATCTCGATGTGCTTACGTAGTGAAACCATGTAATCCGTTATACGCCCGGAATATTATCCTGTCAAGCGCATAATATTGACAACAGTTTTGGTTCGTGTATTATGAGTACTCGTGAACAAAACACACAATCACGCCACTTTTGTAGCAGCACCATGCCGTCCATACGGTATTGTGATTATGCAAAAGCATTAGGTTGGAGTTCGAGTTCCCTAAATCACACAGCAATTAATCAAACAAAGAACCGAACTCCACAAATATGGAGTTCGTTTTTTATAGAGGCTATGAATCACCCACAATTACATCGAGTAAACCCGCTTGCACCTGAAATCCATCCAGAGGATTTTATAGTTGCGCAGCGAATCAATACTGATGCGCAACGATTTTCCCAGGATCCGGATGCATTCGCGGAACAGCAAGGCAAAGGTATTGCTGAGCATCTTGAGCTCTATGCGAACGGTACCGAAACACGCTTCGAACGGTATTTCGTTATTGCCGATGAACATCATGCCAAGATTCATAAATCATTTCTTCAAGAAGTTACCGCCGTTGTAACAAACACGATCCACAATAAGGACGAGCCTCGTATCATCCGCTTGGAGCTAGGGGGTATGCATATCGGTTTGCTAGCTCGTACTGACCTCGACAGTGAAGGTAATGAGTTCGGCGTCCATTACGAAGCCTATGTCCTCATGAACCGTACACAGGAGCAACTAGGGAAAATTTCAACCGCGCTGGCAATGCAGTAACGGTGTTCGCTACTGGTTACGCATCCTTTATTGGAGGTTCTGGAGTTTGTACTGAGTGTAGCGTTCGGCAGCAAGGCGGGTCAGCTGCTCGTCTTCATCTTTATTGACGAATATCATAGCCTCAGCCATAAGGGGATGGACGGCAGCCAATTGCTCGTGCATTTCTAATACTAATTTACGGTAGCCCGGGTGTCCTTGCGGACTAGTGCGAAGTTCATGGAAGTGAAATGCCTCGCGGGCGTTGTAGGTAACTTTCCAGCGCATCTTGTGGCCTAGTAAGGTAGCATATTGTGCTTCGAGCGCGTAACCGTTCGATTGGAGTAAACTGTACAGCTCAAGGCTTAAGTCAAAGCATTTCTGGAATTTGTCAGTTAATTCAGCCGCCTCCACGAGTTCAGGAATATCATAGCCATAGCGTGGCGTCAGCTGCTGCCACGCAAGATCGTCGACCATGCGATGACGCTGTAAGTCACGGAAAATACCGTAATCACAGACGAGATCCCAGCTGTAGTGAGCCTTTTCAAGCGCTCGACCAGGCTTATGGCGTCTATTGAGCCGCTCACCCATATATGCAGTAAATATTTCTTGTTTGGTGCTGTAGTCAAGTTTGTCAGTTTCTGATTTTAGGTCATGTAGAGCCAGGCTACTATGGTCATATAGCATGTCAGGAACGAGATCTAATTCATTGCGTGGCCAATAGCTGCTCAGAGTGACCGACTCAGTTTCATGTGCATGATTTATCGGCAGTAATTCGCCTGCGATGTCAGCGATTTTCTGGCGGGTCGTCGCTCGGTAGGCGATGGTGGCGCCGCCTCGCTCTGGCTTGTCGGCACGTTCCAAGAACGTTGGTATGATCTGCCGTGCGTGCTCAAGCAGCTTCATTCCCGTGAGTCTTGCCTCTGGTAAATCATCTGCCATCAGATTCATAATCAAATTTTCAACAGCTTGGCCGGAGGCGTAGATACCAACAGTTGAGGTTGTTGCAACGGGTAACACGGGACGGATTGCGTCGCAGGCCTGCGCGCGGGTTGCCCCCTGCCAAGCGACGTCACGCTCTGCTTCAGGGGTACCTGATGTACTCCGTACATAATCAGTCAGTGCATGGACCATCTCAGAGTACAGATCAAAAATCTGATCCATCACGGCGTTGTACTGGTGGGTCGTGTCTTCATCGAAGTGTTCTGGGGTATGGTAGCGGTATTTGCCAGCACTATCTTTCTGGTCAAAGTAAATGTATCGGGTCGACTGTTCTAAATACGCTGCGAGTCTTCCCCACTCTAATTTTTTTGTCAGCAAATTTGATGCGTTCTCGACGACAAGGTGTAGCCCAACGAGCTGTTGAACGGAATCGTCACCATATGCCGTGATAACGCGTTGCAGAAGCTTTTCATCCTTGCCCATTGCATGAGCGAACTCGTCCAGAATTGTGATACGCATGTCGTCGCCGCGGCGACTAAGACGTGCCATCGCTGCGGCGATAGTGGTGGGGGTTAAACGGTCGTGAAAGGCGTAGACATTGTCGGTAGTGCTCGTGACTGATTCAGCCAGGAATGCCTGTCCGGCAGACGTAACAGTATGTCCCTTAGTCGTCTTCCTGATGTAGGGATTTTCTACAGTAATTGTACTGACGTTTCCGACTGAAGAGGATGGTTTCTTTTCTGGAAGCTGTGATTGAATAGTCTTCCATAATGTGTCATGAATCGTATCAACATCCAGTAACTTACCACTTCTCACGCAGTCTATTCGGTAAAAATCTTTTGGGAACAAATCGCATAAATCATCGTACACCTCCACGGCGCGCTTCAGGTGCGTCAAGTCGGCTTCGTGCATGTCCCGCTTTTTGGTGGTGTATGAACGAGCCTCTTTCTTATCAATAAGTGATTGGGCGACGTCAGCTGGTACGCGGAGTACATATGACACGTCAGGACGCGGGATGCCGAGCATCTGGAACTCGAGGTTATCAAGCCAGATAAAATAGCCCCGGCGTTCTTCAGTGTGATTAAATTTTGTGCCTTGGTGTGCCATGTTTGAGCCGGTAAATCTATTTGCCAATACAACTTTGCCCTGATTGATGGCTTCTCGAATCGATGACGCTGCCTGGTAGCGGTCAAGTGCATAAAAGAGCGAAGCTGTATATGGGCCAACCTCTTCTGCCGTGCCGTACTTACCGTTTAAATATTCCCGAACAAAATAACTTGATGGCTCATCATACTGTGGGAAGTCAAAAGTTGCGACGTCATAGCCCTCGGCCTGTAATCGCTCAATGAGTCGTTTAAACTGTGTGCCTTTACCTGATCCGTCTGACCCTTCAATGACAATGAACGTGCCTTTGTCGGGTGTTTTCGAGCTGGTCATCGTGCTTTTAAACCCTCAATCTCCACCGGTAATGTTCGTTGATCTTTATACGCTCGAGGAAGCATTGCCTCTGGGCGCCAGGTGCTGATGATTTCTTCAAGGTTTTCTCCTTGCTGATACTTGCCGCTAAACCCACCGTCACGGCCTTTTCCGTAGCTTCCCTCAACTTCACCAGTTTCGAGGAACACCGCCTGAGCTATTCGCTCACCAACTGGCAGCAGTACTGTCTCGTGCTCGTTGAGGTTATATATTTCTAGTGTCAGTCGGTTGATATAGCCCGGATCTACCCAACCTGCATCAAAGCACACTGCGACGCCGTTGCGGCCCCAGCTTGATCGTGCCTTTACCTGGTATGCCCCAGGCGGTTTAATACCGAAGAATTCATGGGTATGGGCGAGGATGCGCTCACCGGGACGGAGGGGGATGACGGGATGCTCAGGAGGGATATTGGCAAGTAGTTGCACGCCATTGGCATCGCACCAATCCTTATGTGCCATAGCCTGCTGTACCTCACCGAAGTAGCGGCGAACATCTGTTTCATCGAACGGATTATAGACGAAGCCGCGCTTTGACTGGCCGGTTCGATAATAGTAATAGCCAAGTGTCACATCAAGACTGGCATGGGCCACGTGCTTGGGGTCGAAAGGCTCGCAGACAATATGTCCTTCTTTGATAGCCTCGCGTATCTGAATATTGCTGTAGACCGACACAGTTCCCCTCTCTTGTCCCTATAACTTAAGTATATTGTACGGAATGCCAAAACTAAGTTGCAAGCCCTATAGCACACTTTTACGTTGTAGTTTTGTAAACTACATTGCGTTGTAATCTTCAAAAGCGCCTGTAGGGATGCGGTATAAGACGATATCTATTGGTGCGATGATGGTGGTTCGGCAAAATATATACCGCGGAGTGTGCCTGTACGTATATCGTTCATTAATTCGGTTGCAACTGGTCGCAAATCTGACAGGGTGCCGTCGTTATGCACGACGGTATCAGGATGAATGAGCTGTCGACTACTTTCGGTTGGATCATGCAGATCTTGAGCGATCATGGCCGGACGAATGATTCTGACGATGTGGCCGCCGATGCGCCGCATAACACGCTCGTCACCGGGCATGCGTACCGCACTGAGTATACCGAACTCTAGGGTCTCTTGTGGCGGTTGTTGCGTATCCGCTTCCTCGCAACGCCGAACCAGCTCGCTAAACCATATCTCTTCATCCACACGCGCAGAGAGATAGCCACCGAGCCACTGGAGAAGCCCTCGAAATTGTGATTTGTTCGCCGGTGTAATGTCTTGATGTAGCATATCCGGTTGGGACGCAATCATGCGCGCATAATCGAACAATTTCTCGAATGACCGTGGTTGTTCATTGACATCCTGTGCATTGAATGTCAGCGCTTCAACCTTGGTATCGACTCTCACGATATCCTTAAGTATGCCAGGCAATGGCAGCAACCATTTGTTCAGTGCTTCAATGTCTGAGAAATGTACAGATTCATTGATGCAATCTTGAAAAGCATTGGCGACTTCTGTGATAACTGTTGAGCTCTCGAGATGAACAGACTGGGGAGCAGCCTTTTGTAACATTTGTGCAAATGTCGATTTGCCGTGTCCGATAGGTCCTTCAAGTGCTATGTAACGCATATATTTATTGTGCCCTTGATGGCAAAAGCCGGTACTTAATCTTGCTGGTGAGTAGTATGGTCATGCTTTTTTGGAGAGGCTGAAGTTTAATGAGATGCGTGTGTTGGTGTGCGACAGATCGACTGTGAGAACCCGGCGAACGTGAATAAATACTGTATCCCCCATGCTCATAATCACTGATAGTATCGACATATTCCTTGCTTGCAGCAAATGAGAGCTGTTTCAGTGTGGTGACATGTCGTCTTGGGATGATCATCAGGTGTTCTGCCACCGTCTGATTATCCCAAGAGGAGTATGGGAAAAGATTACGGATGATAAAGAAATGGTCTGTTTCCGCAACATACTGTGAATCCTCACGGGTCATTGAGCAAAATTGGCAGCCGTCTTCGGGGCGAAGTGAAGCAAGGTATTTTTTATAGGCAATTGCGTCTTTCCGTGAGCGGACTGCCTTCATGATGTTCCCCCTGGATTATTGGTTAATCCCCTTCAGGCATAAGCATAACAAAAACGACCCGCACATGGCGAGTCGTTGATTGTTGTAGAATTTTATCGCTACAGTTCTGAGCTATCTACCTTGATAGATGGGCCCATGGTTGTTGCCAAATAGATTGCTTTAACGTAAGCGCCCTTAATACTTGCTGGCTTGTTAGCCTTGATGCTGTTGAGTACGGCGCGGATGTTCTGGTGCAGTTTGTCGGTGCCGAAGCTCACCTTGCCGACGCCAACATGGACGATACCGGTTGTGTCAACGCGGTATTCTACACGACCGGCCTTTGCTTCCGTAACTGCTTTCGCTACATCGGTAGTAACGGTACCGCTCTTTGGGTTAGGCATTAGCCCTTTTGGCCCAAGTACACGAGCGTATTTACCGAGTTTGGCCATCATAGCAGGCGTGGCGACAAGAATATCGAACTCAAACTTTCCTTTGTCTAGCTGCTGCAAGAATTCCTCACCACCTGCAATATCTGCGCCGGCTTTCTTGGCCGTGGCAATATCATCCCCATCCGCAAATACTGCGACACGGACGGTCTTGCCGGTACCGGCAGGCAATACGATGGTATCCCGGAGATTCTGATCAGCTTGACGAGGGTCTACGCCCAGGTTAACGTGTAGTTCAACTGTTGCATCGAACTTCACGTAACTCGTCTTGGTCGTCAGCTCAACTGCTTCTTTGAGGGAGTAGTTTTTGCCCTTTTCGATCTGTTGTGCGGCGGTGTGGTAGCCCTTTGCCCGACGATCTAATTTTGTAGTAACTCGTTGCAGTTGCTTCGGACGCTTGTCATCAGCTGCCGCATTTTCTTCATCTCGATGACGTTGTGCCTCAAGCTTGGCTGCTTTTTCTTCAGCTTCCTTCTGACCCTTGTCGCTTCGCTTGCCTGCCTTGGCAGTTTTCTTCTCTTCTGCGACTCCAGCTTCGGCAACCTCAGTTTGGCCGGCTTCTGTTGCTTCGACTGGTGTCTGGCTGATAGCGGCAATTGCTGCCGTAATCTCAGCAACAGTATTCTTAGTTGTTGCTTCAACACCAAGTTTCTTAGCTTCTTCTAGTAGTTCGGCTTTAGTCTTTGCCATAAAATTCTCCTTTGTGGTTCAAGCGGCTCATTGCCTCCCACGTTATTAATTAATCTCTCCAGAATGCGTCTTCCGACTGGGCTGTAAGATAAGGTACGAGTTTCGCGTCATCCTCCGGTAGACTTATGCCAGCTTGTGTAGCTTCACGACGAATTATTCGGATTTCCTCTGGTGACAACCCCTCTTCAACTGCGGGTAACTCAACCGATTCAATATCGCGAATGAAAATATTACGCAATACCTCGGGGTCACCTGAAGGCAGCATCTCAGCCATACTAAGCCTCTATCTCAACACCCATTGAGCGGGCGGTGCCAGCAACCATCTTTTTCACTGCAGGGATATCCTGCGTGTTCATGTCGGCAGCCTTCTCTTCAGCAATCTTAGTTAGTTGTGCGTCAGTCAGCTTTTTACTGACTTTTTCACTATTTGGCCGGCCCGAACCCTTTTGGATACCAAGCTCTTTTAGGATGCGTACGTCAGTTGGGGTACCAACAACACGCCAGTCCATGGTGCGGTCTTCATAAATAGTAATGTGGACGGTGACGTCCTGACCCATCTGGTCTTTGGTCTGCTCGTTAAATGGGTTGATGAAATCCATCATGTTCACCCCATGCTGACCGAGAGATGAACCGACGGGTGGAGCCGCCGATGCTTGGCCACCTTTAATCTTCATCTTTAAATTAGCTTTTATAGCTTTTGCCATAAGAATATACTCCTTTTGTCGAACGTTCAGTCTGAAGCTGCTGAACTGTTCTACTACCGTTTAGTAGTGTAAGCAGTGCGTAACCTGTTAAATGTACCAGATATGAGGTGTTTTGTCCATAGCCAGCTACATTTCAGCTGCGGTGATTATTTCGCCGTGCAACATAATACAGTTATTTCCGTAGTGTACTGTCACACCCTCCTCTAGCATAGCCATAACCGAACAACGGCCACATCTTAACATTGTTCTTTCGTATTTTTGGGCCTCAAGAGAATCTTGGGACGCGTCATCAAGAATGTCCATGACACATTCCTGTTTTGGTTGAACTGAATCGCTCATTTGACGCCTATGCTTACTATACCTAGACGCGCTTGACCTGGAGGCTGTCGAGTTCTACCGGTGTTTCACGGCCGAACATATTCACCAGTACCTTGAGCTTGCCCTTGGCAGAGTCAATCTCATTAATTGAGCCATCGAAGCCTTTGAAAGGACCATCGGTGATATTAACAACTTCGCCGATGTTGAAGTCAATCTTATGCTTTGGTTCTTCTCGACCCATGCGTTTCATGATTTTATCAATTTCTTCGTTGCTGATAGGTGTTGGCTCGGAACCACTGCCGACAAAGCCAGTGACTGACGGCGTGTTACGGACGATGTACCAGGCATCTTCACTCATCTTCATCTGGACCATCACATAGCCCTGAAAAATGCGCTTTTCGACGACCTTACGCTTGCCGTTTTTAACTTCGATCATCTTTTCCTTTGGCACAATGACCTGGAAAATCTTATCTTTCATGTCTAACGAGTCCGCACGCTGGCGGATGCTTTCGGCTACTTTTTCTTCATAGCCACTGTATGTGTGTATTGCGTACCATTGCTTGGTCGCGTCATATCGCTTACTCATATTAATCTATAAACACCTTCTTAAATACTTTATCCAAACCATAGTCAGTTACCGCAACGAGTGCGCCAAACAGTAACGAAAATATAAAGACTGCAACGGTCAATCGATATGTTTCTCGTGCGGTTGGCCACTGGACTTGCCGAACTTCTTTCCATGAATTGCGGAAAAACTTGAAGAGCAGTATGGCTGCAATGACACGACCAATGAGACGAAATGGCTTTGTCCGGAAAGGTATCAGCACAAACGCCAACGGTCGTAGTACGCGGCTAACTGCCGCACCGATCTTGCGTAACGGCCGAGTAACTTTGCCGGCGGTACGAGTCACGCGGCGCTGCTTGGGGGCGGCGGTGCTGACGCGTTCTGCGCGTTCACGAACAGTCTCTGGCTTCTTGAGTTGCCGTCGAGCAGGTTTTTTATCTGACTTTTCTGCCATGATCTCTCCCTATTACACCATGTGGACTTACTATTTTCACTCCACATCATGCACACTGTCAACTGATGATTCGTGAATTAAAAAGGATCTACTATACAAGTAGATCCGAATGAGTCAATACTACCTCACGTAGAACATACTGTCAATGACTGGTATGATTATGGTAATGATTATTGCGGCTTTCTTGCTGATTACAGTGCTGGAACTTCTTATGTTCTTACCTGTGGTCTGGCGGCATAGATTTGCAGCCCTGTTGTTATTAAGTGCCGCGTTGCCATTCACGACACTCTTAATGGTAGTGCAGCAGCCGGGCGGTATAGCTCTGCTCATTGCCCTATTTACGCTTGGACGGTTTATCAATTACTTGCGGATCGGGATGGGACGCATGCATGCGCATTACCTGTACGCAAGTGCGAGTCGTACTAGCCGTGTGTTCATTGTCGGGCAGCTCCTACTTGTTGGTATGCTTACTATGGGCATCAATCCTATGCCGGATACTACGTCACTTACTGTTTTAGCCGGACTCCAGGTCGCTGTGGCACTCGGTATTGTGTTCTTAACTGCTGTGAATCTGTATCGAACGCGGTATAAGCGTGGTAATACTTTCTATGCCGATCGGGATCTACCAACAGTATCGTTACTGATACCTGCCCGGAATGAAACATATGATCTTGAAGAGTGTCTGCGGTCTGCGCTGGCGAGTGATTACCCCAAGCTGGAAATAATAGTGCTCGATGACTGCTCCCACGCGCAAACATCTGACATTATCAAGGCGTTTGCGCATGACGGGGTACGTTTTGTAAGAGGTGAAGAACCGAGCGATCGCTGGCTCGCCAAAAACCATGCCTACGATACACTCGCGGAAGAAGCCAGCGGCGAACTACTGTTGTTTTGCGGGGTAGATGTGCGATTTGGCCCGCACGCCATTAAAGCCCTGGTTACCGAATTACTTGTGCGCGACAAGCACATGATCAGTGTATTGCCCCATCGGGTATCGGGAAGCATCGCGGGGGCGTTTATCCAGCCGATGCGTTATTGGTGGGAACTCTCTGTGCCGCGCATTTTGTTTAATCGCCCGGCAGTACTGAGCACGTGCTGGCTGATACGGCGTAAAACTCTGGACAAACTCGGTAATTTTGATGCTGTAAGCCACTCGATTATCCCTGAAGGCTTCTTTGCGCGCGAGTTGGTCAAGACAAATGGGTATAGCTTCATTCGCGCTAATGACACGCTCGATGTTCAGACGAAAAAAAGCTACGCCGAGCAGCGAGCAACGGCGCTCCGAACCAGGTACCCGCAGTTACGTCGACGACCTGAGAATACCTTGCTGCTGATTGGAGCTGAGCTAGTAATGTTCATTGGGCCATATGTGGGATTGGCTCACGCGCTCGTTAATAATCTACAGAGCCTGGCGCTGCTCAGTGCGGTAGCCACACTCTTGTTTACTATTAACCATATTGTGGTGGTGCAGTTTACGAGTCCTGCCAATGTGGCTGTTGCATTGATTAACTTCCCGGTAGAGGTCTTGACAGAGGTGGTAATAGCGCTTATGTCAATGCTGAAGTATGAATTCGGTACCGTTGAGTGGAAAGACCGTAATGTGTGCATCCCCGTCATGCACGTGACACCTCGATTGCCTCGCTTACGTGATAACTAACGGTTAACTGAGATTCGGTACATATATGCGGAAGGTTGAGCCAACGTTTAGTTCACTCTCCACATCAATATCGGCGTGAATGAGTCGTGTCAGCTTCATGGTGACGTAGAGTCCGAGACCTGTGCCACTGTTTTGGCGGGTGCGGAAGTCTTCACTCCGAAAGAATTTATCAAACACTTTCTCTTTATCTGCTTTGCTGATACCGATACCGGTGTCAGATACCGTGAATAAGACGCCGTTTTCGCGCTTCTGGGCACCAATAGTGACATGGCCCGCCTCAGTGTATTTGATAGCGTTGGTTATGAAGTTCTGCAATATTTCCCGAACATACAGGCGCGAAGACTTCAGTAGCTCAAGATGAGGGTCGATCTCGGTATGGAGTGCGAGGCCTTTTTTTTCTGCATCCGGAGTATATAACTTTTCAAGCTCGGCTATTAAATCATGGGCGTTGATGTCTTCTATATCAGCTTGGAGCTTGCCGCGTTCTGCTCGTGAAAGTGTCGATAGGTCGTTAATCATGCCCCCCAGGAAGTTTACCTGGTCATGTGCTTGGCTCAGCGCGTCTTTCACCTTTGTGGTGTCACCTGTTTTTTCAAGAATAAATTCGGCATTACCGATATTGCCTTCTGCAATTGCAATAGGCGTCCGCAGTTCGTGGCTGACGACACTAATAAATTCATCCCGCTCTTCTTCTAGTGATTTCTCTCTGGTGATATCGCGCAGCAGTATGACATGCCCGCTCATGCCCTGCTGTCCATATCCAAGCTTTACGGGAGCGATACTTATGTACAGATTAGTCGTGCTGCCGTCCGGGTAGACGAGACGCCAATCACGTGATGTCATCTGCGTCTTCGTATCAAGAATAAGCCGTCTGAGTTCTACGGGCTGATTGTTCTTATCAAGCAGGCTTATGACTTTTTGAACCGACTTGCCGGTAATACTACTGTTCACATCAAGAATATTGAGTGCCGCACCGTTGTAGATGACGATTTTTGCGTGCTCGTCTATGGCAATGACACCGTCAGCCATGCTGTTGATCAGGCTGGTCAGTCGTTCTCGTTCGAGTTCGGCACTATGTGCGGCGTGCGGTGCGGGTGTGGGCATTTGATTATATTATGCCATAAGCATTAACCAGAGAATAGAGATAAGAGATCATAGAATGGTTCTTTTACCTTGTTGCTACAACGTGGGCTTTTGGGCCTTGATCATTTTTCTGAGCTGTTTGACATCTGGCAGAGTTCGCTCCATTTCTTCCCAAAAAGGCGTGCCATGTGCCATCACTCTGGTGTGAGCAAGCTCATGCAGGAGTACATAATCAATGAGCTCCCACGGAAGTTGCATCAGGAAACAGTTAAGCACTATATCTTGTCGCTCGCTACAGCTCCCCCACCTTCCCTTTAACTGCTTCACGGCAACGCTGTTAAACGTATAGCCATGGGTATCAGCAAGCATTTTCAGCCGACGGGGGAGTAATTGCCGGGCTTCTTTCTTCAGGGCGCGTACGCCTCCTTGTACCGCGGCTTGCTGCGCTTCAGGGCTATCCCAGCGGATGCCTACTGGTAGTAATATCCGTACTTGGTTGCCGCTTATTCGTGTCGATACTGTTACCCCCGATCCTGCCTCAAAATGAATGTGATGTGCTTTGCCGATTCGATAACCGTGCTCAAGCAGAGCCAACGGTGGCTTTTGGGCTGCAATCCACTCAGCTTTTGACTTCACGAAATCAACACCTACTTTATATGGTGCCCAGAATGGCAATGTTATACGGACCTCGCCCGTGTGAGAGATACTGAGCCGGACGTTGCGGGCGCCGCGACGCTTATATAACGCCACTGTTCCGACATTGGCGACTTCAATTTTTTTGACAGACATGGTGTTATCGTATCGTTATATTGCGACGCGTGGTATCAACCCGTCCGCCGAGCGGGTTAGGTACTAAATTAACCATCCCTGGCTTGACCATTCTGCTACCAGCAGTATTGGTAGTGACGAGGCCCAGGTCATACAGTTTCTTTATGATGGCACTGCGCTGCGTGTGATAGGTGTGCTTGCCGCTGATAACCATATAATCTTCAGTCGCTTGAGGATTCTGCATATGGGAGGCAATTTGCTCAAATGTTTTGCGGTCAACAGATGGGGTGTACTTGTCATCGAGCTTACGACGATCGCGCTTGCCAACACGAGCAAAAGCGCTCTCTGCATCAATTTGCATCCATATCAGCATAGTCTGTACTTTATGCTTCCGTGCCAAGTCGCGGAGCTCACGCCGCTGACCGGCACGCATCGCATTGATATCATAAACGACGCTAATGCCTGCATTCAGGAATTCCTCGGTCATGTATTGCATCAGATGATCGATAATCTGGTTTTCTTGCCGGTCATACCGGGGCTGCTCAAACAGTTCATATCGGATGCGGTCGCTTTGGACATGAGCGGCCTGAATGTCTTCACACATTTGCCGAGCAAGGAACGTCTTGCCGGCACCAGGGTAGCCGTACATAAGGATCAGCGTTGGTTTATTCAGGATTAACTTGCTCATTTACCAATAAACTATAACAATTTTTGTAACATTGCAAAAGTGCAGTATCTTACAAATTAACATCGTGAACCGGCAGAGAGGCATAGTCATAAGAGTATCTGTCGACAAAAAAGGTTTTATTCGGTATTATCTACCCTTGTAGTTGCCTATGAGCAAACTAAGTACCTTACATTTTTCAAGGGGCATAGTACAACGGTTAGTATAAAGGTCTCCAAAACCTTAGATCGTGGTTCGATTCCACGTGCCCCTGCCACGAAGAATTTAAACTATTCCAACCAAACTTTTCTGAATCGCCACCTCTGTTGGCGATTTTTGATGTCGTAAGACTGTGGTTCATTAAGTTTTCCTCCACCTCTGTTAAGAAGTTCGATTCTGGTTTGCCCTATTGCCGAATTTAAACTTTGTTTTCTAATACTGTCTTCGAGTCGAAGGTTGCTTTTAGATTGTCCTCAAAATTATGAACAAGTTCATCCTTATTATGCGAGACTGTCATCTCGGCATACCTGTAAGTATGCGAATCATTAGGAAATTGCGACAAGGCTTCGCCCTCAAGCGCATAAGACTTCCATCTTCCATCTGGGTAGGATTCAGTGAACCACTGCATCTCTTTTTGGTTTGGTATTTTAAGCACGACTGCATCATGCTCCCGCCTAAAGACACAAACGCTTGCGATTTTAGAAATGTGTCTTGGCAATTTAACCTTAGCTTTGTTGCCGAGTACGATATCAATCGCAACATCCAAAGGATGTACGCCGGTTATTAGTTGAATTGGATACATGAATTGTGAGCTTGGACGAGTATTAAATTCCACTAGATTAAATTTCTTTGATTCGATATCAACCTTATATTCAATATTGAACAGAGAATGATTATATCCCGATTTTTTAATCACTTTTCGGGCATGTCGTTGAATTCTCTTCGCAAGACGTCGAGGAAATATAAATGGGTAATCAAATCTTTTAAAACTTATATGGTTTGGCAAGAAAACAGATTTTGTGAAGCCAAAGAATTTCACTCTGCGTTTTTGTACAAAACCGTCAAGCGTTACCTGTATGCCGTGATGCAACATCGACTCAACTTCGAATCCATCAAGACCATTCCTTAATTTTGCACTTACTCCAAGAAGGTCGTAAAGCTCAGACCATTCCTGATTGATCGATTTAAGTAGGTTGCGATTTTGCTCAGAACATATATTGCTTAGTTCTGTAATACTGGCGGCAGGACCTGCCATAAATGACATTGATGCCCGTCGCGGCTTAACGAATACCGGCCACGATACGTCACTCGATTCTGTAACATTTCTAGAATCGCTGGTGAATCCTTTATATAAACCGGCCTTTGCTTGAAGGATACGAGACAAATACTTGTCTTGTAGCCTACTTACGACTTCAGGATTGGGAGAAGGTCTTTGTATCTTGTGATTTAGATGAGCAGCTAGCAAGGACGTCCAATCTACAAGACCAATGTAGGCGTCATATTTTTTATCCAAAAGTTTTGTAACCTGCTCATGCAGATCACCTTTCTTTAGCGTTTCTTCATAAATATATTCGATTTGAATGGGTTGTCTTGGTTTGTATGAGGCTTTTAATTCATCTACGTAGTGTCTAGGGGCAAGGATGGCTACTTTCATTACATTCATTGTATCAACCTTCTAAATACTTATTACGCAATAAACCAGTTTGGTACCTGTCCTGGAGCTCCTGCCAATAAAAGTGACACGTTGTCAATGATGTGTCTTTTTTATTTCTTACGCTTGTAATTTCATACCATCTGCTGGATACTGGTGGTAATGGTTGAGCAATTAAAGCAACCCTATGTTGGCGTAAGTGGTGTTGTATCTTCTGAAGTACAGGCACAACTTGAGAGTATTGCCGAAGAATCTGGCTTGCACGATAATGGTCGTCTATTAGCACTCGGCGTGAAAGCTGTTCATAAAACGCAGTTTCTTGATATCGAGAATAAATACGGCAAGGAATGGTATCCGGTTGGTGAAGAACCATTTACCTGTGCCTTGCGTCATGATGATCCAAATATAAACACCGTCGCAGTTGCTCAAGCATATCTAGACATTGAATACGTTGACAGCAAAGAATATCGTGAGAAGTTTTTAGAACGGATTGTTGAGCGTGGTCGGCCGTGGTTGCAAGCAATTCAATTCGACATGCTACCCTGGCACAAGAACAATGATGCTCTTAAATTTCTCGAAGATGCTAAAAACACTGAGGTTGCCGTGTTTCTGCAAGTTCATAAAGAGGCCATGGAAGAACTCGGTCCGAAAGGGGTGGTGCGTAGGCTTGGACGTTTTGCAAGTCAGATAGATTACCTATTGTTTGACTCCTCCCACGGGACGGGTCAACGGCTAGATACTTCAGCATTAAAGCCATTCGTCGCCGAGGCACATGACAGATTAGACCTTTCCCAAACTGGCATTGCTCTCGCTGGCGGTTTGCATGGAGCTATCGTGAGGGAGGACTTACCCGAACTAGTAGCGCAATTCCCAAACCTATCATGGGATGCCGAGGGTCAGTTACACCCGGTGGGTCAAGACGGCAAGCGGCCACTAAACCTCGCAGTAACTGAAGACTACTTAAGGGCATCGTCAGAAATACTTACTACGCCCCGATAGGTTCTATAATCGTCGTGAGCCCCTGCCAAAATAAAACGACCTGTCGCAAGATAGGTCGTTTTATTTTGCAGAGACTCGTAGAGTTGGCCACGGTCTAACGAGCAAAGCGAGTGTGGATCGTGAGTTCGATAATGGAAGGCTCTCACAGGAATTTATTCCGAGAAAGACTGAACATTATATCTAGATATTCCACGTGCCCCTGCCAAAGAAAGAGTCCATCCGTGTGATGGGCTTTTTCTTTAGCCGAGATATGAGAACCACATTGCCCGAAGGGTTCGGTTTGCTAATCAACATACCCGATGCTTGAAATGATAAAGCACCAGAATTATACATACCTCACCTCCATACCCCCATGCTTATAATTACTAATGCAGGCTGCTATCATCTGCATAAAGGTAATTACCATGCAAGCAGATTTCTATAAGTACTCCTCACCCGAGACATACGAGCCATTAGCAAATCATTTTGGAATTTCAGTTGATAACTATCTTAGCTCCATGCCGTTAGTGGGAGTAGAGGCTGTTACTATTGCACAAAGTGGTCTGGCTATTCAGTTAGCGCAGCGGGAGTATATAGCATCCACCGCCTTATTCAAAGGAGCTTACTCGGATAGTCGGAAGGTGCAATCGCCTCCAACGCCTGAGGTGCCAAAAAGTACAAGAACTTACAGAATTCCAGACGAAGTCAGTGATTTTGCCCATTCTAGGAATATTAAACCGTTGGTTATTGTACGAGTGGGCGACACTCTTTTAAGATCCATGTATAGATACAATGTTACCCTGAATACCAGAATGCCTCTGTGTAGATACGACGCTCCTTTTAACAAAGTTAAGCTTGAATCCTGGCTGGCTCTCGCTATATCTCCTCTGAATATGATTGTTCCACATCGAATGGAAGCTACTCTAATGGACAAGATCAAACATAAATTTTAAGACGTAATCTGTAGCTGCAACCCAGGAGTGACAATTCTACAAATTGAGCAGCGACTTTTCTGCATTAGGTATTGGTAGTAATGAGTCATAAATACAACACCTATCCCTGTCAAATGTGCTATATTATCAGTAACCATAAGCTTATTATTTTTTGATGGATTCGAGGGCGGACCACAGGTTATTAAGCCCGAGTGGACTACCATACCAACTGTTACAACTCTGTTTCGAACAGGAGCTTATGGAATGCGGGCGTCGGGTACACTGACCCTGCCTACCCCAGCTGCGACTTTGTATATGGGTGTTGCCGAGCGTACGCCTGCTTTTGTTAGCGACGGGGTGGTTACTATTCGATCGGGCGGTATAAATCACCTTACGGTTAGATTTGCAGATGCTACTGGTATTATAGAGCTTCGAAGAGGCAACCATGCAGGTACGGTGATCGCGACCTCTACTTATGCATATCCCCTCAATGTATGGAGACACATCCAGGTCAAGGCAATTATTAATGATGCGGGTGGTGAGTGTGTGGTGCAAGTTGATGGCTCAACAGTGCTGTCCTACATTGGCGATACAAACAACGGCGGTACACCAGGTGCTCTAAATGTAGAACAACTCACCTTTGGTATTGGCAATAATAACGCGTACTTCGACGATCTGTGGGTATGTGACGAAGTTGATGCTACGGCGACCCAAGGACAGCCGAATAACACCTTCCTGGGCGATTTGCGCGTCTCTTCTCTCATGCCAAACGGAAACGGTTCTCAATCTCAACTAACCGGCTCTGATGGCAATTCTGTCGATAATTATCTGCTCGTTGACGAGACTCCGGCTAACACAACCGAATATGTTGCTGCGAGTACTGTAGGGCTACAAGACTTTTATACTATGGAGGACTTGCCCGCAAATACTGTCGGAATTTATGGTTTGCGGGTTGGTGGGTATGTGCAGAAATCTGATGCAGGTGCAGCCGGAATCAAGATGGGTATTCGTGAATCAGGCGGAACCGTAACACTCGATGGCACCTATCCCCTGTCGACAACGTGGACAGGCACGTACAGCGATGCGAAGTATGTTAAGCCATCTGACTCCTCATTGTGGACGGTATCTGACGTAAATGGTTTAGAGGCTGGAGCAGAAACGACCTCATGACCGATACTCGACTTAGCCGCGAGCATTTTGAGGTGCTTGCATCTGCTGATCCGCAAAAAAGACTCAGCAGTGTACATACAGAAGCGCTGGTATCATCCACGCCAGAAATACGCATGAGCCGCACGCATACTGAGTTATTGGCGCTTACGATACCCGAACGCAGAGTATCCCGAGTACATGTTGAGGTACTGTGGACCAGTCAACGAAAATTCATCGGCTGGGGCATTCCAGTCATATCCTAGTCTCTAGTGAATGCATGCTCGAGCAAGCTGCATATGAAGCGTCAATTGCCGTAAAAGTATGAACAACGTATACTTAACCCTATGAAAAGCCCTCGGGTGCATGAACAGACTGCACCGAAAGATCGCTCACTGAACATCAAGCGCTCATATACTTCATATCAACCAGCAGTAGCGACCACATCACCACCTCATACTGAGCGGACAACATCAGTGCAGACTACTGACATAAAACGGAGGCTTTCTTGGAGGCGAGCCCTCGTGGTTCTTCTACTTCTGATAATCGTGCCACTTATAGTGATCGGTGTGTTGGATTATCGCAACGCCTCCGATGCAAGCGCAAAATTATTTGGTACATCCAATCTTTTTGCCGTGCTCCCCCCGAACGAGATAAAAAACACCAATGGAAGAACTAATATTCTTCTGATAGGTTACTCGGCAGATGACCCCGGCCATGCGGGTGCCGAACTAACTGACTCGATAATGCTCGTAAGCCTTGATAAGGATAGCGCATCAGGCTACATGGTCAGTATTCCGCGGGACTTATACGTAGACATCCCTGATTATGGCTACGGCAAGATAAACGAAGCGTATCAGGCGGGAGAGCGCCAGGATTTTGCTGCCACGGGCTATAGCCCCGGTGGCGCAGGGCTGCTAGAGAAAGTCGTGACCGATACGTTGGGAGTGCCCATACACTATCACATCATTATCAATTACGCAGCCGTGCGCGAGATCACCGACGCACTCGGCGGTATTACCATTACCATAGCTAGCAGTGATCCGCGCGGCATCTATGATCCTAATTTCAAGTTGGAAGAAGGCGGCCCTTTGAAACTAGCGAACGGCCAGCATACCATTGACGGGCAGACCGCACTGCGTTTGACACGTGCCCGGGGGGCGACATATGGTTCATATGGCTTTCCACAATCAGACTTCAACAGAACTGAGCATCAGCAGAAGGTATTTGCGGCAATAAAAAGTGAGTTGAGCCCTGCATTACTTCTCGATCCACGCACTAATAAGCAAGTTTTTGACGCGGCCGCCGACAATCTTCGTACAAATATAGATATTGATGCGCTGCTTCCGCTTTTCCAGCTTTTCCGGTCGGTTCCCGAGGATTCTTTGAGCCAGGTTAATCTTCGTGACGTCGGCGGTGACAACCTTCTTGCAAGTTATACCACAGCCTCTGGCCAATCGGCACTCATCCCTGCTGCTGGTATTGATGATTATAGTCAGATTCAGGATGCGCTCGCTGCTATAAGCAGATAAGATCAGACATTAGCAACACAGTACATGGCCGTAAAGGCTTAACAAAGCCGCTCAGAAGCATTATAATTATACGTAGCTATGGGAGCATGAACCGCACACACGGTCATCGTTGCCAAGCCTATTTACCCCGGCAATCATACCTCGGTCCCTGTGCGCCAATCATATACACGCTATACCTGTAGATACCGCCTCCGAACGGTATGCCGTATCACAACAGGCAGCACTCTTAATACAACCCGTTCCAGCTGTACCATTTATCAGCTGTCTTTTGCTATCAAAGAAAAGGAGTTTGTATATGACACGTGTATTCAATAAGGAAGTTTTTGTTACCTCTTATTACTTCAGTCAAGGTAAAGGCATCCATAGTTATCCTAAACACATTCAATTTGACGATGAAGAACTGACGTTTATAGAAAATGGCCTTCGTTGCTTGGTCAAAAAAGGCCAGGAACTTATCGAGATTTTCAATATGACTGACGGGCGCTACCAGTATCGACTTAAATTTGAGCCTGTCAGTAAGAACTGGACACTATTAACGGCGCGTTCTGTCGCTTAAGGAGTTTTAACATGCAATCCAAACTACAACTTACAACCCGTGAACATTTACGGCAGACATGGGCTTTTGCGGTTCCTGGAAGAGGCCATAACCGACGTAAGCTCCGGGGTTTGCGTCATTACGTCATCTCATCGTGTTCCAAAGAAGCCAAGGCTCTAGGCGTTACCGTCGGTATGCATTATGAGGACGCAAAAAGCCTTGTGCCTGAGATGAGGATATTGCCTATCGGAAGACGCAATGTACGAGCGTGAGATTGCAGCCTCTGGCTGGCAGGACTATGTGCAGACACCCGTTTGGACAAAAGGTGCGTCATACACCCGGCACAAGCTCAGTAGGTCGTCATGGCGTAAAATGAAAACGTTCCTGATTGCCAAGCATGTTCTATAAGCTCCGTGCATGCCATAACAGACAAGCCGAATGTTATGAAATGGTATGAAAGAGGCGGTATACTATAAATAATGAGACATTTAGAGCGGATTATAGTGTTTACGCGCGAGTTATGGCCTGCGTATATCTTCATATCAGTAGGCAGCATAATCGTTGCATTATTCACCCAGGCGATACCGTTGCTCACAAAGCTGGGCATCGATCGAATCACGGCTGACTTACCAAGCGGTACGATATCGACTGGCTTCATTATCGGTGTGGTCGTGGCTATCTTTGTGGTGGATTTTGGCCAGAATCTCGTCAGTAATATCACGGGCAATCGTGGTGATCGCATGGCTGCGGAGCTTCGGAGACTACTCAGTACACGATATTACGAGCACATGCTCAAGCTGCCACAACGCTATCTTGATACTGAGATGACGGGTACGATTATCAACCGTCTCAATCGTGGCGTTGAGCAGCTTACTAGTTACATGCAGTTCTTTGCCAATAATTTCATGCAGCTCATCATTAGTACGTTTTTTACGATAGGAATTGTTGCGTTCTTTGCCTGGCCGGTTGCCATCGTGCTGTTGATTCTCTTCCCGCTCTATGCGTGGCTCACAGCCAAAAGCAGTCCGAAGTGGCAAAAGTACCAGACAAAAATAAACAAAATTTCTGATGAGGCCAGCGGTGGATTTGCAGAAAATGTTGGACAGATCCGCGTAGTAAAGAGCTTCTCTATGGAAAAAGCAGAGTTACACAAGTACCGATCATTGCTAAATAAAATAATGAGCACGACCCGCCCGCAAAGTCGTTATTGGCACACGCAAGATTTCATTCGCCGTTTAGTACTGGGGTTCTTGTTTCTGATTATGTATCTGATAATCTTTGTCGGTACTGCCCGCGGTACGTACACAATTGGTACTATGGTCATGCTGATTCAGCTTATCCAGCTCGTACGTATTCCTTTATTCAGTGTAAGTTTCTATGTTGATATGACCCAGCGAGCCATAACCAACAGCAAGGACTATTTTGCAGCAATGGACGAGCCAGTTGAGCATGATACCGCTACGACACCGCTCACTGTACCTAAAGGAGCAGTGACATTTGATGCAGTCAGCTTTGGCTATGATACAGAAAGCGACATACTAAAGAAATTGAGCTTTGCTATTGAACCACGAAGTAAAGTAGCACTGGTAGGCGAAAGTGGCCAAGGCAAAACTACCATCACGAGCCTGCTCATGCGGTTTTATGAAGTAAAAAGCGGTTCTATATTAATAGATGGCGTTGATATCAGCACGGTATCTCGTCACAGTTTGCGGCAAAATATATCAGTCGTGTTCCAGGAGCCTGCTCTCTTCAGCGGTACTATCAAACAAAATATTATGTACGCTCGCCCTGATGCAACCGAAGCGGATGTAATCGCTGCTGCGCAGGCTGCAAATGCCCATGAGTTTATCATGAAATTATCAGATGGCTATGACAGTCTCATTGGCGAACGGGGATTAAAGCTCAGTGGTGGTCAGAAACAGCGTATCGCCATAGCCCGAGCAATCCTAAAGGATGCTCCGATATTAATACTGGACGAAGCGACGAGTAGTCTGGATACCAAAAGCGAGCGACAAGTCCAGCAAGCACTTGAACACCTTATGAAAAACCGAACAACCCTTATAATTGCCCATCGACTCAGCACGATTGAATCGGTTGATAAGATCATAACCCTGAAGAACGGTGTTGTTGATGAAACCGGTGCGCCAGAGCAACTTGCCCACTCTGGAGGCATTTACGCACAGTTGCTTGAGCTGCAGAACAGTAGTCGCCTGTCCGCCAAGAAGAAGTTGCAAAAATACGATATAGCAGCATAGAAAAAGACGACTGGATTGTTCCAGCCGTCTTATAGCGTTGATAACGATGAATACTCGAGAAGCTGTCTATGCTCGCTTACGGAGTACTACTGCAACTCCCAGGAGGGCAACTGCACCAGCAAACAATGCATATGCTGCTACACCGGCAATCTTACCGAGCGTACCAAAAGCATAACCAGTTCCAAGGAGGACACCACGAAGAGTCTCACCCATAAATAGCTGCTGTTTCTGTGCTTGCAGTTTCTCATTCTTTGGGTCTTTGAGTGCTGCTGAGCTGACTTCTGCATAGACCTTGCCATCTGCAACTTTGTCGAGGTGTCGGCCAATGTATCCGTTTGCGTATGCTTTGGCTTCTTCAGGCGTATCGACAAGCTGACCGGCGTATTGTTGCAGGTCAGGATACACGGCAGGATCGAGTGCTGGCGTGCCCTTCTCAGGGAACTTAATCTTTTGTGCGGCAAGCTCTTCGCGGACCATAGTGGTCGCAAACTGATTACCCCAGAGTGCTAAACCCCCCAATACGAGGAGACAAACAGCGACGATGGCGGCAAGATTACTATAGATCCTGCTAGCGCTCACGGCTTTGTTAACTGACTTTTTCTTTGGTGATGGCATGGTATTTCCTTTTTACTATTGACGTTATAGTACAAGAATAACCGTAAGCATCATGTGATACAAGTCACATAACATGAAATATCCTCAGTGCGATGTGCACGAGGACATACTGTGACAGGTATTTGGGGTATCGAAGCTACAGCGCTTTTGCGTCGACTGATTCTTGGGCGGATTCTTCTATAACTTCAGTACAGATTGCTGGAAGCTCCTTGCTCACAAGGTTTGCCTTCACGATATAGCGGGAAAAATCAAGCATTTCTAGGCCATCAGGTGCTTCTGTCTCGCTAATGTTTGTGAGCATGATGACCTTAAGGTCCTTGCCCCAGTCAGTGGCTCGTACTTGCTTGAGAACGTCATATCCTGAAAGCTCAGGCAACATAAGGTCAAGTAACACGAGATCAGGCTTTGTTTCGCTGATCAATTGCACCCCTGCACTGCCATCATATGCCACATGGGCAGTAAAACCGGCAGTCTGAAGCAGGGTCTGATAGATTTCTGCGAGCATCTTATCGTCTTCAACGATACATACGGTGTACATTATGACTCTAGCCTAACACACTACTTCAGGATGACAAGTAAAATGACTACGAGGGCTTCTTAGTTGTGCCGTCTTTGCGTGCCATTCGGACGGCCCGTTTGAAACTTCGCTCTGCTGCAGCATCTGCAAATCGTGCAAGTGGCGGACGGACTAGTGTCTGCGGACCCTTTCGGCGTTCATCAACCTCACGTAGTGAATCAACGAAATATTTTTCCATAATCCACTCACGCCCTGGGGGTGTTTCCGCGACGACCGAAAAAAGCCATAAATGATCGCCCCATTTTTCCGTACGAGTAATCTCAGGCTTCCTCGCAACTTTGATAGTACCGGTCGGAACCGTCTCGATAGCTTTCTCGATAAGCGTTTGTCCTATCCGTTGATTATTAACAAACACGTCCACGGCTATGGTACGAAGGCCACGGGGCGTGACTTTCACTGACTGCATGTGTTGATTATGTACCCATATGATTTCCCCGCTGAGACTGCGCAGCTTGGTCGAACGGAGCGTCATCCGCTCAACGACACCAGAAACCTTCAGGAACGGCTCTACCTCAATGTAATCACCTACGTGGAACCAGCCTTCTATGATCATGCTGGCACCAGTGGTAATATCGCGCAGAATCATGCCGATTGTTCCACCGGCGAGCACGATAAAAAACGCACTTGCACCAATGGTTGCGACGCCGACAGTAGTATAGTCGCTAAACAAGTTCCAGGTATAAAAGGCAACGAACCCAACGATGAGCGCTCGGACGAGTGCAATAGTGACGCTTAGATATGTTTCAACCCGTCTCAGTCGGACTTGCCGTTCCGCATCCGGCGCATTATCAGATACGGTTGCGACAAACTGAGCGATGCGAATAATAACAAGCGCGACAATCTTACTTAGGAAAAAGGCTCCGATAATGGATATAACAAGAACGACGAGAGAACGCATGGCATTCGGTTCATTAATGAATTGGTGCAATTCCGCACTTGTTGTCTCGATTAGTTTGTCCATACAGCTTATATCCTACACTACTCTGATAGACTGTGCACGCCCGTGTACTAAGTGAGAATTCTCACATTGATATTGTGTTATTGCTCTGTAATTCTTATAATGATTATTAATTAACATAAGCAACAAACAGAGGGTCATGAAGGTACTTATGCTTGGGTGGGAGTTACCGCCTCATAACAGTGGTGGACTAGGTGTAGCATGCTATCATCTCTGCAAAGCCCTCGCATCAAAAGGTGCGGATATTGAATTTGTGCTCCCCTATACTGCTAAACATGATGTGGATTTTATGCGTATTAACGCTGCACATCCGCAGGATGTAGCTGAAGTTCAAAAAGCCGGTATTGCATATGACAGTTTCAAATACATTACAAAAAGCGGTGAAGTTACCTGGGTTGACCTATTCGGTCAGAGTGAGATATACGAGCAAGCGGTTGAGCGTATTGTCCACCTTGCGGAATTTGATGTCATACACGCTCATGACTGGTTGACCTGTCGAGCAGCGCTCCGTGCCAAAGAGATTTCAGGCAAACCATTATTTGTGCATATCCATTCCATCGAATCAGATCGTTCTGGGTTACACTTCGGCGGAAATCCTATGGTTCGCGAAATTGAATCGACAGCCATGCTTATTGCAGATAAAGTGATTGCCGTCAGCGAACACACAAAGCGGTCGATTATCCGTGAATATGACATCCCCGCAGACAAAATTGATGTGGTGCACAATAGCATCAGCCAAGATATGCTTGTCCCTCAAAGCGGTGATAACGCCTATCAGTATCTCAGCACGCTCAAACAACAGGGATATCGGGTTGTGGCGAGCATTGGCCGCCTCACCATCCAAAAGGGCCTCCCTAATCTGCTACGAGCATTCCAGCACGTCGTGCAGAAGAATCCAAAGACGGTCTTACTCGTGGTGGGATCAGGGGAACAATATTACGAGCTGATCAACCTTGCTGCTGAGCTCGGCATATCTCGAAATGTCGTGTTTACTGATTTCCAGCGGGGCAAAACGTATCGTGATGCCTATAGCATTGCCGACCTCTTTGTGATGCCGTCCGTTTCTGAGCCATTCGGATTAACCCCACTTGAGGCAATCGGCTATGGCACGCCGGTACTGATGAGCAAACAAGCGGGAGTCGCAGAAGTTATTACGAATTCCCTCAAAGTTGACTATTGGGATATCGATGAAATGGCAAACCAGATTACCGCTGTAGTACAGAATGATGCATTGCGGGATGAGCTTCACGCAAATTCCCTGAAGGAATATCAGCGGCTCAGTTGGACAACTGCGGCAGACAAACTATTTGACGTATACGAGAATCACGTCCGTCAGGCGGTGCCAGCATGAAAGCCATAGTTTTATATTTGCATGTGCATCAGCCGTACCGGATTGGACACTATACGATATTTGATGCAGGTTCTCGACACGACTATTTCAACGCGGGATATGAAGACAAGACGAATAATGAACGTATACTGCATAAGGTAGCGGATAAGTCATATATTCCGACCAACCGGAAGCTACTAGAACTACTCAATCAGTACCCACAGTTCCGAATAAGCATGTCAATTACGGGGACGGTGCTTGAGCAACTTGAACAATGGTCACCAGCAGCGCTTCAGTCATTCCAGGAGCTTATTGCGACGGGACGGGTAGAAATCGTTGGCGAGACGTACCACCATAGCCTCGCGTTCTTTTATTCTCAGGCTGAGTTTGAGGCGCAGGTACAGCTGCATCGCGAGAAAGTGCAACAATTATTTGGGCAGACTCCTCAAATCTTCAGAAATACTGAACTGTCTTACAATAATGATTTGGCGTTTTGGGCAGACAAGGCCGGCTATAAAGGAATATTGGCGGAGGGTTGGGACCCTGTCTTGGGGTGGCGCAGTCCTAATTTTGTGTACCGACCCAGCTACACTGAGAATATCCGACTGCTTATGAAAAACTACAAGCTCTCCGATGACATTGCCTTCCGATTTGGTGACCGGAACTGGGCGGAATGGCCCCTGACCGCTGACAAATTCGCGCACTGGCTGAACAATACCAACGACGCCCACATATTTAATCTCTTTATGGATTATGAAACTTTCGGGGAGCATCAGTGGAGCGAGTCGGGTATCTTTGACTTCTTACATCACCTGCCCGAAAAATGGCTTCAGACTGATGGCAATACTTTCATGACAGCCAGCGAGGCAATCGACAGCTTTGACGCAGTTGATTATGTTGACACGCCACAGACAACTACC
>CAZPVS010000013.1:0-27027 GCA_964590315.1 uncultured Candidatus Saccharibacteria bacterium
CTCTTTTGCTAGCAAATTATGTGAGGGGTGTGTTCAGTATATTGGGAGCCTGACAATCAGGCCATTCTTGCATCCCACGCATACCTTAGACGCATGAAGAGTTATCGATATGTTGACGAGGACGAATTTTACTTTACAACTTCATTAAAACAGATTGCCCTCATCCGGGACAGGGTGGTATTCCTGGCTGATTTATTGAATTCCATAAGTGGGCTAGGGAAACCAGGCAAAGAATTAAATCTGAATTGGTCAAGTAGAATGCGAGCTATATACACCTTATTCAGTGCCGGACTACTTACTCCACAAGAGGCTTTTCGCCTCATTAAAAACAATTATCTTAAAGGAGCTGACGAAACTGTTGAAATCATTCCACTGAGTATTAGCTCACCCGTGGATCAGATTTTGCACGAAGAAGACGAAGACATAACGAGGATACATCAAGGCGAAACGGATACAGTTGAATTTAAATCCAGCTGGCGTTACAGTTTGGACGCTAAGCGTGCTGATCCTAGGCTATCCTTCGAAATCATGAAAACTATTTCTGCGTTTATGAATACCGGCGGAGGAAGAGTGTATATTGGAATTGGTAATGACGGCACTGTGCTAGGCCTGGACAGCACCGACTTTCTTATTTTAAAGAAGGGTAGCTTAAACTCAATGATTGATCAGCTTAAGCTAAGTATTGATGAAATGTTTGACCAAATGATTGGGTCCGATAAAATCCCTCTCCGAATTATAATTAATCGTTATATTGAGAACAAGCCTGTGCTTATTATGGAAATAAAATCCTCCACAAAACCAGTGTATATTACCCATGAAGGAAGCGAGCATTTTTGTGTAAGGTCTTCTGCGAGCACTAGGTCGCTCTCACCATCACAAACTCACTCTTATATTATGAATCACCCGGCATTTGGATACACAGATTCTGGTGAACAATAAGAACAGTGAAGAATGAACATTCCGTGTGTAAACGGTGTTGCTTTAAATGATTGCGCTGTTAAGCTAAAATAATATGCGAAATGCTAGTTTGATAAGGGCGATTGGGAGTGAATTTATACGGCGGAAGTACCGCTCATTCGTATTATTGGCCGCTCTGGCAGGAGTAGTAGTGGGTGGGCTGATGATATGGCTCGTGAGTATCAACGCGTGGTGGTGGCTGTTGGCTGCACCCGTATTTATGCTGCTGTTCATGGGAGTGGTGATTACTTTTGTCATACGAATACTGCTCAAGATTGCCACCCCAAAGCTGACAAAAGAGCAGTCGGGCGGTGTGCAGAGCTTTGTAGATAAGCTGGAGCGAGTGGCCGATACTGTGCAGACGCCCCCGTTTGTTATATTGTTCAGGATTGTAAGAGACGTGATGTGGCCACGGGAGGGCACGTTCATACAATCCTTCGCACAGGACAGCACGACGCTTGAAAAAGATTTTGCCGAGCTCCAACGCCAGTTTCGTTAAGCAGCTTGGTAATAGACACAGCCGGAGATGCCAGCAGTGGCGGTGAAACCGTAACTGGCGGGTATGCTGAGACCATCGCCGGCCTGCAGTGAGATACGTTCACTTCCAAAGTCAAATATGATTGATCCTTCTGCGCACCAGATAATGGTGTCCGCATCAAACGCGGTTGTTTCCAGTGCTTGAAATTCCTCGATATGATGCCGAACGGCCTGTATATCCTGGACATACAGCACATCAGTCAGCTCTTCTTCTGACGATTCATAGACCCGCGACCACCTGAATTTCTGCAATTTCATACCTACGTAGCTTATCAGATATTTGTACGTAACGTCAGTGCGAACGCTCTAATGGCGATCAGCGTCAGCCTCTGAATACTGTAGTTGCTCCCGTTGGCAAAAACGGTTACGCTTAGTGGTATGAATGAAACGTTTTTTGAGAGCTTTGGCGAGAGCTGGAAGCAGGCGCTTGAGAATGAGCTCTTTGTTATATCACTCACGGTACTTATTGTGTTTGGTGTGCAGTTCATCGTGCATCATTTCATCGGCAAACTTGTTCGCAGATCAGTCAGACAGCGCAAGGGCGAGACGAGAAGCGATGAGAAAAAACGGGAAGATACGCTTATCAATGTCATTCGAACCGTAGCGAGTGTCATAGTGTGGTTAACGGCTATCATCGTCATACTAGGTGAGCTGGGTTTGAACATATCTGCGCTGCTTGCCGGAGCGGGTGTGTTTAGCGTCATACTTGGTTTTGGTGCACAGAACACCATTCGGGACTACTTGGCCGGTATGTATATATTGATGGAGAATCAATATCGGGTTGGTGATGTCGTGACGTTGAGTGGCGGTACCACTGGTTTGGGTGTATCGGGAGTGGTTGAGGAAATAAGCCTGCGTATCACCAAATTGCGGAGCCTTGATGGAACGATGAACACTATCCGTAATGGCGAGGCAACTATCATCACAAACCAGACGTTCCATTACAGTGCGGTGGTCGTGGATATTAACGTTAGCTATGACAGTGATATTGATACGGTAGAGAAAATGATGAACAAGGTCGGGTTAGAAGTGGCAGGCGACGAGAAATGGAAGTCACTGACTGTCGAGCCGATTCAGTTTCTGCGAGTTGATAAGTTCACAGATGTAGCGGTTGTCGCACGGGCGGTGGGCAAGGTGTCACCTGCCAGTCAGTGGGAGATTGCCGGAGAGTACCGCCGTAAATTACTTAAGGCGCTTAAGGCAAAGCACGTAAAAATCGGGGTGCCACACGTTATTGTTGCTCCCCAAGACGAACATATCAAAGCTAAGTAAGTTTAGTTGCTACGTTTTTTCTTCCGGGCGTGCTGACGCAGTAACTCAAAGCCACCTGCTTGCGCTGCATTGAGCCCTGCCCAACCTGCAAGGATAACGTTGGGGCCTGGAATGGCTACAGCGACACCTGCTATGGCGAGAGCACCCAGCGCATTGATATCACGGCCGAACCGCCAGACCCGTTCGGTGCCTGATTGTTTTTCGGATGATCGAGCTATCGATTCTCTACTCATACATATAATTGTACGAACTTATTAAAAATATGCTGTTAATAATCACATATCGTATAAGCCCTAATCTTTCTTCTTAATGTAAAACACGGGAAGGATTAGGGCTGCCGGTTAGTCTACGTGGTGAATATCAGACGTCCCATTGCCAGTCACGGACTTCTGGCATATCGACCCCGTGCTCGGTGATGTAGTACTTGTGCTCAAGCAGTTTCTTCTCCATCATTTGTCGCAAATGGCTGCCGGCCTCACCAATGGCGGGGGCGCGATCGATTGCGTCCATGACAAGGTGATAGCGATCGAGCTTGTTCATGACCGTCATGTCAAACGCGGTCGTGATAGTGCCTTCTTCTACATAGCCACGGACATGGAGGGCCTGATTTTTGCGACGATAGGTGAGCCGGTGAATTAACCACGGGTAGCCATGGTAGGCAAAAATGATGTTTTTGTCCTCAGTGAATATCTCGTTGTATTCGAAGTCACTCAAGCCGTGCGGATGTTCGATGTCCGGCTGTAGACGCATGAGGTCAACGACATTCACCACTCGTATTTTGAGATCGGGTAGATTTTTGCGGAGAATAGAAACCGCAGCCATCGTCTCGAGTGTTGGTATATCACCGGCGCACGCCATCACGATATCGGGTTCCTGCCCGTTGTCGTTGCTGGCCCATTCCCATACCCCGAGCCCAGTTGTACAGTGGGCGACTGCCTGGTCCATAGTGAGCCACTGTGGGCCGTCGTGCTTGCCGCATATTGCCAGGTTGATATAGTTCCGGCTGCGTAGACAGTGGTCCATGACAGACAGCAGTGTGTTGGCGTCTGGAGGTAGATAAATACGCGTCACGGCCGCCTTCTTATTAACTAAGTGATCAATAAATCCTGGGTCTTGATGTGTAAAACCGTTGTGATCCTGGCGCCATACGTGGGAGGTGAGCAAGTAATTAAGAGATGGGATTTTTTCTCGCCAGGGTAATTCGGACGACATTTTTATCCATTTCGCGTGTTGATTGACCATTGAGTCCACGATGCGGATAAAGGCTTCGTAACTGTTTAAGATACCATGGCGTCCGGTCAATAAGTAACCTTCCAACCAGCCTTGCGATTGGTGCTCACTGAGCATAGAATCCAGCACGGCGCCTTCGGGTGCTAAAAATTCGTCACTATCTTGAGTGCGAGCATCCCACTGCCGGTTGGTTTCTTCAAACACTGCCTCAAGCCGGTTAGAAACGGTCTCGTCAGGGCCAAATATACGGAAATTGCGCTGTTCTCGATTGAGCTTGATGACGTCACGGAGGTATGGACCAAGCGCATGGACGTTACCGACTTGGACGGTGCTTGGTGATGGTACATCGATAGCGTATTCGCGAAAGTCAGGCAAGTGGAGTTCGCGCATGAGCGTTCCACCATTTGCATGACGATTGGATCCCATCCGGCGGGTGCCTTTGGGCGCGAGTGCAGCAAGCTCGGGCAACAACTCACCATGTTCAGTAAACAATTCTTCTGGTCGGTAGCTGTGCATCCATGCCTCAAGAAGTGGTAAGTTCTGAGGGTGCGCCTCGTCAATGAGGAGTGGCACTTGGTGCGAGCGGAAGTTGCCTTCGTTCTTTTTGCCGTCAACGAATTTTGGACCGGTCCAGCCTTTCGGCGAAGTGAGGATAATCATTGGCCAGCGGGGGCGGGTGGTGTCATTGTTGGTTCGGGCATTGTGCTGCACACGACGGATTTCCTCAACGGCTTTATCAAGCTGCGCTGCCATGAGCTGGTGCATGTATTCGGGGTCGTCTCCCTCAACAAAGTATGGAGTATATCCATAGCCACGGAATAATTGCTCAAGTTCTTCGCGCTCAATGCGCGCCAGGACCGTCGGGTTGCTTATCTTGTAGCCGTTGAGGTGCAAAATAGGGAGGACGGCCCCATCGGTAATGGGGTTGATGAACTTGTTAGAATGCCACGCAGTTGCCAAGGGGCCTGTCTCTGCTTCGCCATCACCCACGACACATACAGAGATAAGATCAGGATTATCAAACACTGACCCGTAGGCGTGGCTGAGTGAATAGCCAAGTTCGCCGCCTTCGTGAATTGACCCAGGAACCTGGGGAGACACGTGGCTTGACAGCCCGCCCGGGAAAGAAAACATCTTGAACAGGGATTTTAAGCCATGCTCGTCCTGAGTGACCTGGGGATAGACATCGGTGAACGAACCTTCAAGATAGACATTACTCACGAGGGCAGGGCCGCCATGTCCAGGCCCAGAGAGATAAATCATATTGGTGTCGTATTTATTGATAATGCGATTCAAGTGTACATAGATAAAGTTTTGACCAGGCGTGGTGCCCCAGTGACCGAGCAGGATCTTCTTAACGTGCTCGAGTTTCAGTGGCTCTTTGAGGAGCGGATTGTCCCGTAAGTAAATCTGACCAACCGAGATGTAATTGGTCGCACGCCAATACGCATCAATTTTACCCAGCATCTCGTCTGATAATGGCTTGTAATCTTCTGTCATTTCCCCACCCCTTAGAACTTCGTATCCTGTATTACTTTATGTACTTCTTGTGCTATTACCAAGGCTTCATTTGTTTGTATAACTCTGACTGGTATTGTACCGTCTTTTGCAATGAGCTGCTCATTATTTTCATTACGTGAAGCATCAAGTGTAATGTTAAGAAATTCCAGCCTCTCACAGATACGTGAGCGGATTTCCGCAGAACGGCTCCCAATGCCTCCAGTGAACACCAACATATCGAGGCCACCAAGTGCGGCAACAAGCTCACCAATTGCTTTGGTAATGCGATAACTGAACAGGTTAATTGCTTCCGCTGCTCGGCTGTCAGTGGATTGGGTTTTAAGAAGTGTTTGCATATCGGCGGTTGTCTCAGAAATACCGAGTAAGCCTGATTGGTGATTAACCATGAAGGAGAAGTCCTGCACGGTCATCAGCTTATCTTGCTGTAAGAATGTGGCGACGGACGGGTCAAGATCGCCACTCCGGGAGCTCATGGGTATGCCGGAAGTGGGCGTGAAGCTCATGGTTGTGTCGATTGGCTTGCCGTTGTCAATGGCGGCGAGACTGCAGCCGCTTCCGAGATGCGCAACGATAACCTTTCCAGCCGCGCGCTGAGCATCTACTGTCTGTAATGTCGACATAATCGAGGTATACGAAAGCCCATGATAGCCATATTTTTTGATACCGTCCGCAAAGTACTTACGGGGGATGGGCAGCATCTGTGCCACAAGGGGTAATTCGGCAAAAAAGGCGGTATCAAAACAGGCGATGTGACGGGCTTGGGGGAGGCGGGACTGCATGTGCGCTATGGTGGCGAGAATGTACGGCATGTGATCGGCATCAAATGACTCATACCGCTTGAGTTCTTGAATCACCTCAGGCGTAATCTCTTGAGATTTGCCTAAATTCGGCCCACCAAATACCACTCGGTGCCCTACTGCATGAATGTCCGATAAGGAAGCCAGGCGTTCTACATGAGTAAGCAGCACATTGAGCGCTGCCGTGTGATCGGCCGCGCCTGCGACGCGTTGCTCCGCCGTACCCATAATAAACGTACCGTAGGGCTGGCCGATATCTTCTAGGGATATTTCAGTGGAGGGAGTCTCAGTAACACTGTCTGTAAACAATGCAAGCTTAATACTGGATGACCCGACGTTGAGTGTCAGAAGCGACATGGTGTTTGCTTTCTGTTAGTGAACTGCCACACATTATAAACGAAAGCGGTTTAAACTAATATGACCACTGTCCTATTTCTGAAGCAGATCATCTGCTATAATCATCTGCTTTCTTCCAATGGCGTAATCTAGTGACATGAGTGCCTTCTCATGGATAGGCTGCCCATGCAACGTAGCCACGCAGTCGGTAACGATATACACCGGTATGCCCTGATCAAAAATGTGCATGGCTGTGGCTGCTACACTGATATCCGTAAAGACACCTGCTATGTAGACAGGCCGATGATGCTGGATAACGGGTAGTGTTTCATCAGTAACGCATGAGTACGTGTTGCGCCAATAGACAGGCAGATCAAGCGTTGCAATTTCTGGTATTTGGTTTGTATCTTCTGGCTCGACAAATCGTTTCCATCCAAGCTGGGTGTGGAACAGGCTCTGTGGATCATTACGGAAGCAACAATGGATAACGTCACCCTCAAATTTTGTGGCCAGCTGGACTGTTTTGAGCATGGCCGCTTCAGTTGCGGTCTTGTGTCGCCACCCTGCTTGTAAATCGATAATTAATAGAAGTGGTTTCATATCATAATGATACTGCAGACGCTTCGACAACGACAATCATGAATTCTGCGTAATGTCCTGCCGTAATTTACCGAAAAGAATGTAAACTATATTACAGGGATTACAATCTATAAATACTACAATTTATTGACATATGTCACGACTACAACTACCGAAATTCATGCGGCTACCCACTCACCCGTATCAAAAAGAGGCTAACCGGTTTCCGCTACTTCCGGCTATCGTCGTGTTTGTTACGCTACTTGGCCTGATTGCGCTAAGTTGGCGTGCCGCCACGAGGGCGGTTGAAGATGATATGCGCAGTACGGTATCGGAACGTTCATTAGCGATTGAATCCAGTATTCAAGGTCGCCTGACTTCTTATAGAGATGTGCTCTACGCGGCGGCGAGTTTTGTTAATACGTCCGGAGACTCCCTCACTCGCGAACAGTGGAATAGCTTTATTAACTATGCGGACGTATCGAAGCGCTACCCAGGGATTCTCTCGGTCGGGTACGCGCAGTATGTTGCCCAGGATCAACTTGATGCGTATCAGGCCTCGGTTAGGGCAACCAGCGTTCCGAGTTTTGCCTATGAGCCACCGCAGCCAAACGGCCTCGCGGTAGCTGTAATCTTTCAGGAGCCGCCTCCGGATAATGTCAGTGCTCTCGGATTCAATATGTTGAGCGAACAGCAACGCAAAGCTGCAGTAGAGCAGGCACGGGATACCGCTGAGCCGACTATCACTCGACCGTTAACGCTCAATCGGGATGTTGATAATCCCCAACCCGGTATTGTCATGTGCATGCCGGTGTATCGGAACGGGGCGCCTACTGACACTGTCGCAGAACGGAGGGCAGCCTTCCAGGGGGTGACATTCATACCGTTTCGTACACAAGATTTAATTGGTAATGCAGTACAATTCGCCGATACGCATCTTGGGTATATTGTGTCCGTGGATGGGATTGAGTTGCATCAGCGCTTCCCTGGGGAAAATAGCACCAAGAAAGAGCTGGTGACAACAAATCGTTTGGCAGTATATGGCCAGAACTGGGATATACAGTATTTTGCCGATGACCTCATAGTTACCCAGACTATTAGAGAACGCCCTAATGGGGTGCTGATTGGGGGGTTCTTGTTTGCCTCCTCCATAGCGATTAGTGTGTATCTCCTTGTTCGTAGGCGAATACTTGATCAGGCATACATGGAACAGCAAAAGCTCCAGACAGCAAAAGACGATTTGCTTTCACTGGCATCACATCAGCTGCGAACACCAGCAACAGGGGTTAAACAATATTTAGGGATGGTACTCCAGGGGTTCGCTGGTGACATAGACGAAGAACAGCGTAAATTCTTGAGCTTGGCATACGAAAGCAATGACAGGCAACTACGGATTATCAACGAGTTCCTATACATGGCCAAGGCAGACGCCGGGCGTATTATCGTCACGCCGAAGGACTTTGATTTCTCTGGTCTTGTTCGGGAGGTTATTGACGAACAAGCAGAAGAGGCAGAGTCGGCTGGCCACAGTATCGTGGTCAAAGTTCCAAAAAATCTGGTCGTACATGGCGATGACCATAGTATTCGCATGATTGTCGAAAACCTTATCTCCAATGCTATTAAGTACACAAACAGGGGTGGAAAAATTACCGTTACCGCCACGCGTGAGGGCAAAAAAGTACTGCTTCATGTCAAAGATACGGGAGTGGGCATTAGTGAAGCGGACCAAGCATTATTGTTTAGGCAATTCTCACGTATACCAAATGAGCTGACACAAAACACATCCGGCTCTGGAATTGGCCTGTACTTATCAAAGCACCTAGCAGAATTAAACAAGGGTGATGTTTATCTCTCTGCCAGCCATCCGCAACGAGGTTCAACCTTTACTGCGCTCTTTCGAACAAAAACTGTGAAAAATATCACAGATATTGCCAAGCGTCCCAGAGGATAATACTAAAGTATGTCGAAGAAAATACTCGTCGTTGAAGACGAAAAGGTTCTTAATAATGCCTATCAAACCATCCTCGAGAAGGCTGGGTTTGAGGTATCCGTTGCCTTTGATGGTGAACAAGCGCACGAAGTGCTCGCTAGTTTTGATCCGGATGTCATTCTGCTTGACCTGAAAATGCCCAATCTTGATGGTATAGGCATGCTCCGGAAATACGATATCCGTAAGCATCATCCGAACGCCAAAATAATTGTCTTTAGTAATTTTGATCTTCAGCAAGAAATTGACGAAGCATACGATCTTGGTGCTGATAAATACATGCTCAAAGCAGGGGCGTCACCAAAAGACCTTGTGAAGATTATTGAAGACATCACTGCCTAGAAATTATCAGAGATCTCTTTACCAACTGCTTTGATAAGCAGTTTTTTGTCTACGATATATTGTTTCTGCCGGTAGACGATGGCACCGGATTTTTTCAGTTTGTTCAGTTCACCAGTCACTGTTTCTCTGGTAAGGCCAAGGCAGTCCGCGATAAGCTGGTGTGTTAACGGTAAGCCCAGGTTATAGAGGCCGGGCATGACTTCTCGACCATGCCGAATGGCAAAATAATAGAAGAGGTATAGCAGCTTATTAGCGGCAAGTGACTGCTGGAGCGCCAGGCTTCGTACCAGCCCGCTGGCTGCATCTTGCTGCACTTTCATACCGAGTTCAGCGAGGTAGGTAGGATTCTGCAACAACCTGTCTGTAAACAGGGTCTTGGGCAGGGAATACAGCTCTGCTTCAGTCAGCGTTTCTACATAAAAGAGCGCTGCCTTGGTAGTGCCATAGAGCCAATCAAGCGGGAAAAGATCATCTTTAGTCAGGAAAGCGACGACACGATCGTTGCCATCATTGTCGATGGCGTACATCTTGAGCGCGCCACTTCTCACTATGAACCCACTGCGTGGAACCTCACCTTGAAAGACAATAATATTACCCTTCGGATAGGTGCGGGACTGCATGTCCTTTGTGATGGTATTCATCCCATAAAGTATACGTGTTTGTAAAACATATTACAAAGCACTTGTTCCCTTGGTTACAGAAACAAACCGGACAAATTACTATGCTAGTACTAGTCATCAATGACACCTCACACACAAATATCATATGAGGTTCACGGGAAAGGAATAGCACATGGAATTAATGACATGGATAGTGCTTGGTGCAGTCGCGGGATGGATTGCTTCTCTGATGATGCACACAAGCGAAGAACAAGACGCAGTCACGAACATTCTCGTAGGCATTGCGGGGGCCGTAGTCGGTGGTGTGTTTGCACGCTTCATGGGTGCCGACGGTGTCAGCGGGTTTAATACCTACAGTATCATGATTGCAATTATAGGTGCCGTCGTTCTGCTGGCTGTTAGTAAAGTATTTCGGGTAGGAGCGTAATATGGATTGGTTGCTTATATCTGTATTGCAAATTGGTCTTGTCTTTGCCGCTCTGAGCGTAGCAGCAGTATACACTTCGATTTTATTGTATTACGGCACATGGATTGTCAGCGGAGTAGTGCTTCGGACCGCGAAGCAGTACACTATTGCCGTAGCACGGAAGGCAAGCAGTGTCCAAGAGTCACTTCGTACCAGGGAGTATAATTCTGTAAAGCCAACAGTCGTTCCTGCACAGAAACTCTCCGTGCGCTAAACAGTCTCTCACCCCCCGAGTAGCTCCGTTATATACGGAGCTTTTTATGTGATAACACAAGAGCTTATAACCGACTAAAAATGGGTTCACGGTATAATGTGTAGCGTGAGCATAATTGATACATTTATACATAAGACATTGCGGCGGCCCTATCGGCTTGCAGTATCTGCTGACCAAGGAAAGGGTGCTCCGGTCGTGTTGCTGCACGGCATTGCCAGTAGCGGCAAGATATGGAACCCGTTATTAGCGCTCCCTCAGGACAAGGAAGTGCGGTACATCACGTTTGACTTGTTGGGATTTGGCCAGTCGCCAAAACCGGAGTGGGCAACCTATGATGTGGCATCCCATGCGCGATCAGTTGAGAAGAGTATTCGTGCCTTGCGTCTGAAAGAACCGATCGTACTCGTTGGGCATTCTATGGGCTGTCTGATTGCGGCGCACATCGCATTCCATAATCCGCAGCTGGTACGACGGCTCGTCTTATTTGAACCGCCCTTACTTGCAGAGGTATCCGGGTTGAAGCGATACAATCGCCGAAAGAAAGCGTATATGCGTGCCTTCGGATACATTGCCTCCCGGCAAGAACTTGTCCTGCGCTACAGCCGTTATATGGGTAGATGGGCGAACCGCATGACTGCCTTTTCTCTGGATGATTCGGAATGGGTACCGTTTGAAAGAAGTTTACGGAACACCATAATGGAGCAGAAAGCATATGAGGAACTCCATGCAATTACCATACCGACAGACGTTATCTATGGCAGGAGCGATCTCATGGTCATTCGTACCAATGCCAAGCAACTGTTTGCTGCCAATCCGCATATCCGTGTCCATACTATTTTAGAGGGACATGGCCTGTCGGCTCGTTCCGCCGCGTTTATCCATAGGCTCATCACATCGTAGTTATGCTTGTGTATCTGGAGGATATCTGGATAATTGATGTTATAACATAATTATACGGAAGCTGCATGAGCACACCCTATTGGTCACAACATCCGGATGGTATAGAACAGTTCAGTGCTGAACTACTCGAGAAGGAGCGCTACTACACAGAAGTAGACCCATCGAATATCACCATGGGCATCTTTGCACGGGCAAGCCACGAAGCGCTTGCAACATCCTCAGGATTTCAAGACCTGACAGGCGAATTCTTTGCAGACCGTCAGGCTCGTGATGGGGCTGCCCCTTCATATAACTATGCGTATAACCTGCTGCTCAGAAGCTTTCAACACGATGCCCTCGGACATGATACAAAATACCCCACTGCGTATACGGATCCGGAGGCATTTTTACGGCTGTTTGATGCAGTTCTGAAGAACCCCCTTCGTAGAAATGCTGTTGCTGGGATATTGGCCGAGCGTGAGGTGCAAAGCAATATCGCTGAGCGTGCCAAGCTTGTTAAACTCGGGGCGCTGCTACTGCGAGATAGGATAGGCAAGCGGCCTAATGTGCTCGACGTTGGTTGCAGTACCAAACATGGCGATTTGATGCTGGCGTTTGCCGGTGCACAGCATTTCGAGAATCTGCAATTTGCACCATTAGAGATCGGAAACATAACATCTGACGGATTTGATACCGATGAACGGCTGACGACTCTTAGTACGCTGGCATTGAGCCGCATGGTCAAATTTGGGAATATCGCAGGTGTTGATATTACTGATATAGACCAGGGTGCAATTCGTGATTGGGTTCGGTCATGCTCATTCTATCCTGATGAGCTGCGCGACCCGTCTATTCTGGAGCGATTTGATTTGCTTGACCACATGGACACGCACCATAAACGGGTAAAGTTTGTGCGGGCTGATTTCTCTGACGGGCACGACGTCATACGAGTGCGCCGAACGCTCCGGCGCCGCTTTGATCTGGCGGTCTTCTCGGCATCGTTGTATTTGAATAGTCGGCAGCGACAGCATGCCATGATCCAGAATGTCGGCAATTTCTTATCACCTGAAGGACTGGTAATGATTATTGATGCACCTGATGGCAACTTTGCAAAGCGCGGCAATTTCTTGCTCCAAATCATTGACCCGGATAACTATGGAGAAAAGCGACACACTATATTACGCGTTGAGAACGGGCGGTGTCATCGTGCAGAGCCCGGCCCCGACCCTATAATGATTAACGGTGAAGAAGTACTTTTTAGTGAAGCACTTGAGCGAGTAGTCTAGCCCAGGGTTGCTAATGCCCGCGCAGCAAGTGCGCTATAGTCTCTCATGAATGCATGATGACTGTCATCAATTTTCTGAAGCGGTTGGAAATAGCTGAAAATCATCGCCCCAAATGGTGCGGGGGTTGTCTCTGTCTTGAGCGGATAAATAATACTGCAATCAATCCCGGCGCCCGCTTGATTGAAACGAGCTTCCTTAGGACTCAGTTCTGGTGCGAACATAGTTGCCCAGTCTTCTGTTTGTTGCGGAAGATTGGTATCCAGAGCAGCCACTAGGATATTCTCGTGGTAATCGAGCGGAATCTTTATCTCATGAAATGGCTTAGAGGTCATACGTACGGCACCTTGAGCAAGCTCTGTATTTGAGAGGGCGATGCGGTCCAATGTACCGAGTTTCTCATTGGCCAACAATAAGACAACAATACCAAGCCCTAGAGTTGTGGCATGAAGGACGTTCCCAAACGGCAGATTAACGACTGCGTTATACAGGTCGATGGGGTCAGTGTGCTGTGCTAATTCGGTTTCTAGTTTCCGTACGTTCATGTTGACGGGTATCTCTCTCGTTAACTCTATACACAGAGTATAGTACCACTAATTATAGATTGCATTGCACGAACCAAAAAGACCGGACTCATAATAGGTCCGGTCTTTTGCTGTATACGTTTAGCTTCTAGAAGAAGCGTCGACGGATAAAGTAATGTACTGCACCACTCAAAGTTGATACTCCCATGACGGTACTGATGATTGCACCAGGACCAGTAACGGGTAATGCCTCTGGAACATCCTTTTCTTTTTCATCAGGAGTTACTTTTGGTGTCTCGGGGGTAACAGGGGGCTCTTCAGGAGTTGTTGGAGGGATAGCAGGGGGGACTACTGGAGGAGTAACGGGTGGGTTGACGGGGGGCTTCGTCTCACACTTCTTAGTTCCACCGAGTAACCAGCCCATGTTTCTTTCAGGACCGTAGGCCGGACCACCGTCTTTACCGGTAGGTTTTAGTCCCCGGACAAGGTCAACCTGGAAGTAACAACCAGCTACTTTCCCTTCTTTAGTAGTAGGGACTTGAACGGTCAGGCTATGTGTACCTTCAGCAAAGGTACCCTGAGTATACTTATATAGTCTTTGTGCAGAAAGTGGTCGTGCCTGTGCATTAGGGGATTCCCACGCAGCAAGGGTGACGCCTTCGCGACAGTTTTTACCGGTTACTTTAAACTTGGCAGTAACTTTGTCGCCTTTCATTGTGAACTTACTGTTGTTTTTGTTAGCGGTGTTTTCAGTACCTATAACGGTAACTTTACAATCACTATTGATTGCAGCCTGGGCAGGCTGAGCCGTCACGGCAAATGTGGTACCTAATGTACCAATCAAAAAACCGCTCAGTATAACTAATTTAAATGATTTCATCTCTATACTCCCAACACTTATGATGAGTGCTCCTGCGCTCACTACATATACATTAGCACAAAGTAATTGAAATGTCAATATTATAGCATAACAAGTTTAAGCAGATCTCTATAAATTAGCACTCTTGACATGAGAGTGCCAACACAGCATAATGGTAGTGGAAGCAGTATGCTTCTCAAAACGTTATCAACTAACGAAAGGAGAATCATATGAACAAGCTGTCACGGTATGATCCGTTTGCACAGTTAAGTGCCTTGCAACAGCAGTTTTTAGGAGACGACTTCTTCGCTCCGTTCAAGGGTATGAATATACCAACTACTGATGTATTCACCAAGGATAATGCGTTGGTTATCGAGGCTCACTTGCCTAATTTCCGGCAAGAGGATATCGACGTACACGTGGATAACGGTAGCCTGGTCATCCAGGCAGAGCGCCACGAAAAAGAAGAAGATAAAGACAAAAAATACGTTATACGGGAAAGCAGCAGCAGCTTCTATAGGCGTATTCAGTTGCCAGAGCGGGCAAATGCTGACTCCATACAGGCAGAGCTTGAAGAAGGGGTATTGCACGTGCAAATCCCCCTAACACCACTGCCCGAGCCTAAAAAGATCGCAATAGCCAGTAAATCCAAGAAGAAATAATCCAATAGCCCCCTTACAGGGGCTATTGTGATGTTGGGTATTCTGTTTGTGTCAATGTGCGGTCCCGTCCTCGTGACAGGGCCCGAAGGCGGGTTTCAGACAAAAGATTTAAGCAGACATAGCTCTCCGTAACAAAGGTTTGTTACCGCCAGAGCTTCTGAGATCATTTGCATAAATCGCAATAAAGTTATAAATTAGCATAATTATGAGTTCTGAGAGACTTTCTATCAATGTCGCCACGCAGAACATTTTACTTGATGTTACTCGTACACGGCATGGACAGATATTGCCGCAGGATTACCGAATCGGCGCAATGGCCACAACGCTCGCGAATGTTGCGGGTGGTCTAGATGTTGTCGGTATTCAGGAGGCACACAAGAGCAGTGTGCAACATAACGGTGAAGTTCTTGCAGAGATGCTGGGTTACGGAACCGGCATTTGGTTTGAACATAACCCGCCCGACCCAGCAAGTGGAACAGGTCGCAAGGGTGAGCACGTTGGTTTATTCGGCAACATGGTCGAGCATGCTGAGAAGATAGATCTTGGTGACAGACGTATAGCAGTCAAAACTATGATTGGGAGGGTCGCTTTCATAACTACCCACTTCCGCTCAGGTACAAAAGCTGTCGACAAGCGCTATTCCCAGGCAACTGAACTCTTGGCAGCTATCGAAGATCATCCTCATGCTGTTTTATTCGGTGACTTTAACGAATCGCCAGGTACGATTGATTCAAAAGCCCGAAATTTGCTTGAAGGTGATGGTGGATTCGTTTCTGCGTTCAAGAAGGAACCGCCAACATGGCCTACCAAACAATATAGTGAGGTTATGCTAGATCAAGAAAATATGATCAGACGAATCATCTATCGAAGGGGTTTACGATTTGATGGCATCTATGTTCGGGGCGATATTGAGGTATCCGATGCCGGCGTTATCGAACCTGTTTTTGACGATGATCCTAATTCGTTAAACTTGAAAAACCCAGAACACTACGTACATGCGCCGCTGGCGCCTTCTGACCATCTAGGCTTGCGCGCCAGAGTTGAAATCCCCGTCCCTACTGGCACGCTCGATCAGATCCAGTGTCAGGGACTGTATAGTATGAATAGCGGAGAACTCGGAGCAGCAACAGATGAGGCCTAACCAGGTACGCTTCGAGCTTTGGATATTCGGTGTAACCGAAGAGAAGTGGTGAGATGAGATGTTTACCGACCAGATGTGGATATATCGCAGGCACTAATGCAGTGCCCAGGCTCGAATTGTGCGTAAAGGTACCACAAGCAAATTGTACTCGTCGTAGCAACTCACATTTGCTCCTTACCGAAGGCAAGGTTATAATAACTCCTAAATTAACCTAATATTGATTGACGATTCTATTTAATATGCCAGTAATTACAGACGAGCAGCAAATTAACGAACTTCTCACTCGCTCGGTGGACACGATTTATCCAACGAAGAATGAATTGAAAAAATTACTGCTGTCAGGCAAGCAGCTTGTCATTTATGTTGGAATTGACCCGACAGCTGACTATGTGCATCTAGGGCATTCCACAAACTACCTGCTATTGGAGCGATTTCATAAACTAGGCCACCGGATTATCGTACTTGTGGGTGACTTTACAGCAATGATAGGCGATCCCAGCGATAAATCGTCGGCGCGCAAACAGCTTACAAGAGAAGAGGTAGTAAAAAACTTAGCCTCATTCAAGAAGCAAATTGGTAAAATTCTTGACTTTGAAGATACAGAGAATCCTATAGAGTTCAAATTCAATTCAGATTGGCTGGCTGGTATGACATTTGAGGATGTAGTTATGCTTGCATCCAACTTTACCGTGCAACAAATGATCGAGCGCGACACCTTTCAAAGGCGACTAGCTGATAACAAGCCGCTCTATGTCCACGAATTCTTTTACCCCTTAATGCAAGGCTATGACTCTGTGAGCATGAACGTAGATGTTGAAGTTGGAGGTACGGATCAAACCTTCAATATGCTTGCAGGCAGAACACTATTAAAGCGATACAAGGATAAAGAAAAGATCGTTATTACTACGACATTATTTGAAAATCCGGAGACCGGAGAAAAATTGATGAGCAAGAGCCTGGGAACTGGCATTGCTCTCAATGAAAAGCCGTTCGAGATGTTCGCAGGGGTTATGAGATTACCCGATAACAGCATTGTCCAAGCCTACATTGACTGCACGCGGATGTCTTTAGAGGAAATAAACGCCACCAAGCGACGATTGAACTCAGGAGAAAATCCAAGAGACGTTAAGTTGGAACTCGCTCATGAAATTGTACGGATGTATCATACCTTGGAAGATGCCGACAAGGCGCGCGATAAATGGCTTGAAACCGTTTCCAGCAATAAGATTGCTGATGATGTGCCTGTAGTTGAATTGTCATCCGATAATCCTATGTTGGTTGATCTTGCGGTTACCTTGGACCCGACTATGAGTAAATCACAAGCTAGGCAACTGATTGAGGCAGGAGGCATGCGGCTAGATGGCAAAAAAGTTTCAGGAGATGACCAAGCGTCTTTGAAGCAGGGTTCAGTAGTGCAGCTAGGCAAAAAGAGGGCGTACAAAATAAACCTGAAGTAAGTAGATCTACTATAAATGGTATTATCCAAATGAAATAGTCCCTGACATTCTTGCGAGAGAGGGGCTATTTTCAATTGTTGGCACTGAATCAACGGATTTAATTTCGAACTGGGTTGATGACATGATGGCTGCGGAGGCTAAAGGGTTACCGATGCCTGAAATGGAAGCCTATGCAGTTGTAGAGCCGAAGATCGAAAAACAAAGTGTCGCCAAACAATCGAGAAAAGAACGTTCTAATCCTAGATTCAGACAGATGGGACTACCATTCAGGTCTGGTACCAAAAAACCGACTTTGCAGTCGGTTTGATGATTACTGAGACTTATACCAAAACAGATTGAGTTTGCATACTATGCAATACGGTCTTGTTTGGTGCAAGTCATGGCTGGATATAGAGTCGGTCTTCAGAACCATTACTAAAGAAGAATTAACCCTTTCACAAGCCCATAGCTACTAGTCTATAATGAAGACGAAAGGTTTTGGTATGGCTCAAATAAATATTGGCAGATCTGTTAAGGCAATCCCACCGCAAAATACCACCGCTTATACGCCGGTCATTGAGGCTATTGTAAATTCCATACATTCAATCGAGGAAAGTGGTCGTGATGATGGTCTGATAACCGTGAATATATCACGGTCGAAGCAAAAATCTCTCAACTTAGGTGAAAATGCTTCTCCGCCTATAGAAACAATTGAAATTATCGACAATGGGATCGGCTTTAATTCAGAAAATCGTGATGCTTTTGATGAGTTATATACAGATAAGAAAATAGACATTGGCGGTAAGGGCTTCGGAAGGTTAACGTTCTTACAGTATTTTACTTCAGTGGGGGTTAAGAGTGTCTACAAAGATGGGTTGGAATATAAACTTCGACAGTTTGCTTTTACGGGTAAAAGTAATGATTTCATAGAGAATGAAGTTATCAATCAGAGTAAAGAAACCGATACAAGCACAACTGTCATCCTCGAGAACTTAAAGGATGAATACTCCGGACGACTCAATAAAAAGCTTGAGACCGTAGCTCGTCATATATTTGAACAGCTTCTTATATATTTTGTAAATGAGAATTATAAATGCCCTCAAATACTAATTCACGATGAGCTAGACGGCGAGATATCATTGAACGACTACCTAGGCTCGCAAGATGAGATAAAAAGACTAGTCACCAAGACGCTTGAAATTGGTCTAGGAAAAGATAAAAGAAAATTTGATGTCGACATATTCAAGATTCTCTATACGCAGACAAAAAGCTCTATAATGCTCTCCGCCCATAACAGAGTTGTAACAAAAGTCTCTCTTTCTGACTTTATTCCGGAAGCTGTAGAGGACTTCACCGAAACTTACCTAAATGAGGAAAAAGAAGAATCAACCAGAAACTATTCAATTAAGACTTACGTTCGAGGTACTTATCTAGATGACAATGTTTCAGTCGAGCGAGGTAGCTTTCATTTTTCAAGAGACAATGATAACGATATGCTCTTCCCGCATAGTCAGAAAGAAATTGAAGAAAGTGTATCTAAGATTATTTATGAAGAGATTAAGAGCATTATTGTGCCGCGGCAGAACAAGAAGAAAGAACGCATACAAAGCTATGTTGACAGTATGGCTCCTTGGCACAAGAGTTATGTAAAAGATCTCGATTTTGATCGCATACCGTATAAAATCTCTGATATTGATCTTGAGGGAGAGTTGCAAAAAGTTAAATTTGAAAAAGAGGCAGTGATAAAAGCCCGTGTGAATAAAATACTGGACACGAACGAAGTAGATAAAGTACAGGAAGAGGTTCAAAAGATCACAGTGGAACTAAACGATATCGGCAAGGCTGACTTAGCCCACTATGTTGTTTCAAGAAAAGTTGTTATCGACCTTCTCGAGAAAAGTCTTAAATGGGGTAGTGATAAAAAATTTGAAAAAGAAAAAGTGGTTCATAGCATTATTTTCCCTATGAATACAGATTCAGATCAATTACCGTATGATAACCATAATTTATGGATTATTGACGAAGGATTAGCGTTTTCAGAGTATGTTTCAAGCGACCAGTCTCTACAAAAAGGAAATGATAAAAGACCGGACATTTTGGTATACGATCACGCAATAGCGGTGCGTGAAGATAACGTATTTAGCAATCCAATCACTATTTTTGAACTGAAGAGACCTCAGAGAGACGATTACGGGAAAGATGAAGACCCGATTTTGCAATTACTTGAGTACGTTGAGCAGATTCGCCAAGGTAAGGTTAAGAATTATGAAGGCAGAGATATTAAAGCAAATAGTAATACACCTGCGTATGTATTTCTAGTTTGTGATTTGACCGATAAGATAAAGAAAATCTCCAAAAAATATTCACTTTCTACGAGCCCAGACCAAGAGGGCTATTTCGGCTATCAGTCCGGATACGACACTTACGTGCAAGTCTTGAGCTACGATAAATTAGTTAAAGATGCTGATCAACGTAACAGAATTTTCTTCAAAAAGCTTGGTATTGAATAATTACTAAGTTATTACGTTCTCTATAAATTCAATCTCATCTTCATTAATGCCATATAAATCATAAACTACGTTGTCGATCAATTTTTCGTTGGGAGCGATATTGCCTTTGTCTTCATATATTTCAGATACCCACTGGGAGATTTTTTCTTGTACTGCTTCAGGAGCAATAATCAAGGGTATATCTAGTATAGGGTCTTTATCAACTTGATAATTATGACCTTGCATCTTACCTTTATTTTTTAGCCAAAAAGCTATGAGTTTTGAGTTTAACAATCCCGTCAGGTACTTTAAGTTCATACGGCTTGTTTTAATTACAAAGAAAGTGGCAGAAACATAACAATCAAAATCGACATATGTGAATGAAGGTCTTGAAGGGCTTTTTCGAAGTGATACTATTTTCTCCCCTAGAAAGAACTTTTCTTCTCTAGCACGATGAAGTCCGTACGGTTTATTAGCAGATGTAATTATTGAGGAGTAGGTGTCAAGGTGGCTTTTAATTGAAGGGTAGCCATTTAGGCTGTCCCGATTTTTATAATGTGAGTCCGTATATATAACCCACTCGTTATTTTTTCTTTCGGCGGAATATCTCCCTAATTGCTTTGTGGTGTAATAAGGTTTAAGTAATTCCGTTTCAGTTGCGGATAGTTGCAGACTATCCTTTACCGAGTCGTTCACTACAAAAACCCCATCACCTATTTTATGAGGGCTACCTAGCTTGCTGGCACTTTTCTTATTCAGGTAATCTTGGGGGAATACTATCCCCTGGGCAACTTCTTTGCTGGTTAATTTTATGAGCCCATTACTTGAAATTTTCTTAAGTATAGGCTCACTTGCTTCATCCGAAAATGTAAGTAGTTTATTGATAAAAGCAGTACGCTGTATCTCAGGTTCAATGTACTGATTATTTTCACCAGTGCTTTTAATCAGTAAATCCAGAAAGTCTGTCCTAGTGGGTTTTTTAGCGATAATACGCCGATAATCAAATCTATAGTTATCTTCTGTACTCCGTCTCATCAACGTAACCATTGTCTGTTGAGAAGCTGATTCAAATACCATATAACTACCGAAGTCCAGCAAGCTAAGAATTCTTGCTGACTTGATTACCTTATTTCTCCATTTTGAAGCACCGGCATTTGTAGTCCAGTTGTTTGTAGCGATGAAGCAGAGTAAGCCGTTCGGCTTTATAACATCTAAACCAAAACCACCAAATAGATACCAGACATTCATTTTGCCTTGGTAGCACTCTAGGTTTCTTAGCCCATCAAATCTTGTCCGATCGTCATTTTCAATATAGTAAGGTGGGTTTCCAATAACAACATCAAAGCCATCACTTATGCCAAACATCCACTCAGGATCAAACCAGTTCGTTGACTGATTACTGAAAGGATCCCAGGAAGAAAGCTTTTGCGTAGTCTCAGCCAAGCCTTTCATATGAGTATTAATTATGTTCTGCAGCATCTTGTTCTGTGCTTGTGAAAATTTAAACTTGAGTGCGTCTCTTTCTGAATTGTGGCTATTAAAATAGGCATCTCTCAGCCTCTTGAGTTCATTTATGCCGGACTCGTCTTCGAATAAGCCGGTTTGATCAGAATTAGGAGCAGAAATTTCACCTAGTTTTATAAGTGTGTTAGCTGTAACAAATTTGAAATCAAGGTTTGGCAGAGGGTAAACACCGCGATTGGGTTCATTATCATCTACTCGCTCGTCTACGATGAGTGTCAGGAAGCATCGAAGTCTTGCGATCTCTGTAGCAATCGGCTGTATATCTACACCAAAGATACTCTCTCTAATCACCCCTAGCTTTCGTATATAGTCAAAGTTTTTATGCTCGAACTCTCGTTCAATCAGGTGTCTAACTTCAGGTGAAGTATTCGCAATCTGATTTTCGAACCATACCTTTGCCTCGGGATCTATCTGCTGAAGGATGAAGACCACTTTTTGCAGTACCCCTATCGGAAACGCACCTGATCCACAGGCTGGATCGAGAATTCTAATAGAATTTAGTGCACGTACTACTTCTAGCTTCTGGGAGTCATCTATAGGGTAATCACTATCATCGTCCAGATTAAATGATACAAGGGCTTTAAGATGATCGCGATCAATCTTCGTACTGCTCGCAAGATATTCAACCAAGGTTTGGTCTACCATAAACTCAACTACTTCACGAGGTGTATAGAAGCTCCCAGTAGCTTTCCTGACTGTCTCTCCAGTTTCTGGATTAATGCGAGCTAGAAGGTTCTCAAAGATCCTACCAAGCATTTCTGGGTCTATAGACAAATCAATATCTACGCTTGTATTCTCGTCTACGGTGAAGTGGTAAAGTTCAAGCAAGTCCAATAGTTTATGTATCCATTTATCAGGTACACCTACAATTCCTGGGACAGACTGCTCGAGTAGCTCATCAAATTTATAATAATCATCATCTTGAGGTGCAAATAAACCACCGTTTAAATATGGGATCTTGCCAAATTCTCCTGTCTTAAACTTCTCGGATCGTTTATGGATAGGCTCATTCAATACCTGAAAGAAAAGTGGGGCAAGCACGGTATGGTAATAATCACTGGAATTGCTAGCTTCCCTTGAAAGCACACTCTTACTAACCAAAGGTATCTCATTAGGGCTATGCTTTTCTCTAAGGAACCAACAGAACACGATACGTCCGATAAGCCTCACTGCAAATTGGTGACTAGCCTCACCGCCATTAGGGTATTTCAAGACGCCACTTACGTTTTCCGTACCGACCAACTCATCATAAAGCTTGGCAACTTCCTTGTAGAATTCATTGTTTACTACCTCAACGGAGAATCTTGAGAGCAAATCTTCAAAATCCTTAACAGTTCCTTTATGAATTAGAAATTTATATGGGGTCGTTGTTTTTGTATCTTCACCAAGAATATACGAGTATCTACGTGGATTCGAGAAAGTATTAACTACCTTGCCAGTCCTAAGCTCTTGGGTAGTGGTCATCAGAGACAACCTCCAGCTATTTGCGGTATTCGACTTAAAGATTATAAGAGCATTGTAGACTCCGGTATTTTTCATCAAGCGAAAGCCTTCAAGGGCAAGTCCCACACGTTTTTCATTACTTTTATCGTGATCTACTTCATAAATTGCTAACTCAAGCTCCGGACTCTCTCCTAATTTACGAGCTGAGGTGATGTGTTTTGAGTTTGACGTATTTAGTGGACGTATATCTTGCTGAAAATCGGGTAGAAAAGAATTTAAAAACTCCTCAATCGATTCTTGGCTATATGCTGATTTCAGAAAGCTTTGGTTCACGAACGAAGCTCCTCGGTCAAAACGATCACTTCACCCTCGTTTTCAAGCCTCTCAGCACGTTCTTTTATCGCTTGTAGGTAATGTACTGGGAATTGATCTTTGAGCTGTTGCAGGGCGTCTTTTAAAGCTTGATCGCCACCATCGTAGAACTTTAGCTGTGCTATATCCTTAAGTTCGCCTTCGCTGAGATCGTCATAGTGCCTAATAATATCTTCTAGATCCTTACAGTAATCCTTGGATGGTGTATACTTTTCTCTCAAAAACTTTAAGTTATTCAACGCATCAGCACGACGCCCTCTGATGGGTGGCTGTTCGTGACTAGCAAATAACTTATCTCGAAGCATAACGAAGATTGGGTCTAAGGAAGCGTCAGCCTCCACCGCCTTTTCGTCAGGCTTTGCTACAAAGTGATTGATAGCTGTCTCAACTGAAACTATTTGTGGTTCTTGATCTTTCTCTGCAACCGCAAATAGTACGTGATCGCCTTTCTTTGCAAAGGCAATAACCAATGCATTTGGTCGGTCAGTCCTTACTAGCCTTGAACGTTCGTTTAGAGCCATCACATCATTAATAAATGCCTTATCGTTCCTAACTAGATCATATGCTTCACGATGCTTAACATCCCAAGACTCCTGTTCTGTTTCGCCTTCGGCTTTATCGTATTCTTCCCTAAAGAAGCTCTTCAGTTCCTCGTCACTTGTTAGGGTTTTTGTATCGTTACCAATTACGTTGTTTATCAACTTAATCTTCAAAGTAGATATTTGCTTGACGCCAATCTCTGCTTCACCAAACGCTGTAGGGAAACAGTTATAGATGTAAATGTTATCGAAGACTTTTTTATTTATTCGGTTTATACGACCTATACGCTGTATAACCCTTGTAGGGTTATACGGGATATCATAATTAATAATAATTCCCGCACGGTGTAGATTAAACCCTTCACTTAGTGCATCAGTTGCGATTAGGATATCGTAGTCGTCTAGCTGTTTATCTTTTGGTAAACCTGCGTCGAAGTTTTGACGAATAATGTTTTTCATTTGCGTCGTACCGACCTTAGCTGTGTAGCCTAAAACTCTATCAAAACCCCGTGTTTTAAACTCACGCTCTAGATACTCAGTTGTGTCGGCATAAGCCGAGAATATTACGATTTTTCTACTCGGGCTCTCGCTTAGCAATTGCCGAACTCTGTCGGCAACACCGTCAAGCTTGGGATCGTCCTTACGTGCACCCGAGCCAAACCACTTCTGGTGTATAGCCTCAAGTAGTTGCTGATCAGACTTTACTGATTCAATGTAAGCTTCTTCGAATAATTCTTTTTCTACAGTCAATAGACCGTTCTGTGAAGTTCTTTCGAAAACGTCATCTTTGGTGATTTCGTCAACGGCTTCTGTGAATTCATCGTCTGTGTTTTCCTCGAAAACTTCAGGATCTGGAATGTCGCCCTTTTTCATAATAGGCACCCGTCCAGCCTCTTCCCACCATCTGACAATGATTTCATTTGAGTGAATCATTTTTTCAAGCGTAGATTTGAAGGCAAACTTGGAACTTTCAAAACGGGTTACGAGTAACTTACGCATAAACTTTGATAGGTTGATCTGTGCGGTTTTTAGTGTCGTGTCGTCAAAGTACTCTCCGTATTTTTCAAGGAATATCTTATCATCAGTTAAATAACTCGTAGGCTTGTATCTTGCACCACTAAATCCATCGTCAGCACTTTCGCCCGTAATTTGATTAAGTGTTTCAACATACAGTCCTGAAAGTTCCCCTAAGTTGTAGTCGAGCAGTTCTGGACCGACTACATTTGCAAAATCTATACCTTGTCTTTCCAAGTCTTCTCTATATCTTGTAAGTCTTCTGAGATCTAACCTCGATCTTCTTATAACCACCATCTCTATGAGTCGACGAAGCTCTGACGAAATCGACATAGCTTTGTCATCAATGTCCTCTTGGCTTGCTTTACCACGCCTAAGTTTCTGTAGCTGTTTATACTGATCAATTAAATCTCTAAACCGTAAGCTAAGATTATCAACAGACCTTATTGTTGAACGGCTTGGAGTTTGGAAAAGTTTGAGAAGGGCAAACACGTCTTCTGGTCTGTTATTAAATGGCGTTGCAGTAAGCAGTATGACTTTGTTTTCTGGGTGAGACCTAACGACTTGATGGAGTAATTTGTAATCGTTAGTATCTTCGTTTCTGTATCTGTGTGCTTCGTCTAATATAAACAATGTGGGTCTTGAAGCTTTTGCATAATGTTCGTAAACTTCAGCAATTTTTCCGGTGCTATATACTCGTGCCCCTCGTAGATTAAATTGCTCTTGGTAATCTTCCCACTGACTAATTAGGTGGGGGGGTGCAATGACCACTACAGGCATATCAAGGTTATGTGCGATTGCAGATCCGATAACGCTTTTACCAAGCCCTACAACATCAGCTATTAATACACCGTCGTACTTTTGAACTCTATCGATACCCATCTTAATAGCATCTATTTGATACTCGAGGTTAGAAAATTGTCCGTAAGTAATATCTTGTGGTGTATGAATATCATTCTCTAGCTCTTTACCGAACAATTCGTGCAAAATACGTACGTAAACCTTATAAGGATCTGGCACAGAGTGAATCCACAGCTTTTTCTGGATTGTATCCATAAAGGTTTCGTCGCTTTCCATCGACTGAATGTCAATAGCTTCAGCATCACCCCACAATTGATTGAAATGTGTGTCGTGCTTTTCAAATGTTGCCTGATCTGTAAACGTATCACAAAGTTCACCTTGTCCTTGAAGACCTTGGAAAGTAAAGTTTGCTGAACCAAAAATGACCGTCCCCGGAGATTGAGATCTATCTTTGTTATGAAGTATGTAGTCTTTTGCGTGGTTTTGCTGACCGTTACAAAGCTTAATTTCTAGCGTCCCATCTTTAAGCTTTTCTTCAAATACTTTGTAGGCTACCTGATCGTCGCTATCGTCATAAAGTGCCGACTTGTTAAAAAACTCAACAAACCCATCAATATAAAGTTGTTTCTGTTTATTTCTTGTAGGACGTGATCCTCTTGCCTCGTACTTATCTAAGGTAAAGTTAGGGTTTTGCTTTGCTTCTGCCATCATTGTTTGCATCTCAGCAGGATCGATATACTTACCAACTAAGATACGGATCTTCTTGTCCTTTAGTTCGTTGGCTATTAGCTTAAATCCTGAGAAATAAAAAAACGCGGTTAGTATGTCTACGCTTTCGGAAGCTGGTAAGGCTTTTTTAAGAGCCTCAAGCATAGTATTTTCTTTATTATCAATCAACGCCATTAAACACTATTAAACCATTTTTACACCTTATATGACTAGGTTTTAAAGCAATTTAATACCAATTAAAGCCACGTACCACCACTGTGGCTCGTCATAGGTAGCCAATCTTCGTATTCATAAGTGCCGTTTACGCTAGGTTTGATGTCCTTGAATGGATATATGTCGGTAGTATTAGGTAAAAGTCTAGCTAGTTCTGGTATGTCAGAAAACTTTAATGGGTCGTCCTTATATATTTCGCTGTAGGGTGTCAGGCTCCCAATATACTGAACACACCCCTCACATAATTTGCTAGCAAAAGAG
>CAZPVS010000014.1:0-26582 GCA_964590315.1 uncultured Candidatus Saccharibacteria bacterium
TTACGGAGAGGTACCCAAGTGGCTGAAGGGGACGGTTTGCTAAATCGTTAGGGGGGAGCGATCTCCCGCGAGGGTTCGAATCCCTCTCTCTCCGCCAAATAAATAGAACCTGCCTTGGTAGGTTCTATTTATTTGTTGAAAGTGATTCGAACGGACAGTCCAGTGGACTGTCCCGAACCTTGCCCCAGAAAGGCCATGGGCCTTTGGGGTCGTCTAAGCAGAGCAATTTGTTCTGCTGACGAGGCGAATCCCTCTCTCTCCGCCAAGAAAATGCAGTCTACTGAAAGTAGGCTGTTTTTTCTTGCTGAAATAGGATTCGAACGGGTAGTCCAGTGGACTACCCCGGCACTTTTGGAGGACACTTCCGACAAAAGCGAATCCCTCTCTAAAGTTAGAAATTGCTGGAGCCAAGTCTGTAAAACAAGTTGTTTGATATTCCAGACCTCCGTCTGGAATTTTCTCTTCAGGATACAACACACAATCACATGAGAGGTATGTTCAAGCAGTTTAAAAATATGCTTTTCGTTATAAAATAACGATATGCGCGCTAAGCTAACGACGTCAAGCCGTGCCCAGCTATTTAAAGAATTATATAGCCGAGGGTTCGATATGACGCGTATTGCAACTATCGCTCATGTTAGTAGGCGGACTGTAACGGATTGGAAGAGTGGTAAGTATACCGTACCCTATGAGAAGTTACAGCTCATTACCAACGCTGCAGGTCTAGATCTTTCCCTGTTCGCCATTGATATAATAGAGGACTGGTCACATACGAGTAGAGCGGGGAGGAAAGGGGCCGCAATTACCATTGCCAGATACGGACCTCCCGGCACGCTGCAGAGCCGTAAAAAAGGTGGTCATAATTCGTACCTGGCTCGTCGTACTAAAGTAACCGACATATTCGCAAGAAATCCCATAACCATACCCGCACGAGATGAGGTATTGGCAGAATTCATGGGAATAATGATTGGGGACGGTACGCTGAGCAAGTACCAAGCATCGATTGCACTCAATTCAATCGTTGACGTGGAATACGGTGAGTTTGTACAGCATGTTACTGAAAAATTATTCGGCCTTCGCCCAGCCATCACTCTTCGTACTGGTGCAAATTGTTTTACTATCACTTGTTCTTCAATTGAGCTGGTTAGCTTCCTAGTTGCTGCAGGCCTCCCAATCGGTAGCAAAATAGTGCAAAACCACTCGATTCCAGATTGGATAATGGGTGACCCGGCATTAATGGTCGCGTGTTTGCGTGGTGTTTTTGATACAGATGGTTGTATTTACCTCGAGAAACATGTTATAAATGGCAAGTCATACTGTTATCCAAGATTATCGTTCGTAAGTGCGTCAAGTGCTCTCCGACAGGCAATCTACCGTTCGTTACTCGAGTTACAGCTTCAACCCAAGATTAGGAACGACAGGAGTGTCAACCTGGAGAAGCGAGAGGATATCAAGCAGTATTACAGAGTAGTAGGATCACATAATCCTAAGCACCTTGAGCGTTTCAGGCAATTTGGAGGAGTCGGATAGTGGTTTATTCCAGTGGTCTTGAAAACCGCCAAGCTGAGAGGCTTCGTGGGTTCGAATCCCACCTCCTCCGCCAAATAAATGCGGTCTGCTTGCAAAAGTAGGCCGTATTTATTTTGGTTCTGCGGACGAGGCGAATCCCTCCCTTTCCGCCAGATAACTAGCCCGTTATGCATGGGCTATTTTTTATTTCTACTGCTTTTGTGCAAAAACAGCTGCGTTTATATGTTGGACGCCAGACTGTTTCAGTAATTTCGCTGCGGCCTCGAGCGTGGCACCAGTCGTCAGGATATCATCTACAAGCAGTACCGTCTCTTCTGGGATCTGCACCGAACGTTTTATGCGATAATTTGCCGCAGCCTGGGCCAGGCGCTGCTTTTTCGTTGCCCCGACCTGCCGGGCCTGCCCATGCCGTTCCAGGAGACACACTAGCTTCATGCCACGCATCCGCGCAAACTCGCGAGCAATTAATTGTGATTGGTCGTAGCCACGTAATCGAACTCGGCTCGTTGCGGTCGGAATATACGTCATGACTGTTTTTTCTGGCGGTAGGGCAGGCACATATTCGTTCATTAATCGAGCGATTGTTGCAGCCCCCATCCGTCCACGAGCAAACTTTACTGCGTGGATTAAGGCTTTTGCATCCCCAGCGTAAGGAGTAGTAACCCAGACATGGTCCAGCCCGCTTTTCTTCCGGCAGGTAGCGCAGACACGCGACTGGGTGCTGAGTTTTTTGCAGTGGTAACAGCGCTCCGGGATGGGAGGTAGTGCGTCATGGATACACCATTGGCATAGTAGTGTACCCTCTCTCCCACAGTGGACGCATTGGTGAGGAGCCAGCAAACTGATGAGCTGTTCTAGCATACGCTTATGATACATGTTGTTTTTAATGTGTTGTAAATAATCCGTCTGGTTGTTGCACCTCTGAAGCGTAGTAGTTATACTGAGGAGTAACAAAAATTGCAAACGATATTCTTGTGCGAGAAACCCCTTACGGGGAACAGGGAATACAAAATCGAAAATAATCTGTTTGGAGGGTAACAACTATGGCGCGACGTAGCCGCGACGAAGATCTGCTGATGGAAGATGAATTGACCGCAGCATTCCTGGGTGAAGATGACCTGCCTACTGGCAACGATCCCGCATTACAACAAACCGCAGCACCTGCTGATGACTGGGAAGAGGACGATGCTGTTCCTGGGCAATTAGCTGTTGATGTGTACGAAACACGTGAAAGGCTCGTTGTAAAGGCTCGTACTGCTGGCGTGAACAAGCACGACCTAGACGTCAGTATTGCAGACAATACTTTGAGTATCCGTGGTACGCTCTCTGCTGGTAACGAAGAGGACGTAGAGAACTACTTCGTCCAAGAGTGTTACTGGGGTGAGTTTAGCCGCAGCATTGCACTGCCTGTTCCCGTCAAAGAAGACGAAATCGAGGCAGTCCTCAAGGACGGTGTCCTGACCATCTCATTTACGAAGGTCAAGCAAGACACGGTCAAGAAAATCCAAATTATGTAGCCTCTGGCCGCATCAAATAAAAGCCCTCTCTCACCGAGAGGGCTTTTAACTATAGTAACCGCCACCCATAATTCTTTAACCCCGACATAGGAACAACATATAAGGCCACAGACCTAATGGTCGCAGCCGCCGAAGGTTTGTCAGAAATAAAAAAGGCCCCGTGCATGGCGCAGGGGGCCTTTCTTGATCACTAAACTCTAGAGGCTACCGTCTCCGGCTGCCTTACTAAGCACAAACTTCACGATAAACTGTGCAAGCGCTACAACCACTAGACCGATAATCGCATACAGAATAGTGTTCTTAGCACTCGTGATGTTATTGGAGTCACCAGAGGAGGTAATATACTTCAGACCGCCAATGATGATCATAATCACCGCAATAACACCCACGATAACGGAAAAGATATTAATGATGGTGCTGATCATGTTGTTCACTTTGCCCTGAGGATCTCCAGTTTCACAGCCACCGCCGCCAATCTCCAGGTTAGCACCTTCACAGAGATTGCCCTGAATATCTGCTGCTGACACGGTAGCAGGAATAGCAAACGGGACAAGCAGTGCCGCCGCGATCAATGCATGCATGACATATTTTCTAATTGTTTGGATCATTGTTATTTACCTTTCTTATTTCTGTGCATACTTATATCATACGGGCATTGTGACTTCAAGGGAAGACTAGCTTGCTTCTGTCATCACGAACTTCACGATAAACTGTGCAAGCGCCACTACTATTAAGCCCGCGATAACATAGATTATGGTATTTCTGGCACTCTTTATCTTACTGGCATCGCCATCGGCCATCACAAACTTCAACCCGCCAACGATGAGCATGATAACGCCTATGACGCCAGCGACGATGCTCAAAAAGTTGACGGTGACGGTAATAACTCTATTGAGGCCACTCCCAGCAGGTGACTGACAGTCTCCGTTTTCCGGACTAATACTCTGGAGTGTTTTACACGCCTCACTTCTTGCGTCGGTAGCAGCAATATACATTGGCATAGCAGTTGCTGGTGCTGGAGTGGTGACATAGAGCAGGGTAAAGAGCAGCGATATTGCGAGCCCCACAAACTTATGCGTGTATTTCATTTACCCAACCTGTCTACAATGAATAGTACGACGAATCTTGCAATCACCGCCACGACTATGCCAATAATTGCATAAAGAATAGCATTCTTTGCGTTATTGGTCTTGGTTGGATCGCCCGTAGATAGCATGTATTGAATACCGGCGATGATTATCACGATAACCGCGGCAACCCCTATTACCAACGCAAGTATCGTCACTACCAACGCAAATACGCCATCCTGTCCGAACAGCCGGTCAGTCCCCGGCGTATCTTCAGCACATGCAGTTGGATTCTCGCCGCCTACACCGGTTGCATCATTGCATATATCATTCGGGACAAGGTCAAGCGCAAACACAGGCGCGCTGAGGGCAGGTACCATGAGCAACCCGACTCCCATCACGGCTACAAATAAACGCATCAGCTTGTTCATACGCGGTTTACCACAAACCCCACGATGCTAAACGCTGCCATAGAGACAGCGAGCCCCACGATCGCATAAATTATCATGTTCTTTGCCTTGGCCACATCAGCTGGTTCGCCCCGTGCCAATATGTACTTCAGGCCGGCCCACATGAGCACAACCACCGCCACCGCTCCGGCAAGCATAAACACCAATTGAAACATCTCGTCAACAGCAGATTGGTTTAATTGTCCCTTGGGAATGTTAAAGTCCGATGGCTTTGTCTGAGAAAAAAACGTCTTCATAATTAAGTCAGTCTCCCGCCAATAAACGAGACGACTCCGGTCGCAACCAGCGTAATGACCAGACCGATGATAGCATTCACAATAGTATGCTTCGCGGCGCCTGCCTTGTCTGGTTCACCCTGGCTTGTCATATATAAGAACCCGCCGTATATCACGAATGCCACGGCAGCGATAGTGCCGATCCGTAGCAGCAGTTCTACAATTGCCAGTAGTATCGCCCCAATATCATCAGGAAAGTTAAATTCTGGGCTACAACGCCCTGTGTCGTCTTTTTCTCCCGGGAGGTACTTATACCAAGAGGGAAGAATGGGGATGCCCTTTGTCTGACACGCCGCAGCAAATTGCGTAAGGACGTCTTGCATCTAGAAAATACCTCCGGGCACAAGCCATTGCAATAATGCAAAACCAAATATCAGGAGTAGTAATGCCGTAAGGGCAGCTATTATCTTGTGTTTTGCGGCTTGTATTTTACTCGGATCTGCACCGGCCATAGAATACTGAATTCCGCCATATATCAACGTGCTGATGATAACCAGCCCTGCAATGCCACCTAGGATGTTGGTAATCGTAATAACCATCTTGATGATGCCGCAATTATCCTTATCTAGTTTCTCGCCATTTTTCGGCTTGCAGTCTTCCTTGATAGGCTCAATGCCACTGGTCGTAGTTGGCGCATTGCTGTTCTTCTGACCTTCCTTATACTGGTCGTGATATTCCTTGAGACAATCCTCATCGAGACGGACGTTGCCGTTTGCGGGAGCGCACTCGTTCACTTGACTGACCGTAAGGCTGTTACAGAAATTATTGGGAAACCCCATATCCTTACACTTCTTCACGTATTTATCAACACATTCCTGCTGCATGGTCACTTGACTATCGGTACTTGCGCTCGGAGGACAGGCAGTAGCGGCGAGCACCCCTTGAGGAGAAGAGAGCCCCGAACCCATCAATGTGCCGACCATAACCAGTGCAGCAAGCACCATCTTTATCCGTTGTCTGTATTTGCTTATCGTCATTTACCTAAACTATAGGACATTATCCGCTATTTTTCAAAATCCGGTCCGACTAAGTAATTGCCCTCTGACCAAACCTGAATTACAATTGTGACTAGTATGCATAAAACTAAAGTGTGGGCACGCTCTCTGACCGTCCTCTTGGTGGGCGTTTTTTCATTCACCTTTATGGCAGCCCTTTTCCCTCAATCTGTCCTCGCTGCCGACGCCAGCTGGGAAGGTAACGAGCTCGTATACAGCGGTAAAAAATTCGGCAACCACGATCGTCGAGAAGTTCCCATTCCAGCTGGAGCAACTGACCCACAAGGGGACAAGGATGGCGTCATGGAAGTTGATGTCCTCACCGAGAACAATACGAGCTGTTCGGACTACATCCATTTCTTTTCTGAGAAGGGTCCTGAACTCAGCTGGGACTACAAGGCAAGGACATTTGGCTATTACGTTGATTTCGCATTTACCGGGACTGCCTGTACGAGACTATCGGAAACAAAAATATCTATAACTCCCGCAAAGAGCAGTACTGGCGGCAGTGCTCCAGGAAGCAGTACAGCCGGTAGTGGTGGTGCGCGTCCTGAAACTTGTGAGAGCGAGGGTGGTGATCTTGCATGGTTACTATGTCCTGTTCTGTATATGCTAGACGGTGGTATCAATTTCTTGAGTGACGGCATAGAGGGCTTGCTCGACATCAGTAAGAGTACCTACAACAACGACAGCGTCATACAAATATGGCAAGTCATGCGTAATATTGCGTTGCTCATTCTTATACCGATGATGCTCCTCATGGTTATTGGCACGGCACTTGAGTTTGGACCATTTGATGCCTATACCGTCAAGAAGGCGCTGCCCCGCATGTTTTTTGCGGTTATGTTTATTGTGCTTTCATTGCCCATAACCCAGTTTTTTGTCAACCTGAGTAATGTCGTGGGGCGCGGGTTGGAAGGCCTGATACTGTCCGCTACAAACTCACCGGAATCACTTGCCCAACTCTATAGCGGCGCAGGTGGACTCCTCTTTTCTGGCATGGTTGTCACTGGTGTTGCTGTCGCTGGATTAACGGGATTTATCACGTTCGGTGTTCTAGGGAGCTTAGCGTTCGTCACATTCATCGCACTACTTATCGGTTATTTGATATTGGTCGTACGAGAGCTCCTAATTATCGTGCTTATTATGGTTGCGCCGCTCGCTATCCTGGTATGGATATTCCCGGATAACGACAAGCTATGGAAGATATGGAAGTCCACATTTATTGCGCTACTTATGATGTTCCCAATTATCATTCTGCTTCTGACATCGGGCAAAGTATTTGCCAGTGTCATCAGTGACACGCAAAATGACTTCACCGCATTCTTCCTCAAGGTCATCGCATTTGTCGCGCCACTCTTCTTCATACCCGCTACCTTCAAATACGGTCTTGGCGTCTTCGGTAACATCGCCGGCGTAGTCAACGACAGAAGCCGCGGCCTCTTCGACCGCCAAAGAAAATACCGACAAGGTAAACATGCAGAAGGCTGGCAAGGTTTCAAAACTGGTACCGGCAAGGGACGTATGCGGCAAATGAGCGCTGTTCGCAGAACCGGCATGGGAGTAGGGGCTGGATTCCAAGGCAGACTTGGGTTTGGCGAGCGTGGTGCCCAAGCCCGCAGTCAGTTGGCAGGTTTAGCTGCCGTAGAGGGTGTTATGAAAAACCCCCGATGGTCACAGATACAAGAGAACGATGATGCCTTACACGCCCTAACGTACCGAAATCAAAATGAAGCAGTGGAAGGCCTGATGGCTGACCGTAGGTGGGCTAGAGACAGGGCGGAACGCGCAGCAGCAGCAGCAGGAGTGTCAGTCGGGTATGGACGATCCCAAGCTATTGCCGCGTCGAAGCAACTCGCTACTACCGGAACAGGCTATGCAAACATGGAAGATCAGATTAGAACCATCGCAAGAGCATCTGACGGAGACAAGAATACCGCCGCCGATATTGCCGGATACAACAACTTTATCAACAAACAGAAAGGTCGCCATGACCTTGCGCCTGGAGCCGGTGCGCTCATTGGGGCTGTACATGACAATATTGACGGTAAGAACACTTCCTCGCCAAGCTACCAGGAGGACTTACTCCACAATGCCTGGAATTCTGGCTCATTGTATACAATTGCTAACGGTAAATCAGCTGCGACTCAAAACTTGACCAGCCACTGGATGGGGCAAATGCAACAGGGTCTCGCTAGTGGTAATGCTGCTCAGATCGAACGTTCATCAACAGCCCTCAAAGAAATGAAAGCTATGTTGCCTAATGCTTCGGGTGAGAACCAACGAATTCTCAATGATACAATCGAGCGCATGCAAGCTATGCAGCAGGATCACTATACGACCACCATGGCTGGCATCCCAGGGTCTCTGCCCCCTGGGACTGCAGGTCCAAAGCCTCAGGCACAAATTGACTATGAGGAATCTATGGCACAGATCAACTCGTCTGCTGAACGGCGCGCCCGAACTTATGAACGGCCGGATCCGAACATTATTACCTGACCTTTGATTAACATTATCGCTGGCCCTATCCCCCTAACGTGGCTGCGCGCCAGATGAAGCACTTCAAATCTTAAGAGTAGTACAGTAGTCACTCAACTAACAATATTGACATTTTAGCACAAAAGTGCTAATGTTATGACATGTACTCGCCTGAAATCGACCCGGCTATTGAAGCAGCCCAAAACCTTGAACGTCAACATGAGCTTGAGAACCAGAAGCGTCATGAGATGATGCGAATTATCGACAACAGTATGGTTCCGACATACGATCAATTGACTGAGGCCAATCAGTGGGCCGAAAACCTCCGAACAACCGCCGAGTTTGACGCAGAAGGGAACGTACTGCAAGAGGCTGGATTATATCCTGTTAACGAACAGATTCTTTCGAAAATTGAGTCTTATTATGATGAAAAAAAATGGCTCTTAAGCGAGGGTGACATAGACATTATGCAGGCAATTCACTACCCAGGTAAATTGAGCCTCGTTGAGAGCATCGCTAAAAAGTCGCCAGCCCTTGCAGACAAACTATCAGAGGAATTCGGACGACTGACAACAATGGAAAAAATTGACAAGGTGCAGGAGATCAAGTCCGATGCCCTTGCCTTAACACGACTAAATACTGCGGTACGTAAGGGAATCAGTGACCGTGGCGAACAAGTCCCTACCGGAGAACATGCTACAGATGTACGGAGACAGAGGTCGCCTTCGGAAGAACAGCGAAGAAAGATCGATGCAGCCAGTAACCGTCTAATCGACAGTGGACTCTCCGGCATAAACACAGAGATTGCCTTATCGGAGATCAACAAAGCTGCTGCAGAGGGCAGAAAACTCAACTTCACTGACGGTACCGTTATCGGTATGACAACTAAACAACGAGATAAGTTGCTAGAATATTATGGATTTAAGAAACGCACTGAGGATGAGCCTATCAACCCTCGAACCCTGTCTCCAGAGGTAACTATCGGCGAGCATTATCGTCGACTCCTCAATGGATCTCAGAGAAGGCCAAAGGTGGCCGCTCGGCACAGACTTGAGGCAAAAGCTAAATTAGCGCAACGAAAGTTAGACCAAGATAAAGAGTTACCAGAAGGTCATGCGCTTAGGCTGTCCGGTGTTGAGCGAGCCCTGCTCGAGAGGCGTATCGCCAAGTCAGAGAAGAAGATTGGCAAGGGTTCATTTTTTAACCGCGAAAAGTATGGCCCAGGCGTTACGAACGAGGTTGCACGACGTAATCAATCAATATACACCACCGAGAACGTGAAATCTGCGCTTCTGAGGCTTAGAACAGAACGTGAATCAATAGACTCCCTAAGGTCTACCATTAAGAGTGGTGGGGGTGCTGCACCCTCACGGGCATTAGAAGAAAAAATACTCAATGCGGTTCATCGCGAGACTTTAACTACAGAAACAACTCCACTTATTTCTACTCTAGAACTTTCGGACGAAAAGTTCGCCGAGATACTTACTGCTATAAGTGATACATATGATGACATGTTACAAGAAAAAACATCAATGCTTAAACCCGGAGAGAGATTAAAGGACTACGAGATTGACGCAGTATACATCAACGCGCAATTAGCTGTAGCAAGAGAGATTGCAGAAGCGTACTTTGAGGCAGAAGGGCTTGATACGCATACGTCTAATTATGATGCGTACGTGAGGGGCTTACTTCATACCTTTCATAGCTATACGCCAGCTGTTGCTGCCAATAAACTAGAGATTACCGAGCAGCTTACTGCGCCGGAAAGCAGTCGGTTTAAGACGGATCTGTCGCACGATGAATTGCGGGATATCAAACGATACGTTAGTTTTCGTCTTGATGAAGCTATGCAATTTTATACCGATGAGAAGCGAGAAAAGACGGGTGATCCTGATGCTGAACTAACAGATGAAGAACGTGCAACGTATGCCCGAGAAACCGTTAATGACGCACTCGAGAAGCAGCTCCATGCACACTATGACATAGACGAGAACGATGCAAATGCTGTTAACCAAGGCATCGAACAACTTCGTCAAGATATAGATACCGTCACAGAGATTGACCGTGCAGAGCACGAAAAAACCTACAGAGAATTTTACGACCGTATCGAACAAATTGTTGCTCAAGATGTTGTAGCAGACACTTCAGATAACGCCAAGGGAAAGAAGTATGCAATAGCGCGTACAAAGCGCTGGAGTGAAGCGATTGACATGCTGCCTGAGAGCCAAAGAGAAGAAGCGCTGAATTACTTTAGACAATTCAAGCAGTCCGATTACGAAACCAGGGCAGCCCGCCGAAAGTCTTAAAACTGTCGTGGGCTTCTGGCAGTAATGCCTACGTTTGCTATACTTAAGCGGTAATGGCAACGTACAAAGTTATCCAGGATATTGAGGCAGAAGATAAGCTGATCGGGTGGATGTCGCCCAGGCAGACTATTTACGCAGCCATTGTTGTGGTTACGTTGTTTATTGGATTCATGATTGCGACTCGATCGGCATGGTGGCTCACGATTCCACTTATACCGCACACCATTTTATTTGCAGTATTAGCAGGGCCGTTTGTACACGATCAGCCTCCAGAAATCTGGCTTTTAGCAAAGATTCAGTTCTTCCTAAAGCCCCGTAAGCGCGTGTGGGACCAGAGTGGGCTGAAAGAGCTCGTGACTATAACCGTACCAAAGAAGATTGAACGAAGACTGACAGACGGCCTCTCCCAGACAGAAGTGAAAAGCCGTTTACAGGCATTAGCGAACACCATTGATAGCCGTGGATGGGCAGTCAAGAACGTGAACGTGAACCTCTACGCGCAGCCGGGCTACGCTAGTATCAGTACAGACCGATTGATTGACACCGCTATGCTTCCACAAGAAGTACCTGCCTATGATGTCACTGCCCAGGACGATATATTGGATGAACGCAGCAACCCAACCGCTCAACATCTACAGATGATGATAAACCAGTCTACACAGACGCATCGCCAGAATATCATGGATAAGATGCAGCAACCAGCCGCAAGCGTACAAAGCACGGAACAGCCTGCAGATTATTGGTTTATGAATGCTACCGCGGGCGTCGCACCACAAACACCTCAGGGGTATACGACGTTCAATAACAGCCAGACGGTACTTCCCGGTACGAACCCGGAGGGCTACGCATCGACGAGTAATGCCCCTACTGTCACCACAGAGGAGCAGGCAGCGTTATTGCAGCAGATCAAAAGCCGTAAAGAACGGCCGGACTCCATGAATTCTCATCTTCGCACTATCCAGCCACTAGGCAACAAGAAGCAGACAAAGAAGCATACGGAACCACAAACACCAGTTACGCCCCCCACACCTAGCCCTGCAGTGCTCCAACTGGCTGCGAATGACGACTTAAACATCGCTACCATCGCCCGGCAAGCAAACAAAGCAGTCCCAAAGACAGACGCCGGCGATAATGAAGTAGTCATCTCCCTGAGGTAAGACATGAGACTTAAGACTTAAGCCATAAGAATGGGGAAATCTTACCGAGACCTCTTAATTTGGCAGAGATCGTTCAACCTAACGAAGCGGGTGTATGAGCTTACGGCTAGCCTACCTGGAGATGAGCAATTTGGCCTGATTTCTCAGATGCGTCGTTGTTCAGTCTCGATTCCAAGTAACATTGCAGAGGGGCAGCAAAGAAATAGTGATAAGGAATTTGTGCAGTTTCTTGGTATCGCCAAGGGTTCATTGGCTGAGCTTGAGACCCAATTACTACTCACTAAGGACATATACGCAAAAGATGTTGACGAGGAGCTGGCGACGATAGTTGAAATACAGCGGATGATTAATACATTAGTTAAGAATCTCCGTGCACAATCTTAGGTCTTATAGCTTATGTCATAAGTCCTCTTTTAGTCACGTATCGCTTACGTTATACTGATGGGGTAATAACCGTCTCAAGGGTGGGGTAATAATACTTTCATGGATCCAAACGCACAAAATCCGCCGTATCCGCCGGCTCCTCAAGGGATGCCGAACACTGCGCCGCCACCGAACACGGCGTATCCGCCGTACCAACAGCAAGCTCCTGCAGGGCAGCTCTATCAGCAGCAGCAGCCATACCCCCAAGCCGCTCCCCCCGCGTACGGAATGCAGCCCCTTGTTCAGTCTGGGAATGCTCAGCAGTCACCTCCAGAGGTAAAGGGCAACCCGAACAGCACCCAGAACACCCTGCAAATTGCAGAGATTCGTGACGGCGTTGTTATTATGAGTGACGGTAGTTTCCGATGCGTGGTGATGGTCAAGTCCATCAATTTTGATCTCATGAGCCCCGAGGAACGCGAGGCAGTCGAATATAGCTTCCAAGGATTCTTGAATTCACTGTATTTTGATATCCAGATATTTATCCGCTCACAAAAGGTCGATATCAGGCCTTATATTGAACGACTTGATAAGATTCGATCCGAGCATGACAACATGCTTCTTGCGCTGTTAATGGAAGATTATATTGCGTACATGGCAGATATTGCCCAGCAGACGAATATCATGGACAAGAAATTCTATGTCGTAATTCCGTTTTCGCCTGTACCCAATGTCCAGCAGGCCATTACCCAGAGCAAGAACTTCTTCTCTGGTCTTGCCGGGCTGTTTAAGGGTACCGAACAGAAAGTTGTCGTCAATGAGGGCGATCTGAACAAGGCAAAGGATGAACTCCGAAACCGCGTCCAGGCGGTACTAGGCGGGCTCCAACAATGCGGTGTGCAAGGTCTACCTCTTGATACTCAGGAACTCATTGAGCTCTACTACGACACGTACAACCCCGATACTGCTACTCGACAACAGCTCAAGAATTTTGACGATCTCACCGCGCCAGTTGTCATGAAGGGCCAGGGAGTAGCCCCGCAACCAAACCTCGATAGGGAGCTCCAATGAGAATGTTTCACTTTGTTCAACCGAAGAGACAAGAGAGAAAGGTCAAGAGAGAAATGCATTCCCTGCCAGTATTAACCCTCTGTCCCTTATCCTTTATCCCTACCACGGACGGAGGCAAAAATGGCTAAGAAACAACGGCTCGACCCTGTCGCGATTGCTCAAGCCCAGCAACTTCGTGAACAACAAGAAGTACATGCGGCCTTCCAAAAGGGTATTACCGCTTTGCGCGATTTTATTGCACCAAGTTCTATTGAATTTTTTGGTACGCACTTCCAATTGGGTACTCGCTACGCACGTACCTACTATGTGTATGGATATCCTCGGCAAATTTACACCGGTTGGCTAAGTAACATGGTCAATCTGGATGAGGTGATGGACTTGTCTATGTTTATCTATCCAGTAGAGAGCCAAGTCGTCCTTGAAAACCTACGCAAGAAAGTAACCCAGCTTGAAGCAGGGCTCCAAATTGACGCAGAGAAAGGTCGGGTTCGTGATCCTGCAAAGCAGGCGGCTATTCTCGATGCAGAGGAAATGCGCGATAAACTTCAGGTTGGTGAGGAGCGATTCTTCCGATTCGGGCTCTACTTTACTATTTACGGCAACAGTATGGACGAGTTGGAATTTATCGCACACAAGGTTGAGTCAATGCTTGGGCAGCAGCTTATTTACTCCAAGCCGGCTACCAGCCAGCAAGAACAGGGGCTTAATAGCACTGTGCCGCAGCTGACTGACCAATTACAGATTCGGCGTAACTTCAACACCGGTGCATTAAGCACGAGCTTTCCATTCACAAGCGCTGATTTGAGCCAAGATGACGGCATTCTTTATGGTATCAATATGCACAACTCCGGTCTGGTGATATTTGACCGCTTTAGTCTTGAGAATGGCAATTCAGTTGTGTTCGCTAAATCAGGTGCTGGTAAATCATTCACGGTCAAGCTTGAGGCACTCCGAAGCATGATGATAGGCACAGAGATCTTTATCATTGACCCAGAAAATGAATATCAGCGCATGTGCGAAGCAGTTGGTGGCGCCTATGTCCGACTCAGTCTCAGTTCTACCACTCGTATTAACCCGTTTGACCTGCCAAAAGTCGTTGATACCGATGAAGCAGACAACGCCTTGCGTAGTAACCTCATTACGCTTCATGGATTGCTCCGACTGATGATGGGTGGTGCGCAGGCATCAATGGCGAATAACGGTGGTCCGTCTTTGCCGGCACTTGCGCCGAGTGAGGAAGCAGATCTTGATGCCGCACTGATTGAGACATATGCCCGCGCAGGCATTACTAACGACCCGCTGACACACTCCAGTGTGCCGCCGACTATTAACGACTTATACGATACATTACTCCACATGGGTGGCACCGGCCCGCAGCTTGCGCAACGATTGCGTAAATATACTACCGGTACGTTTGCGGGTATCTTTAGTCAGCAAAGCAATATTGATATCAATAACCCGTTAGTGGTCTTCAATATCCGTGATCTTGAGGACGAACTCCGCCCAGTTGCTATGTATATTGTCTTGAACTTTATCTGGAACAAGACGAAGAGCGACATGAAGAAGCGTATCCTCATCGTTGATGAGGCCTGGCAGCTCATGAAATATGAAGATTCCGCGAGCTTCCTATTCAGTCTCGCGAAACGGGCTCGTAAGTATAACCTTGGTATCACCACCATCACGCAAGATGTTGAAGACTTCATGGGTTCACGCATGGGGCGGGCAATTGTTGCAAATGCCTCTATGCAAATACTCTTAAAGCAATCTCCGTCCGCGGTTGACGTTTTGTCCGAGGTATTCAAGCTTACCAGCGAGGAAAAGAAGCGGCTCAGTCAATTCCCTGTAGGGCAGGGCTTGTTCTTTGCCGGCCAGAACCACGTCCATATTCAGATTGCAGCCAGCCCAACTGAGACAGGGCTCATTACCACCAACCCAAACCAAATCAGACAGATGGAGCAAGCGGGGGAGTTTGACCAACCTCAGGGCACGATTGACCTCAACAATCGCCTGTATCCAGGGGTTTAGTATGAGAGTGCATCGTTTTACCCATGAAAATGACAGGGACCTGTCTCTACTTTCATCAGGGCAACGAGTATAATAGCCACAAAGAGGTTCATGGGTGTCACCAACAAAGCAACACGACGAAACTGAAAAGGACACAATTACTCCTGATTTTTTGCGCGAACACGGCATTAGTCCCGAAGAGCAGCAGCACATGGAGAGTAGCGCCTATAGCGGTGCGGCAGATGATATAGCGCAGCGCCAAGGCTTGCTGTCTGGCGATGATCTCAAGAACGCTGAAGAAGACGACAGTGCAGCTACGGCAGGCACAAGCGCAGACCAAAGAGAGCACGACCAATTATTCAGAAATGATGGTAGCGCGCCGCACGAACCGTCCAGCAAAGGTGCCAGGAACTTCGTAACACGACACCGTAAGAAACTAATTGGAGGTGGCGTTGCCGGTGGCGGTATAACTGGGTTAATCGTCTCGGGGTTCTTGATGCTGCCGCTGCAGGTGCAGAATTTTGTCGAGAATGTAGAAGATCACTACTCGGCAGCCGTGAGCGATGCCACGCAAAGTATGACTCGTAGCTTAGTACGGATCTACATCGTCCACAAAGTAATACCAGGCATGATAGATGGTAAATGTACAAGTACGCGCGTCACAAAATCGTGTGCAAAAGTATCGACGGGAAACACGCTGCCTTCCATCTGGGCCCGCGCCTGGCGCGATGCAAATATAGAAGGCACCATGGCTGAAAAATATGGTATCGAGATACGGAGAGAGGGCCAGGGTGGCAACCGATTCCGGCTCATAACTCCCGACATTAAGGAGGGTATAGACCTTGGCACATTCAACCCGAACAACACCCAGGAGTTTGACGGCAAATTGTATGCCGTCATGGATAGGGGTGATGTCCGCCGCGCCTTAGATAAGTCATTGGAGAGCGAGACGTTCTGGAAACGCATGTTCTGGCGGTTCAAGTATGGCTCTCTCATGGATAGAAAATATGGAGTGGCGCGCTGTCTCGTCGCCTGCAATACCCGTGACAAAATAGATACAAAAGTTGCTGACAAGAAGCTTGCCTGGAAAGCATTCTGGGTAGACCGCGTTGTTACGCCACGGAATGAACTTACGGGCATCGCAATCAAGTGTGCACTGGGAGGGTTCAAGTGTACAGATACGCCGGGAGATGCTGATATATATGGCGAGCGGTCTAGTGACTTTGAGCTTGAAACTCGGGCACATATGGCAGACGCACGAACACGACATGCAGATGCAAAGATGGACGACTTACAGCGGCAAGCGGATACGTTCCGTGATAAAGGTTTTTCTCAGTTGATGCTTGAACGGGTCATGAGTGAGACCGCTGCAAAAGGCCTGCTCAAAGGCATGGCTCTTGTTGGCGTGCTCGATATGCTCGTATTATTAAATCAAGATGCTCAGAATATAGGTCCTGCAGCCCATAAACTCAACTATGTTATAAACTCGCAGACCGCAGTGACGATGTGGATGATGTACCGCACCCACACCGATGAGATCAAGACGGATAAGACCGATTTGACAATGATGGGATCGGTCGCCGAGTCACTCGGTGATAAGGCCGGCACTGACCAAGACGGAAAGGGCGCCACCAGCACCCCCCTCTATCAGGCTATCGCATCCGACACAAAACCCGTCACCGCCTCACTCTATCTCGGGTTCTTGAGCGGCAAGGCATCCGCAGCACCAGCATACCCATGCAACGACGGTACGACCGTTACGTCTTGGGCCTGTCCAGAGCTCGTTCTCAATAATACAAATGCGTTCGTGAATGGACTGAGCGCCTATTCTTCGGCGGTATCATTCTCAACAAGTCTCGTCCCTGGGCTTGGGCAGTTTCTTGATCTCTGGTCGGCCGCTTCAGACGGCCTCGCTAATAAAATTGGTGACATTATTGGCTTCTTCCTCCCTGATAATCTTCTACAAATGGCGCTCGATGCGGTAAGAAGTGTTCCGGGGGGCCAGCAAATCCTCGACGCCTCGGCCGAACTTATGAAGAGTTTTGCGACATGGTTCATTAATGTCTTGCTCGATAATCCCATTGGAGACTCACCAAGTGGGGGAAGAAACGGTGATATGGCAATTGTTGGTGCCAATGTGGCTATCAACGACTCGTGCAACAAGAACCTGGGCTGTGTGGCAGTTGATGCCGATGCCGCCGAGCAATATCGTCAAGCGGTCCTGTATGAGCAGCACCAAGACTTCATGTCACAGCCGATGTACGCACGAATTTTTGACAGCTCCAGCCGTTATTCCATGGTGTCACAGATGGCACAGTCGTTACCAATAGGCAGTGGTGTAGGTCAGTCGTTCTTCGGCTCACTTCTCGACCCATTCAGTATGCTCGGCAATATCCATCTTCCTCGCGCACCTACCGCCTCGGCCTTTGACCCTGCAAGTCTCGTAGGGGGCGGCACTCCCGGCGCCGATATCAAAGCAGATAAGATGGGTGTCACCCAGTACGTCTTCCCACCGAACCATGAGCTGTTCAAGCCAGGTACCGACCCGGAAAAATATTGGATACAGCATGATTGTGAAAACCCTGACCAAGCCAAGAACTGGGCGGAAAATAATAATAATACTCGGATCAATACTGTTACGAACATGCCAGAGAATGTGCAAGCCAACGGATGTGCACTCCTTCGATCCGTCATGACAAGCAACTGTGCCATTTACACGACTGAATGCTTGACCGACGAAGAGCTCGCGCCTGGAAGTAGCGACGACTCTGATCTTGCTGGTGCTGGTTCATTTACGGCAGCAACTTATAATATTCAGAGTCCGCAGTTCAGGGGTAATGTCGATGAGCGGACCGACATCCAAGCAGAGGTCATCATGGGCCAGTCTGCGGCAGGCAACCCGCAGTTTGATATTGTCGGAACACAGGAAACTCGAGCAGATATTTACCAGAAGCTTAAAGGTAAACTAGACGGCTACGATTCAATACCTGTCAAAGATGACCGGATGACCTCGACCCAAGATGGAGCAGTCGCAATATTCTGGAATAAAAGTAAGTTTACGAAATTTGACGAAGGCAAATATCTGGGCATCAGTAACACTTCTGACAGTATAACCGTCCCGTGGGTAGGGCTTAGGGATGGGGATGGAAATAAAATATATGCCACGTCCATACACTATGCAACCGGCTCACGAGGAGGCTCAGCAGAGAGTATTCGAAGGTCATCCGAACTCACTCTAAATTGGGTGAAGACAAAGGTAAGTAATAACTCGGTGGTCATCGTGATGGGTGACTTCAATGATAGGCTGGGCGAGGCGGCGTATTGTGTCTATACCAAGAATGCGTTGATGCAGCACGCGGCAGATATGGCCGCTGGTGCCAACCCGAATGCCGGCTGTAGTAATAACCGTTATGGTACTAATCACCAACCGATTGATCATATCTATGCCACCCCGACTAACGGTCTAGGGGCAACAAAGTGGAAAAAAATGGCCGACACCAACCTATTAGCAAAAGCATCTGATCATACACCGGCCTACGCAACGTTCACTCTGCCACAAAGTGATGCCCTGAAGCCTGGCTCGGTTGCTATGAAAGACGATTACAAAACAGAGTGTCGTGACTACAAACGGCCGGGTTCAACCGAACCTGATTGCGATGGGCAGTGCGTTGATTTTGTACAATTCCGCCTGAAGAAATATATCGATCGATCCAAATTTGATTTTATCGGTGCGGCAGGGAAGGACGTGGTGACGAACCTTGGTGGCATGGGTTACAAGGTCGACGGAACGCCCGCGGTGAATTCGGTCGTATCTTGGCCCGCCGGAGGGGTAGCGGGAAGCTCGGCGAATGACACCTACGGTCATACGGCTATGGTTTCAAAAGTGAATAAGGACGGGTCGATTGTCGTCGAAGAATACAATGCGACAATTCCGGCGCGAACATACGGGGTTAGAACCCTTCCTGCCAGTGTCGTGAAGCAGCTTAAATTTGCCCATACGGAAGTGGATTTCAAATAATGAACAGGTATTTTGCTACACATAAGAAATTGATTATCAGCATGGTGGTAGTGGGCGTCGTGGTTTTCTTGGGTTTTATATCCTTTGGCCGCGATGAAGATAGCACACATGATGAGAATCAGCAGGCGCAATTCACTGAAGTTACTATGGATGGCATCGAGCAATACAGGAACCCATTAGGTATCACCAATGACGCAGTTCTGAGCCGATCGATTGGTGCAATGATAGAGGCAAACGTGTCAGACGCAAAAGCCAACTATTCGGTTGTTATCCGTGATGGATCATTACGTTCATCTGTGACACCGAGTGGCATGAACGCGACTTCCGCGCTCATCGATATCCCGGAACTGCGCCGTACGTTTCGTATCAGTGTCACGGATGACCCGCAATCAAACTACGGCAGCATGTATATCGAATGTCCTGATGCCTCCGAACTGATTTATGAACCACAGCCATGTGAGATGGATCAATGAAATTTATGGGCAAATACATGGGGCAAACTCTTACTCGGTTAAGGGTTTTAGGTATATGTATTGTTGCCGTTATCATCTTGTTACCGGCTTCGTCCCTGGCGGAGCCGCTACCGGACGATCATTTAGAACAGATATACGAAGATTCTGTTCATTATATGATTCCCTCGCTCGGCGCGTGTGTACCCGGGCAGACATCCGGCAGTGTTACGCTAACTGGCGGAAGTCGTGAAATGAAAGCGTTCAACTACTTTGTCAGTAACGAAAGGCTCACTCCAGCACAGGCAGCAGGTATTGTAGGAAACTTAATTGAAGAGAGCGGTGTCATGCCGAACCGCGCCCAGAATCTTCCGGGTCAATCAGGAATTATCACAATCAAAGACATATCGGAAGTCACGGCAGGACGGGGATTCGGCATCGCGCAGTGGACAATTGCGGAGCGCCAGGATGCCTGGAAGAAATTTGCCACAGACAAGAATATGGATGCATTATCCCTCGAATTACAGTTGTTATACCTTATGCATGAGCTGAAAACAAATTCAGGCTATGGGTTTGAGCATATAAAAAATGCAGGTAATGATGCCCGGCAAGCGACATGGATATTTTTATCATTCTTTGAGAATCCGAGAGTCGTAATTGATGCCGGGTACACTGCTTCAGTCAAACAACCACCGGCTGGTAATTCTGCATATACCGAACTTGAAAATAGGATGAAGAACACAAATTCAGTACTGAAAAGTGGGGGTGATGCTGGCGCAACACCGATAGCTGCGAGTGATGATTGTAGTGGGGGTGTAGGATTTAGCGGGGGTACCGGAACACCAGACTTCAAGGCAAACCCGAATGTAAGTGTTAATGAGGCAGGCGAGGGGGATGTCATATGTGGCGGTGACTTTACTGCGGGCGCCCAAAGTCTTGCCCGCTATGTCGAAAAGACATGGAAACCTCCCGTTACGAGTATAGGAGGGTATAGTTGCCGTCAGATAGGGGGATCAAGTTCCTGGAGTCTCCATGCAGTCGGACGCGCCCTTGACATAATGATTGACGGTACCACACCTGTCGGCCTGGCCACGGGTGATAAGATACGTAACTTCATGATAAATAACTCGACGCGGCTGGGTGTACAACGCGTTATATGGAACCGACATATTTGGTCCGCAGACCAAGATGGCTGGCGACCATATTCAGGCGAGAGCCCACATATCGACCACCTCCACGTAGAAATCAATATTAAAGCCTCGAGGAATGCAAATCTCGCAGGCAAGATAGCGGAGATCTAGATGCAAGGAAAAACACTTCCTAAAGGAAAACTGATCATGGTACTGGGTGTGATATTGGGAATTTCCGGGGTGCTCCTGTGGTATGCCAATCGCCCCGGCATACTCCGGGTGACTACCGATGCTGCTGCTACGATATACATCACTACAAGCCGCGATGCCGAATTCAAAGAAATCGGGAAGGGAGAAGCAACATATAAGACACGTACCGTTCCTTCTGAAGTCTTCGTCATGGTGCAGAATGGTGATAGTAAAACGATATCCGGAGCTGTCTTAGAGAAGGGGAAGACCGTTGTCAGAAACCTTTCGCTAAACCCCGTTTCGACTGCTACCCTGATAAGCGAAGGTGGATTATCTAGTCCGTTCATCGATGGTAGTCTGGTGCAAGGAATATTCCCTGAGGATTTCAGCCTTATCAGTTACCGTACCGACAAATATGAAAGCGTGCGTCCGGAATTCATCGGTATGCCAGAGATGAAAAAGCTCGTTTGGTTTGACGCAAACAACTTCATCTACTCATCATTCAATGAAGGAGTAGGGAGGTTCGTAAATGGTGAAGATATCGGAAGTAGGGGTCTCGCAGACGCAATAACCGGAGGCTTCACCTCAATTCAGTCACCAGGTATTGACTCAATCGTAGATATCGTTGATGTTGCTCAATACCCCTCAAAACCCCTGGTCCTTATTTCTAAGAATAATATCTTCCTTAGTGATGACAGGGGTACATCACTTCGTACGATCGCTTCATTTGATGCGGAAGATGAAGCTAATACCGTTCAGGCAACCAAGGACCGAATCATGCGGTTCGCGGTAAAAAACCCCTCCTCTTATGCGAGCGAAGAGGGAGAAAACGACAACCACAGCACTACCGTATACCAGTACGACTATTCAGGTAAGGAGCTGCCTTCCATCGACATACCTGATGAGTCAGTCATATCGACGGCATCACATAATGCCAATATGTATTTCCTCACGAACAGCAGTTTGGTAAGTAAAGGTACTGGCGATATGGTGCGAATACCCTTGTATTTTTCTTTCCTAGGGAATTTGACTACCTACAAGAATACGCCCGTATTGTTAGCTGGTGACGGATTATGGAAGGTCTCCGATGATGGTACGGCATTACAGCTCATATTCCCATTCAGCGGCCTCGGGGTAGGTCTCAGAGACTCCTTGACCACGACCACGGATGGCAGGCTTATCTTCGGAACGACACCCGCCCCGAATGATGAAAAGAATAACAGTAAGTTGTTTTCAATATCGTTCTAATTAAGAGGGATGACGTTGCAGCTACCGAGAAAATGTTCGACAACGACATCGGCGTCAGTTGTGGTAATGAACGTCTGATAGCCTTTCAACACTTCCGTTAAGGCTCGTCGGCGCGCGCCATCAAGCTCGCTAAAAACATCGTCTAGTAGCAGTATGGGTTTTTGGCTACGAACATCCTCGAGCAACGTAAGCTCGATAATCTTAAGGGCCAATAGCATGGTTCGTGTTTCGCCGCGGGATGCTGCCTCGGCAATAGCGTGGCCATTCAGTTTCAGCACCATATCGTCGCGGTGCGGTCCATAGGCAGTAAAGCCACGCTCAAAATCCAATGCGGTAGTAGCCTCAAGTTTGTGGAGCATATCAGAACTATATTGGTCGTTGCGGCACGTGCCGTTATAGAGAACCTCTACAGTGGCGTCGCTATGTGATAGATCTCGATATAAATACTGGAGTTTCTCATTCAACTGATTAACGAGCTCAATCCTTCTTGCCACCAGCTCTCCGCCAATCTGACTCAGCCGAATATTCCAGGCAAACAACTGACTTCCAGCGGCATCCCGTCCTAGTTTCAGTAACCGATTGCGTTGGGCAAGGGCGCGTTTGTACTGCCGGCGCTGGGTTCCGTACCCATGCACGAGTTGCTCAAGTAATCCGTCCATATACTCACGTCGTAAATCCGGCGACCCGGTTAGTAGCTGTAAATGATTTGGCTCAAAGACAACAACTGGTAGTGTTTTGGGGAGAAAGAGACGCTTAAGGTGCTGATCATGAATGATATATTCTTTTTTTATTGAGCCGTTTGGCTCCAGGATGAGCTTGACCGTACGGTTGCCTGTGGGCGTACTGACATCTATTCTCGACCACGGCTGACTAAATTGGACTAGGTCCGAGTCACGAGCCCTGTATGAGCTCCCCAGGCACGAAACCAACACCGCTTCCAGTAGGTTTGTCTTGCCACTTGCATTGGGCCCAACGATAATATTGACGCCCGGGTCAATCTCAAAGGACTCGTCAGTGTATGAGCGAAAATGCTGCAACCGAATATCAGAAATCATACTACTGCTCTCATCGTTAGATTTTCCTTCGGCACACAGGCGTTTCCCGGGTCATCACGTCCTCAATATTCTTGGTGCACATAGTATTGATTCTACTAGAGACAACGGACAAGTTACTAATGACCTAAATAAACCTTAGCTTTTGAGAGGCATGACAATATGCACATAGTCATTCGCTTTTTGGTCGGTAAGTACGCAGGGCTCGAGCTTGCCATTGAATGCGAGACGGACTTCTTCGCCACTGAATGCATGCAGTGCATCAAGGATGTAACGTGAGTTAAGCGTGATAGTTCCTTCGGTAGTCACTGCCGCGTTGGCGTTGGCAGTGTTCTCACCGATTTGAGACGCCACCGAGCGGATACTCACTTGTTGGTTATCTGCATCGAGGTTAATTGTGACACTGCCGGCGCTTTCGCGCGCGAACAAACTTGAAACCTTCGTGATATTTGTCAGTTCGGACTTTTTCAACACAGCTTCGCTTGTGAAAGAGTGGGGGATAAGCTTTCGATAGTCGGGATACTTTCCTTCAATAAGTCGAGTTACTAACTCAACGTCACCCACGGTAAACAATACCTGCTGATCATCATGCGTCACAATAACATCATCATCAAAATCACCAACTATACGGAGCAGATCTTGTAGCGCGCTGGCAGGAATCAGCAGCTCGACTTCTTGCGCCATGGGAATAAGTGCCTTTTCTGCTAAGCGATAACTATCGGTTGCAACTATATAGAGCTTTCCTTCATGCGTATGCCAATAGACACCCGTTAGTACCGGGCGGGCCTCGTCACTTGAGGCAGCCATAACAACTTGTTGCAATGCTTGCTTGAGGAGCTTTCCGGGGATCTTCCACTGCGTACCATTTTCAATGGCCGGCATAACAGGGTATTCTTCAGCGGACACACCATTTATGACTGATTTATATTTCTCTGCGTTTATATGGAGTTTATATTCGTCGAGTTTAAGCTCAATAACTCCACTCGGTAAACTCCCTACAAAATCTTGCATCAGCCGGGCAGGAACGGTAATCGCTCCCTCAGAACTAACCTTTGAGCCAATGTAGTGTGTAATGGCAATATCGAGATTGGTTGCCGCAATACTAAGTCGACCGTCGACTGTCTTTAGTAACACGTTGGAGAGAATTGGTAATGTACCTCTACTACTTGCCACTCGTGCAACGCTCCCCAAAGCTTTGCTTAGATTTTCCTGGGTGACTTGTAGCTTCATGTGATGTGCTCCTTATTATTTATATATGTAGTAGTCGTAGTAGTAAGCCCTGTGTATACTGTGCACAACGAGTATTTAACAGGGGTGAAATTAGCCACAATCGTAGTGGATAGCTGGACAAAATATGTGTACAAAACGTTCATAAAGCCGGACTTTATCCATAGGCAATTGCGGTGTGCTAAAAGGCTGTGCATAAGATCGGCAAACTGCCCACGGATGTCCCCATAGTATCCCGCATGATATACACATGCTTTCCCACAGGTTTTTGGCACGCCAGTATGGTGACTGCCAACACGCAACTCAGAGATATGACTATGCATAGAGTCGCTCCTTGATTTCATGCACGGCGGCTTTAATATCGGCATCGTAGGCAACTTCTTTTTCAATTTTCTCGACTGAGTGTATGGCCGTCGTGTGGTCTTTCCTACCAAGCTCACGAGCAATCTTTGGGAAGCTGAGATGGAGTTCGCTCCTGAGCATGTACATGGCAACTTGCCGCGGAACGACAATATCTTTATCGCGCTTTGGTCCCATGATGTCCTCCATGGGTATCTGGAAATGGCGGGCGCAACGTTCAATGATATGCTTGGCGCTGATGTGTTTTGGCCGTGTCTTCACCGATCCAAGCAGTGTCGTGGCTATAGTCAGGTCAGGGCTCAATTGGCGCATTTCACAAAATGCCAGGAGTTGATTGAGTGCGCCTTCCAATTCACGGATGTTTGACTGGACAAGGTTCGCAAGATATTCAACAACCGGCGGATCAAGATTCATACCATGTGCTTGTGCTTTGGTTTGGACAATGACGCAGCGCGTTTCAAAATCAGGAATCTGCATATCAATACTCATACCCATGGAAAATCGGCTTTGTAGCCGATCCTCTAGGGTTGAGATTTCTCGAGGCGGCCTGTCGCTACTGATGATAATCTGCTTGTTTGCCTGGTGGAGTGCGTTGAATGTATGGAAGAACTCAATCTGCGTCTTCTCCTTTCCGGATATGAACTGAATATCGTCGACAATTAGGACATCAGCACTTCGGTAATAGCTGGCAAAATCAGTATTTTTCTTAAACTGGATAGCATCAAGAAACTCTTGGACGAATTGCTCGATAGATATATAGACAATATGGGCATTCTTGTTGCTGGCCGTAATGGCATTGCCAACTGCCTGGATTAAGTGAGTCTTGCCGATCCCTACACCACCATATACAAACAAGGGATTGTATTTTGTTCCGGGGTTGGCTGCAATCGCCTGACAGGCTGCATATGCCAACTCGTTTCCGGAACCAACAATAAAGTTATCAAATGTATACTTCTCGTTCAGCCCCTGTCGGTAGGTATGGGTGAGAGTTGTCTGGCTGGGATGGGAAGCAACCGAACTCGGTTGTTCATAAGAAGGCGTAGGAGCAGGGGTGAGGACGAGTGTTTCTTCCTCGTTCTTTTTAGGTAAAGTGATTGACGAGTGGATCTTATACTCCACCCGAAGCGGTTTTACACCGTTCTTTTCAAGGGTATCAATAACAAGTTGGTTATATTTTCTCTCAAGCTGCTGCTTAATAAAGACATTTGGCACACCAATGACAATAATGTCGTCCTTATGTCGCAAGAGTCGAGTGTTTTTAAACCACGTGACATATGAACCACGAGAAACAGTCAGTTCAATTTCCCCTAAGACTGTTTGCCACAGGTTGTCCTGCATACCCTCTCCTCGTTGATTGCCGTTGGGTATAAATATACCAGAATTGCCGTAGTTTTCCACAACTCTTTAAACATAAATTTGCATGAAACTACAAAAACGTCAGAAAACCATCATTTTATACACATATCATTCCTACCCCTGTAAAACTGTGGATAATAGGTGAGGCATGGTGGATAACTCCTCTCATATAGTGAATAAATATTGTCAAAACAACACGTTGTGGAACAAGCCACGTAGGTTTCTGAGACTGTTTGTGATATATGGGCAGTACAGGGGTACACCCCGTTCTCTAATCAATACCTTGGAATCGTTAGTTTAGGTTATTAAGCTCTTTTGGA
>CAZPVS010000015.1:0-26348 GCA_964590315.1 uncultured Candidatus Saccharibacteria bacterium
TATTGCCGGTTTGATTATGATCATTGTGTTCTTAGCGGTTCCTGCGTTGCAGCGCAATTCTCGTAATACGCAACGTGAGGCAGATGCATCAAAAGTCGCATCCGCTATCTCTCAGTGTCTGGCAAATCGCAACGGTCAGGTTGCTTCGTGCCAAAGCCTAAATAATGTTCAGACTAACGGTGGACTGGAGGCTGATCGTCTACAACAAATAACCACGGTTAACATTGGCTCTGCCGCTCCTAATGACCCTGCTAACTTCGAAACAATCAATGCAGGATTTGGTGTTAAATGTGACGATGCTGGAGCTGCTGACGAGCAATCTGGTTCTACGCGTACCGCCGCTGTTCTTTATAGGTCAGAAAACGGCACAGCTACTGGTATCGTACGCTGTATAGACGTATAGCACTGTCCGAAACATAAAAAAGAGGCCTCTATGGGCCTCTTTTTTATGATAAGCTTAAGACTAATGACAATAGCGATTCTTATTATATTGGGACTGTGCTTCGGGAGCTTTATTAATGCTCTCGTGTGGCGGTTGCATGAACAGTCCAAGGCAAAGAAAAAACGCGTCGTCGCTGACAAAGATCTTTCTATCATGTTTGGGAGGTCAATGTGCACACACTGTAAGCATCAGCTGGCCTGGTACGATTTGTTGCCGGTCATAAGTTGGCTCAGTATGGGCGGGAAGTGCCGGTATTGCCGTAAGCCGATTGGCTGGCAGTATCCACTTGTAGAGATACTCACGGCCGTCTTATTTGTAACTTCGTATCTTTTCTGGCCGCATCAACTAGCAACTACCACCTATCAACTGTCGTTTGCCTTGTGGCTCGCATCGCTCGTGATGCTCATCGCACTCTGTATATATGACATTCGCTGGATGTTGCTACCGAACAAGATCGTTTTTCCGCTCATCGGAGTAGCTACCCTCTATGCGCTCATCCAGTTGGCCGGTAGTGAGAAGCTGCTGATCGATGTGACTCTGCTCATAGGCAGTATATTCATTGCTAGCGGTATCTTCTACATCTTGTTTCAGCTATCTGCCGGGCGGTGGATTGGCGGGGGGGATGTTAAACTCGGCCTGGCACTCGGACTACTACTCGGGACGCCCGTCCAGTCATTCATAATGCTGTTTGTTGCATCGTTACTGGGATTAGTCATTTCTTTGCCGGCTATTATGGCCCGCACAGACAAGCGTACGGCTCAGATACCATTCGGGCCTTTCTTGATTAGCGCAACTATTATTGTCATGTTGTGGGGTGGGCATATTGCTGACTGGTACCTCCAGACATTTCTTTACGTCTAAACCTGTGCATAAATAGCATTGTTATAAACCTGCTTATGGTATACTGAGCACATATGAACAGGGGTAGGAACCGTATCCGTTCTTACAGGGTATGGATAAACAGAACGATAGTTAGCATGTGGCGTCCAGGCCACACCTCGTTCAAGCGGCTTTTGACTCCCCAGGGTACCCATGGGTACACCATTGTCGAGACGCTCATCTTCTTGGCGGTGAGTGCGGCACTGTTTGTGAGCGCCATGATGCTCATGAACGGGCAACAAGGCAGGGCAGAGTTCACTAACGCAGTCAAAGATTTTGAGACTCGGCTGATTGACCTCGCCAACGATGTCTCGACGGGGTACTACCCGACAACTGGCAATTTCTCGTGCAGAGATACGGGTGGAGTACCCCTCAGCACGGATAATATGTCGGGTAATACCGAACAGGGCAAGAACGGGGAGTGCGTACTCGCCGGAAGAGTTATTAAATTCGGCAGCCAATCCGCCAGCCCTCCAGCCGAGGGCTATGAGATCTATACGGTGGCTGGCTTAAGGAGCGCCTCCTCATTACAGGACGCCCGGCCAAAAGTCATAAATGTAACCAACAGCGTTGAGACTGCTATTTTTGGCAGTGGCATGACTGTAGAGCGGGTGAGATACGGCTCAGGAACGGGAAGTGATTCCGGAGCTATCGGTTTCTTCACGAACTTTCTCGGGGAAGCCACTTCTGCCGGTGGTACGAACTCGGTCGGCACGGTACCCTATACTAGCGTGAATTTTACAGATGACACTGTAAGCGCCATTAGCAGAATTAATAATAACGCCAACTATGCCCCAGCGACCCTCAACCCGTCTGGAGGCTTTAGAATATGTCTGAAGAGTGGCGGCACCAAACAGTATGCGTTGGTGCGCCTAGGTGGCCAGAATGGTGGACCTCTGACGGTCACCAGTGAAATCAAGTCATACTCAGGAGCCACGCCAACATGCAATTAAACAAACTCCATCTACAGCAAAGAGGTGATACCATCGTCGAGGTATTGATTGCCATAGCAGTTGCAAGTATGGTTATGGGCAGTGCATATGCTGTTATCAATAAAACGACCAAGAATTCTATGCAGGCCCAGGAGCATACAGAAGCATTGAAGTTCGTACAGGAACAGGCAGAGCGCCTGCAGGCTCGTAAAGGTACCAGTGACTGTGCATTCAATCAGGGAGGCTCTCAATTCTTTCTCACTGGTTCCGGCGCTAATGCCTGTATGCCCGGAGCTGCATCTGCCGGTACCGACGGAAGATATCAGGTAGGAATAATACCGAGAGCTAATGATGTGTATGAGATCAAGGCTGTATGGGATGGCATAAACGGATATCAAGAAAATGTAGAAGTACTCTATAAGGTGTTCCCATGAAAAGGCTAGATCGTAAGGGATTCACTATTATTGAATTACTGATTGCGACGGTCATATTCGCCGTGATATTACTCATCATGACTGCAGCCGTCGTCCAATTCGGGAGAATATATTACAAGGGCGTCATCTCGTCCCGTACGCAAGAGGCCGCGCGATCAGTTACGGAGGATATCGGGCGGAGTATCCAGTTCGGGGGTGGTGCTGGGATAAATACGAACGGGTTCAAATGCTTCGGCAACCGTAGCTTTTCATATCGGACAGGGTTTGCAGTCCAACCAGGCCAAAATGCACTGGTAGCGCAGACCGTTCCGAGCTGCGCGAGCGCGAGCGCGGTCCCACTCAATAGCGGCTCACTGCCACCAGGAGCGACTGAGCTTCTAGGCAATAATATGCGCCTAATTGGTTTCGATGTCCAAGAAAGCGGCAGTCAGTACAGAATAATCATCAGTGTAGGCTATGGTGATGATGATTTATTGGCAGGCGGGGAGTGTACGCAGAGTTTGAGTGCGGGCGGGCAGTTCTGTGCAGTTTCAAGACTCGAGACAACAGTAACTAAGAGGCTACGGTAAAGGAAGAAGTATGAATAGTGCACAACGAAAGCGCCTGAAGAATAATGAGAAGGGTATGGTGGCAATCACTATCACTGTAATCTTACTCTTAGTAATTAGCCTAACGGTCCTAGGATTTTCCAAGGTGATTCGCCGCGAACAGCGCCAAGCGCTTGATTATCATCTGAGTACCAGAGCATTCTATGCGGCAGAATCGGGCATCAATATTGCCAAGAAGGCAGTTGCCAACAATCCGGTTACTACATCCAAATCAGATTGTGATAATCCTGCAGGGGGGCCTTTTACGGATGCAGAACTTCGGCTTGATGACCAAGGTACGGAAGTGACATGCCTGATGCTAGATACGCAACCCCGGACACTAGAGTATACCGGCCTGGCTCCACTCGAGGCGAAGTATATCCCTATCGAACCGGTCGGAGGCAATCCTGGGGGTTTGATTCTCAGCTGGCAGGATGACACTGACAGTACGGCCGATTTCAATGGGTGCTCCGGCCCCCCTGTTGGCACGTTTCCTGCCGGTAATAGCTGGGGATGTCGAGCACCGGCGCTTCGTGTAGACCTAGCACCGATGAATAGCACAAGCTATGGCGGCAGTACCGTTCCGAACGAAGTACGGACATTCATTTTGTATCCTCGGGACTGCAACGGAGGCAACTGCACGAACACCGTGAATTATAATAACGTATCTGGTGATGGGCAGGGGCAGGTAGTAGGAGTGGGCTGCGAGAACACCGCCCGAGATGCTTCCGAGCCGCTCTATTGTACGGCCGACATACAGAACATTCCTGGGGTCGGGAATGGCGTGAACTACAAGATGCGGGTTATGAGTCTCTATCGCACAAGTCGCCTCATTGTGCAACCGAGGAACTTATCGTCAGGTGTGCGGCTCGCCAATGCGCAGGTGCTGATTGACTCAACTGGCAAGGCAGTCGACGTACTTCGACGTATACAGGCACGCATATCATTGAGCGGGGACGTACCAGACTTTGCTATACAGGCTGACGAAGTCTGTAAGCGCTACCGCATCACATCCACTACGGTACACACCGAATCCTCATCACCTTCTTCCTGTGGTCAACCGGAAAGCACTCCTATGTCGGGGTGGGTGGCAGCGGCGAGTACCAGCACTGGGAATAATTTATCTGGCGCATTCGGTACAGGAACGGGGTCTTCGGGCGGAGCCACAACCACAACCAGCAATGAGCCACCTCGTCCCTACTATACACGGTATTTTTATATCAGTTCAGCGCCACAGGGGGTGACTATCAATAGTTGTACCTGGACATGGGGGGATGGACAGACTGAGACTAAGAATGGTAGTGACTGTGATAATGGAGATGTAGTAAACCATACGTACCCTAGAATTGCTGAATGCACTGATTACACAGTGCAACTCGTCTTTAGTACCTCCGGGGGTACTGTTTCAGCTCCAAACAGAACGATAACTGAACCCCATGGCATAGCAGCTAACTGCTAGTAATTCTTAGCTGCTAGTCTTGTGATGGAACTTCTCGTGCACACTCTTGAGGTGTGGGTCAGTGACGTGGGTGTAAATCTGAGTCGTAGATATATTGCTGTGACCGAGGAGTGCCTGGACCGATCGTAGATCGGCACCGTTCATAAGTAAATCGGTTGCAAAGCTGTGGCGTAAAGTATGGGGGCTGACATGTTTGGTGATGCCGGCCAGCAGTGCATATTTAGCTACCATACGCTGCACGCTCCGTGCGGTCAGTCTATGGAAATTACCAGAGGTATCGATGGTTTTACGGCCACTATATCGTGCAAATAGTGGACGGACAGTATCAGTCCGTTTATCGAGGTATTTTTGAATCCACTCGGCCGCATCGGGGCTAATAAATATTGGTCGATCTTTCTGGCCCTTACCTCGGACCATGAACTCTCTTCGTTTGAGATTTATGTGTTCACGATCGAGCCCGACAAGCTCAGACACACGGATTCCAGAAGAAAATAATAGCTCAAGAATAGCCCGGTCGCGCAGTCCGGTAATTATTGTGGTGTTCGGTTGATCAAATAATCGTTCTAACTCTTCAGGATTCAAGAACGTAACTTGTTTTCGCGTGGTGCGCGCAAGCTCTATCTTGTCAGCGGTGAGGGCAGGGATATCACGCTTTGCACAGTACTTTAAAAAACTACGAAGTGCTATAAGGTGATAATTTTGTGTATTTTTCTGCAGTTCGTCGCTGACATTTGTACCGAGACGATTCAACCAGAGTCTCCACTTGCGTACGAGCTCTGCATCAATGTCTGCTATCTCAATATCGCCCGCAAAATCATTCAGGCGGGTCAGGTAATGGTCGTAGTTGCGTATTGTTTTTTGTGAGCGATTCTGTTCAATTTCCAGATACTCAAGAAAATCAACCTTTGCCTTAGTAAATAGCATACCTAGTTGCAGACTTTCTGCTGGCTTGAACTGCCAGACGCGTATAAGTGTTCACGTATCATATTTCTCATCGCCTGCTTACCGTTGCTTGACTTGAGGTACTTCTCTCGTCGTCTGGCATCTGTTTCGCTACGATGTGCCTCGTAATATATAACCTCCCATGGTAGGTAGGGCTTTGTCGATTGGTTCAAGCCCTTATTGTGTTCTGTTATGCGTTTTCTGAGATCATGGGTAAAACCTACGTAAAACTCGCGGTTATGTAATGACCGTAATACATACACATAACAGAACATGGCAGAAAGCTCGCTACTAGGCATAAGTACATTGTACGACAGTCACGGCATTTTGGCGCTATATCTGTTATAATGTGCCAGAATAACACGAAAGAAGAGGATGTACGTGGAAAGAACACTCATTGTATTTAAGCCTGATTCCGTCATGCGGGGGGTAGTCGGAGAAATATTGACTCGGTTTGAGCGCGCAGGGTTCAAGATTGTTGGCGCAAAGATGCTCCAGCCAGACTACGACTACTACTTCGAGCACTATGAAGGCATCGGAACACTCAAGACACGCAAGGGTGAAAAGATATTTGAGTATCAAATGAATACAATGCTTGAAGGTCCAGTCATTGCTATGGTGCTTGAAGGAGTTGATGCAGTTGAGACGGTTCGTAAGATGGTTGGTTCTACGGAGCCAAAAAGTGCGCTTCCCGGCACCATTCGGGGGGACTACGCGCATGTTTCATATGGCCAGGCAGACTCTGCAGGTAGAAGCGTATCCAATATTATTCATGCTTCCGCTGATGCGAAAGAGGCTGAACAAGAAATTGGACATTGGTTTTCAGAGAGCGAGCTCTTCGATTACGAAAGTGTTCACGAGCGCTTCACGCAGCCAAAGAAAAAATAGTAACCAGGCGGCATGTCCGCCTCATGTCCCCGTAGTTCAATGGATAGAATAACTCCGTCCTAAGGAGCAGATCTGTGTTCGAATCACGGCGGGGATACCAAAGTAAGACTCCGTCTACGACGGGGTTTTTATTTGGTTCCGTGATTCGGTTACAGAGACGCGAAGCGTGCGGTGCGATATTCGAGAACGCGCGCAGGTGCTTACACCGAGTACATCGCAAGAACATATGAAATAATCCGTTCGGGGATACTAAAACGTTATCTGATATCATAATCTCATGCACCAAGACGAACTCCTTGATCTCGTAAATGAAAAAGACGAAATAATTGGAACCATTTGGCGCAATGAGTCACATAAACTCGCCAAAGAAGACTTAGGTTATATTCGTGCAGTCGAAATGTTTATTGTGAACAGCAAGGGAGAGTTTTGGATTCCAAAGCGTACTCCAGACAAGAGAATTGCTCCCAATGGTTTAGATTTTAGTGTTGGGGGGCATGTCAGCAGCGGCGAAAGCTACATTGAGGCAATGCTTAAGGAAACCAAAGAAGAGTTGGGCATCCACCTTGTAGAAGGTGATATTGAGTACGTAAATAAGATTGGTCCGGATAAAAATAAGTATTTCAGGCAAATGTATATCTATAATTCCGACACAACCCCTCAGTTCAATCCCCGTGACTTCGTAAGTGCCGAATGGATGGATCCGCGTGCTGCAGTTGAACTCCTTGAATCGGGTGTGCCCGCTAAGTCTACCCTAAAAGATGCGATTCAAATTGCATCTGATTGGCTTGATTCTCGTCAGTAGTACGTAATCCCGCTGTAATACGGTAAAATACAGTCATGCCAGACAAGCAAACACAAAAATACTTTGAAGACCAAATGGATGACGAAGAAGTACTGTACGTCTTCCGGAAACATCCTATAGTCATGCGCAAAGGGATCATACTCTTTTCTTTTGGGCCGCTCATCGGGGTATTGCCAGCCACTATCTGGCCACAACTCGGTTTTGGTTGGTTCTTCGGCGGTATGGCGGGGGGGTTTCTGCTGGGCATGCTGTTGTTCTTTCCTTCGTGGATTGCCTGGTATTACAGTGTTTTTATTGTCACCGACCAACGTTTTATTCAGATGACCCAAAAAGGGTTATTTCACCGGGGGGTGGTCGATGTCGGCTTGAATCAAATACAAATGGTTAACTATGAAGTTTCGGGACTCCAAGAAACACTGCTCGGATTTGGTACAATAATGATGCAGACCTATATGGGGGAACTGCTTATTCATGAAGTGCATCACCCTGCACATATTCAGAAGAAAATGCTGAAGATACTACGCGATAAAGGGATAATAGCGAATACTACCAGTGGCAGCTTCGGTGCTGCTGCAGCTAACGAGGAAACAAATGGTCAAGAGAAGAATTAGAAGCGCATTGAAGCGCGTCAAGAAACCTGATGAGGCAACAGCGCTGAAGCAGGCAGTTGAGAATGCTCCACGCATTACCAATGAGACAGTTGCCGAGCATCGTGAAGCAGTCCTGAAGGGCGCCCGCAAATATATCTTGCCCCTCCAGCACTCCAAGCACCAGATTGTTATCATAACCTCCACGCTGTTTGTTCTGGGCGTCGTCAGCTTCTTTACTTATGTAACACTTGCTTTATATCGATTTGACCAGTCGTCTACGTTCTTGTACCGCGTGACACAAGTTATTCCGTTTCCGGTAGCAAAGACTGGCAATACGTTAGTTCCATATGAAAATTATTTATTCGAGCTCCGTCATTACACGCACTACTATGAGAACCAGCAGAAACTAAACTTTAATGACCCGGGAGGGCAGGAACAGCTAAAAACCTTTAAGGAGCAGGCCCAACAAAAGGTCATAGACGACGCACTAGTTCGTCAGCTTGCGAAAGAAAACGGCGTGTCAGTCAGTGAAAAAGAGTTAAGCGATAGCATTGATCTGGTCAGAAGTCAAAATCGACTTGGCGAGAACGACAAGGTGTTTGAAGACGTGCTAAAAGATTATTGGGGTTGGACAGTTAATGATTTCAAACGAAGCCTAAAACAGCAATTACTCGCTCAAAAATTAGTTGCTAAGCTTGATACGGAGACACAACAGCGGGCTAAGACCGCACTTACCGAGATACAATCTGGAGCTGACTTTGCTGCAGTCGCAAAAAAGTATTCAGATGACACCAGCACCAAAGATAGCGGGGGAGAATACGGTTTCCTGATTGATAGAACTAACCGTGACTTAACCGCACAGACCGTGGATACAATATTTACATTACAGCCAGGACAAGTATCTGGGATAGTCAATACAGGTTACAGCTTAGAGATTGTGAAGAATATCGAGAAGCAAGGGGAACGTATCAAAGCTGCTCACATCATATGCAACTTTAAAGATATCAATACATACATCGATCCACTCAAAGAAAAGCAAAAGCCAAGCCTGTATATATAAGGTTTTATAGTGGCGGACCGAACGGGATTCGCCTCGGAGCGACGACAAAATGTCGTACTCATTCGACCCCAGACACCTTTGGCGTCTCTGGGGCTAGGGTCCTGGATATGCCACTGGCATATCCGTTCGAATCCCGCCATCCGCCTCCGGACCAAGATAAAAGCCCCATCATATGATAGGGCTTTTATCTTGGCGGACCGAACGGGATTCGAACCCGCGACCTCCTCCGTGACAGGGAGGCGAGCACTCCGCTGCTCCACCGGTCCATGGTGGTGCGTCTGTGTATAGCACAACGCATTTGAGCATATCAGTTACAGATGCGTACTGCAACATGAACACTGGTGGGCGATATAGGATTCGAACCTATCACCTCCACAACGTCAATGTGGCGCTCTAGCCAAATGAGCTAATCGCCCTCACCAGACAGATGAAAGCATATCATTTACAGAGGTAAAATACAACACTTTCACTGCCTTATTGCTTGATAAGAAGGTGAGGAAGCGTGTATAGTTTTCTCAGTCATTCTTTGATGTGCCACCTTAGCTCAGTTGGTAGAGCGACGCATTCGTAACGCGTAGGTCGCCGGTTCAATCCCGGCAGGTGGCTCCAAGATACCTGGCGGGTTGAACCGGAACTTTTGCATAATGCAAAAGCGGTGCAATAATCAAACTCTGCCGCAGGAGCTCGCTCCGAGAAAGAGTGCAGATTATACCCTGTATCCCGGCAGGTGGCTCCAGTTAGGCGAGATTCGTATAATGATAGTACGCTTGCTTCCCAAGCAAGAAGCACGAGTTTGATTCTCGTATCTCGCACCATATTACACCTTTTCACTTTCGGCTTTTCACTTTACACTTAATCTCATCATGCACATCCCTAAAAACTACTTTCAGGACAGACTCGTTTTATTCCTTATTAGCGTCAATGCGTTTTTTGCGGTTCTGACGACGCTTCTCATATTGTTCCGACTCCGTACTGGTGGAAGTGATGGATATATCGGTCAATACCATGCAAACCTCGGCATTTTAAGTGGTTTTGAACCAGGATCTGCCATGACGTTTTTTGCGTTTATCGCGCTTGCAGTCTTTGTGCTGGTGTTCCACACGCTGCTCAGCATGCGTATGTATCACCGCAGACGACAATTCTCGATAACAATCTTGTGGCTGGGGCTTTTGCTGCTCGTTCTTTCGTTGATTGTGAGTAATGCATTGTTGGTACTGCAGTAATGACCGACATAGAGATTCCGTATGTTGAGGAGCGGGGGAGGCGATACCGCTTGTTCGAGATACTGCCGGGATTTCTGAGCTGGTCCATTCTCATTTTCCCGTTTATCCTCAGTCAGATTAGCCCACATGCAACAGTATTTTTCATCATCGCGTACATTCTGATGTGGTTTGTAAAGGCTGTGGTCCTGAATATGCGTGCTCTCCAGGGCTATAGGGTGCTTAAGCAACATGAAAAGCTGCCGTGGGACGTACTGCTTACAGAACTGCAGGTAGGTAAAGTTGCACAGCCCGATCGACATATACCCTCATGGCACTATGAGACAGTTCGTCGACTGCAAGAAACACCTCCACTTGTGCAACCGAAGGATATGCTTCATGCAATTATTATCGCAACATATAACGAAGCGCGCGAAGTGTTAGGACCGACGTTCCAAACAGTACTTGCCTCAAAATATGACATGAAAAAAGTAATTCTCGTGCTGGCGTATGAGGAGCGGGGCGGACCTGAAGTTGACGTGAATGCCCAGAGTCTTATCAAAGAGTATCGCCCCCACTTTAAACATGCGATGGCGATAAAACATCCCAAAGATATACCAGGAGAGGTCATTGGGAAGGGCGGCAACATTACATATGCCGGGCGGGAGCTCGAGAAATATCTTGCATCACATGATATTGAGCCCAAACGCGTGATTGTCACCACGCTTGATGCGGACAATCGTCCCCACCCCCAATACCTCTCAGCCTTGAGTTATCTCTATGCTGCATCCCCTGATCCTATCCGCGTGTCGTATCAGCCCATCCCCATGTTTACGAACAACATCTGGGACGCGCCTGCGCCAATGCGGGTGATTGCTACTGGTAATACCTTCTGGAATGTTGTGCTTAGTCTTCGTCCACATATGATTCGGAATTTTTCATCACATGCACAGAGTATGCAGGCCCTGATTGACACCGACTATTGGAGTGTACGGACAATCGTTGAGGATGGGCATCAGTTCTGGCGTACATATTTTCGTTATGATGGTAAGCATGACGTCTATCCCATATATTTGCCCATTTATCAGGACGCGGTCCTATCGAGTACATTCCTAAAGACACTCAAAGCTCAGTTTGTGCAGCTCCGACGGTGGGCATGGGGCGCTTCAGATATCGCATACGTGCTTGAGACCGGCTATTTCAAGAACAACAAAGTGCCCAAAGGTGATCTCACCATGAAATTTCTCCGCTTGCTTGAGGGGCATATCAGCTGGGCAACTGCGCCACTTATTTTGGCATTCTCTGCGTTCATCCCGCTATTGTTCAACCCACAGGATTATGCGGCAAATCAACTACCATTGATTGCGAGTCGCATTCAGACAGTAGCACTGGTAGGCATCTTTATTACCTTGTTCCTGAGCCTCAAGTTACTCCCCCCTAAACCAGCTCGATACAAATCTCACCGGACACTATTCATGGTGTTACAGTGGGTCTTCTTGCCGCTGACGACAATTGCATATAACTCTTTATCTGCTTTATATTCCCAGACACGACTGATGTTCGGAAAGTATCTCGGGAAGTTTGATGTCACTGAAAAAGCCTTCATCACAGAAGGTAATAAGAAACGGAGCTAGTGATGCGCCATGCAGTCAGGGCCCTCATTGTTCATGACACTGAGCCGAGGGTGCTGCTTGCACGTCGCAGCCCAGGAGAAAAGTATGCCGCAAAGCAATGGGCGTTGCTGGGTGGCAAGATAGACAGAGGTGAAACAGGGATAGAAGCGGTTATACGAGAAGTCCATGAAGAAAGTGGTCTTAGATTTATCCCAGAGGCTCTGTTTGTTGCCCATGAAAATAATGAATGGCGCACAGAATTTTATTACGGGAAAGCAATTGGTATTTTGGCCCTAGAACAGGCTGAGCACGATCAAGCCAGGTATTGTACAGAATCAGAACTCAGCGCCGTACCACTCGCTTTTGATCATGAATTTATCCTCAGAAGCTTTTTCCGTACGTATTTTATACCGGATGAAAGGCGCGGTAGTGCGTAGCAGCGATAGTGTCAAAGCGCTCTAACACAGCGGCACAGACAGTCACAATGACATCTCGATCAATAACTGCAGCCTCTGCCAGTTGATAAATAGTCGTGAGCATAGTGTTTGTAAGGCTCGTAGCGTCCGCCAGGGCGCTTTTTCTATGTCGAAGGCTGTCGTAGACGCTTATAAACAAATGATCGCGTAGAAACGGCTCCAGCTGCTTATTCTTACGTACGGTAATACTGAGACTCGTATCTGCAGCTTCAATCGTGCTGAATACCGTGTTGCACTGCAAGCACTGTCTTCGTCGCCAGACGGTATTCGTCCGCTTTTGCGGCCGAGAGTTCGTGACCTGGGTTGAACCGTTACAATAGATACATACCATGACAACATATTGACATAACGGAGGGAAAAATGAAAGTGGATAAGTCTGTGGAGAGCGGGGGATAACTTTAACAGGGGTCAGAATATAAAATGCCCGGGATTACTCCCGGGCCTCACTCGATTTCTAGTTAGACTAGGCGTCGAGCGCGTCGTATACGACTGGTATAGTTCTTTGAGGGTTTGAGTTCTTCATAGAATAACTTAAAACCTTCAAGAGAACTTGCTTTGGTACTCAAAACTTGAGCGCCTCCCAAATTAACCCATGTATGCTATCACGGCAGTACATTCGTGTCAATAATACACACCACTTTGTTATACGTATTACAGGGGTGATATTATGGATGTGGAATGAGCTGATACGCGCAATACAGCAACATTGTGCGACCCTATTATGTTGGCTCCGAGACACTGTCTCCAGTTGGCTAGTACATATATGAAGTGTGATGGTATGCGTGAAAGAGCCCGATCATTACAAGGAACGTCTACGTATAGTATATAGAGGCAAGAGTAATGTAATAATAACAATAATAAAGTACTAGCATGATAATACCAGTATGTTATTATAGTTGCAGGTGACGTTTTGGGAGGGGTTTTCCCCTCAAGCGGTTGAATGAAGTTGCGAGATCATTTAACCGCTTTTTTATATGTGATGAAACGCAATTACTGTAGAAAAGTCACATGATATAGTGCGTCCGTCGTATAATTGTATGTATTGTCCACATATGTCCGTACATAACGCGGACTATATACATAAAAAGGAGCAAAACAATGACAAATAGTGAACATGGCTTTCATGCTTCCGGTGGCTGCCGCCCTACGCAATTGCATGAGCAGTTATTTAGGGAAATGTTTGAAGCTACTACAGGAGATAGTCTGTATTCGTTCTGGGGTCCCAACGATGGACGGCCTCAAGACGTTGCGCCTGTCAGCGTAGCGGTCATCGACAAGGAAACTGGACAGATACATGGTCATGATCAAACAATTGTGCGCCAGGTATGGTTTGACGCGCTGCTTGCATCGCGGGAAGTAGCAAGTGTGGAAGAATATATGCATATCGTTCAAAGGAATATTGGTGATGTTGCAGTGACGCAGCTCGTAACTGCAGAGCTAGCTAGTTAGTCAGCGCGAAAGGTGTATAATCATAGGCAAGCTATGAAGTGGCTTCACCAACCACTGAGCTTCGTCGGCATAATCGGGAACAGACGACAAAGAATCACAGGATATCAAATGAGTTCTTAGTGCCCGTAAGAGTATAAAGTTTCGATGGAACCGCCCACACATAAGGGCTCGAAGCGCGCACAGATAGGAATGCTATCGGCGCGCTATTTTATTACAAGGGCCAGAAAGGAGAATGACATGGCTGAAAAGGACGAAAAACTACATGCAATGCGACATTCGCTCGCACATATAATGGCTACAGCCGTCACAGAACTCTGGCCAGCTGCCCAGTTAGGCGTCGGACCGGTGGTGGAGAACGGCTTTTATTATGATATTGACCTCGGTGAGCAGAAGATCTCAGAAGAGGATTTCCCGCAGATTGAATCTAAAATGGCCGAGATCATTGCTGCTAACCAATTATTCGAGCGGTTCGAGCTACCAATTGATGAGGCGATTGCGTGGTCAAAGGATGTTAAACAGCCGTATAAAGAAGAATTACTTAATGATCTGAAGCGACAGGGCACTACTGTTGCAAAAGACCTTGATGCCGAAGCTATGGGTACGATAGCCGAGGGTACAGCAGCTGTCGATCGTGTTTCTTTCTATAAGAATGGCGAGTTTACTGACCTGTGCCGTGGCCCCCATGTTGAATCAACGGGTAAAGTAGGGGCATTCAAGCTCATGCGCATTGCGGGGGCGTATTGGCGGGGCAAGGATACCAACCCACAGATGCAACGTCTGTACGGCGTGGCCTTTGCAACACCCAAGGAATTACGTCAGTATCTTGATATGCTCGCAGAAGCCAAGAAGCGTGACCACCGCAAACTCGGCAAAGAATTAGACCTATTTACCTTTTCTGACTTAGTCGGCGGTGGACTACCTCTGTTTACGGAACGTGGAACCGTATTACGCGAAGAAATAGGCAAGTTTACCCAAGAATTGCGCGAGCGAAGCGGCTTTAAACGAGTTTGGACACCGGTTATTGCAAAAACAGATCTATATAAGACAAGCGGTCATTGGGATAAGTTCGGGGACGAACTGTTTCTCGTAAAAAGCCAAGAGACATCCGATGAGTTTGTCCTGAGGCCAATGAACTGCCCGCACCACGTGCAATTGTATGCTTCTCAGCCGCGTAGCTACCGTGCATTACCAATAAAGTATATGGAAAATGCAGGAGACTATCGTGATGAAAAGACTGGTGAACTACACGGATTAAGTCGCATCCGTTCTTTCACACAAGACGATAGCCACGCTTTTGTAGCCGATAGCCAGATCAAATCAGTCGCCACTGAGCTAGTAGAAGCTTCCAGGGAAATGTATAACGTATTTGGAATGGACTTGAAGTTCCGACTCAGCTTTAGAGACGATGGTGAAGGATATCTAGGTGATCCAGCATTATGGGAGAAGGCACAAGCGCAGATCGTGGAGTTAGCCAAAGAAAACGATCTTGATTACTACGTTGAGGAGGGTGAGGCTGCTTTTTATGGACCAAAGATTGACTTCATGGCAACCGATGCGATTGGACGACAGTGGCAAGTGGCAACGGTACAGCTCGATTTCGTACAGCCCGAACGTTTTGGTCTTGAATACACTACTGAAGACGGCTCTGCTCAACGCCCCGTGATGATCCATTGTGCACTTTTGGGTTCGCTCGAAAGATTTCTATCAGTGTATATTGAGCACACTGCGGGACGATTCCCGGTATGGCTCGCCCCTGAACAGGTACGACTTATCACCGTGAACCAAGAGCCGGAGACGGTAGCTTTTGCGGATGCGGTACTCAGCGAGGCAAAAGAACTTGGCCTGCGGGTGACTGTAGATAATTCGAACGAATCAGTCGGTAAAAAAATTCGCGAGGCCGAGCTGTGGAAGGTTCCGTATACCGTTGTGTTGGGCCAAAAGGAAATTGCCGAGAAAGTGGTCGTGCCAAGGATTAGGTCAGATATTAAGGTGAATGAAAACGAGCCGGCATATCCGATAGAGAACTTCTTAAAATCAGTTACCCATGAGGCGAAAAGTCGGACGACCAAGAGTTCCTTATAATTAAGGTGCCGACGGATCAGTAGTAATGATACACACGCAGTCTGATTTCCGACAAAGAGTCGAGCATCTTGTAGCACGCATACCCCAGGGAAGAGTGATGACTTATGGGCAGTTGGCTGCATTGTGTGGCAACCCTCGAGCGGCTCGAATTGTCGGTGGTATTGCCCATTTCGGTGATCCGCATCTACCATGGCATAGGGTTGTGAATAAACAGGGCGGGTTAGCGAGCGGTTACCCGGGAGGTAAGGCGGCGCACCGACAAGCTCTACAATCAGAGGGGTATACAGTATCCAATGAAATGAAAATCAACGTAGAGGATTTATTGTGGCGACCAAACCCTTAGTTGTTATTGTCGGGGAGACTGCCTCAGGTAAGTCTGCACTCGCGCTTGAACTGGCAGAACAGTTTAACGGAGAGATTGTTGGTGCAGATTCCTGGACGGTATACCGTGGGTTTACTATCGGCACTGCCAAGCCAACGGCTGCGGAACAGATGAGTATCCCACACCATTTATTTGATATTGTTGACGCCCGTGATGGGTTCAATGCAGCGCTGTACAAGGAGCTGGCTAATGCCGCAATTGAGGATATTCAGAGGAGAGGCAAGCTGCCAATTCTAGTAGGCGGGACTGGTTTATACATTGATAGCGTGCTATTTGATTATGGTTTCATGCCACCGGGCGACCCTGCCGAGCGCGAGCGTCGAAATAACGAGAGCGTCGATGTCTTACTTGCCGAAGCACATGCACGAGGTATCAGTCTGGATAGCGTAGACACTCGTAATAAACGTCGAGTTATTCGAGCAATTGAGACAGGAGGTCAGCTGCCGGTAAGTGCGGAGCTGCGCGAAAACACTGTCGTGCTGGGTGTTTCAGTCCCGCGTGAGCAGTTGCGTGAACGTGTGATACGTCGCGTCGATGCTATGTTGGCCGCCGGTTTGGAGCAGGAAGTAGACGCACTTGCTGCCACGTACGGCTGGGACGTCGAGCCAATGAAAGGCATTGGGTACCGTGAGTGGCGTGACTACTTTATTGGTACACAGGACTTGAGTACAACTCGCGAGCGAATAATAAGCAGTACCATGAAGCTCGCTAAAAGGCAGCGGACGTGGTTCAAGCGAAATATTAGTATTCATTGGATTAACAACAGTAGTGATTGCGTTGATATCATCACAACATTACTGAACAAAAACAATTAGCTTCGCACATTCTATCTGTTACAATAAGGGCATGGTTGAACAATTGTTTGGGTCCAAGACTCGCGTAAAGCTCCTGCAGCTTTTTTATAGTAATCCTAATCGTTCGTTTTATGTCCGGGAAATTACTCGTAAGATTGATGAGCAAATAAATTCCGTTCGTCGTGAACTTGCTAATCTACTGAGTATTGGCATCATCTCTTCAGACACAAATAATAATCGTTTATATTATGAAGTTAATCAGAACTACGAGTACTATGAGCCGCTTGCTGCAATATTTGGTGGTGGCGTCATGTCGGCACCTTCAGCGCCTGCGGCTAAGGCAGAGGCAAGTTCAATCAAGGGGCTGGGAAATGTAGAGTTGGCCCTCTATACCGGACAGTTCACACGCGATGAAACAAGCGGAACGGACTTGCTCATTGTGGGGGATGTAAATCAGACAAAGCTCAATAAGCATATTGCGGAGCTTGAATCTCAGGAAAACCGCGAGATTAGATTCACGGTAATGACACCACAGGAGTTTAAATATCGACAGCAAGTAAACGACCGTTTTCTTGCACTTATAATGGCGGCAAAGAAGCAAGTGCTTGTCGATAAAAACAAAGTACTATCGGCCAAAAAGGCGTCAGTAGAAGCAGAGGAGGAAAAATAGATGGAATTACAGTATTTTGGTGGCAACTGTGTGCGACTCAGCATGAAGAAAGCAGCACTCGTTATCGACGACACTCTCACTGATCTCGGATCTAAGACCGCCACCAAGCCGGGAGATATCAGTTTATTTACAGGGGCACACGGATCAACCGGAGTTGATACAAAAATTGTAATTGATCAACCTGGTGAGTATGAGGTATCGGACGTTTCAGTACGTGGTATCGCAGCCCGAGCACATATGGACGAAGAAGGTCAGACCAACGCGACTATTTATAAGATCATTGCTGACGATGTTCGCATAGCGGTCTTGGGACATGTGCATCCAGACCTGACCGGAGAGCAGCTTGAGGCGCTCAGCACCATCGACGTGCTTATTATCCCCGCAGGTGGCAACGGCTACACCCTTGACCCTATAGGTGCCTTGAAGCTTATTAAGGAGATAGAACCAAAAATTGTAATTCCCACTCATTATGATGATTCATCGCTGAAATATCCGGTACCACAACAGACACTAGGTGATATTCTCAAAGGGTTCTCTATGGAACCGAAGGAAACGACGCCCAAACTAAAGGTTAAAGCAGGGGAACTGAGCGATACGACGCAGTTAATCATACTTGATAAACAGTAAATGACCTCGCACTCATCTACACGCGTAAAACATAAACATATGCCGGTTCCGGAGCGGAGCGGCCTGATTGATTGGCTCGTGTATATTGGCGCAGTTGTTGAGCCTATAATGACCATCCCGCAAATATATGACATATGGGTGAATGGTCAAACAGCAACCTCATTATTGACCTGGGGCTCGTACTTATTCTTCGCCATCGTCTGGTTACTCTATGCGATAAAGTACGAAATTAAACCCCTCATACTTACAGAAATTCTTTGGGTGGGGTTTCAGGGTCTAGTCGTAATAGGGCTACTTGTTAAATAAAAACTCCCGGGAAACCGGGAGTTTTTAATGTTTAGGCAATGACACCCTTTTTCTTAAGGGTTCGAATAGCTTGTGTGCTTAGCTTCATCGTTACCTTTTTGCCGTCAACGACAAATGTCTTAGTTTGGAGGTTTGGCTTCCATACTTTCTTGGTGTGGCGCTGAGAGAAGCTGACATTGCTGCCGAATTGCTTGCCCTTGCCGGTAATCTCACACTTCTGCATATTGTTGATCCTTTCATTTCCGTCCGCGCATATAAAGACGGAACATTCAGTGCCAAAGTATATCTGTTTTTAGCTGAATAGTCAAGAATCATAACGGGGGCGAATCTGCTATACTAGATGAATATGGAATTACAGGGCTCCAGCATCGTAGTTATATTACTGTCGCTTCTCGTAGCTATTAGTATACACGAGATGATGCACGCTCTCGTTGCACACTGGTTGGGGGATCCTACTGCGAGCGACGAAGGAAGAATTACGCTCAACCCTCTTGCGCATATTGATCCTTTTACAACCATTCTTCTTCCATTAGTGCTGATTACTTTTGGGCTCCCCCCCATACTCGCTGCCAAGCCAGTACCGTTTAACCCAGACAGAGTGAAGTTCGACGAGTTTGGGGCAGCGCTCGTCGGTCTCGCAGGCCCGTTAACCAATCTTGGCCTCGCAATTCTTACCGCAGGCATCCTGAATGTGGTGAATCCTGATTTTGGCACTTTGATGCGGGAGGGTCTCCTGATATTCATGCAGCTAAACGTCGCCCTGTTTGTATTCAATATGCTGCCCATCCCGCCGCTTGACGGCTCGCGTGTGGTGTATGCATTCGCACCCGAGCCGGTGCAGCGCGTCATGCTTCAGATTGAACAGTATGGATTAATGGCAATAATTCTGATTCTATTCTTGCTTTTGCCGGTGCTCATGCCCATCATTACCACGCTCAATCAGTTCTTTTTGAACCTACTCGTATAGCGCTTGGTGCGGTATAATAGGGTTAGGCTTACGCACACAAAGAGGCCTGTAATGATAATCTGAATACTTATCATTAGGGATTCCAATATTCGTTAGTATGGCTGTGGTCATACCGTGCGGGAACCCACCTGGCGATTTATAGTCCGGGTTGTCATAGGGCCCCTGCGTTAGCCAATAAAAAATCCGAGTAGATACTCGGATTTTTTTATATAAAAACAAAATGGTCGAGACGAAGCGAAGTCTTTTGAACGACTAATGGCCGACCTCGCCAAGTGGTTTATCGATAACCCGTTGCAAGGCTGGCAACAGCAGATGGCCGCTGCCGCAAAGACCCCGTACACTCAAGCCTACCGCTATTGATTAAGTGTAGCGAGAAGGGCTTTGAACTTATCAAGTGTAAGGGGCTACCTAAGTTTTACGCCAGACCCTGGAATAGAGCCGTATCTATTAGCGGCTCTTTGTCCAGGTATAACCCCGATTATAAGGAATAACGGCGTCGAGAAAGCTAATAGCGTTAAAAGTAGCGGGTGCCACCCTATGTCGTTAGCACGTTGACGTATGAGGCAAATCCAATACACGAATAGACCCAGAGCCGCTAAGATGATAGTAATGCCTATGACTGTATCTACTACAGCACCAAGTTTTGGTAATTCGCCCAGCAGTGAAGCCGCTATAACAACTAAAAGTCCAAGGGCTAAACCTGAATAATACGTTTTTCCATTAATGCGACGACTGAAATTAAACATACCGTAACAATATCACAGTCTAAGCTATAATTATATGGGGTAGACGCAATGAGTAAGCAATCAAATAGAGGTCGGCCAAAGGTTACGAGTAAGCCCGACGTTGTCAGTTTATTAGTAACGTCGTTTCATAGTGGTTTGAACGTCCGTGAAGCCTGCTTTCAATCTGGTATATCACACGAAGCCTACTACAATCGGCTGCGGTCAGACGAACAATTTGCTGACACAATGGCTAAGGCTCAAATGCAGTCCAAGATGAACGCTAAGACCGTTATCGTCAAAGCTATCGAAGGTGGCGACGTCAGTGCCGCTAAGTGGTGGCTGGAGCGTAAAGCCCGTGACGAGTTTGGTCGAGATAGCATTCCCGAAGCCCCGTTAGAGCCAGCCGAACGCCAGATGAGCGACGCTGAAATGGCTGCCGTTGTTGAGGACTACAAAAAGCTCACGATACACGAGTACAAGCAGCGAGAAATGGCCAGAATAGCCAACTTAGGCTTGCCCGAAGCCGAGAAATACAGCCGCTATAACGCTCTCTACGCCTTATCTGACAACCAAATACTGCTAAACCTAGCTAAAGAGGTCGACGAGCAGCTTGAAAGCCGTGCCACTGCCCCTGTTATTTGATATAATGTAAGCACAACTTATTAAAGTGACCCCGCAATACAATGCGTACGTAACCCTAGGTCACGAGTTACTGTTAGAGAGGCAATACAATGCCAAGGCTATCAGCTAAATTAGCTGGTAGCCATTTATTTTTGGCCACAGCTCGTGAGGCTAAGAGCTATGTCATCAAAAGGGATTAACAAAACTAAAATTACTCGGTCGGCTAGTGATGGTAAACCGAGCAGCCTGGTAAAGTTAGTCGATGTACTACAGAGTATCGATACTACAAACAAACTTGCCAAGTTAAACGCTACCACTATTAGCGACAATAACGGCGGTCGGATTATTCTATAATGACCGTATGAGTGACCAGAAGCTGACAGACCTGACTAAGCTACGATACGTACTGTATGCCCGTAAATCGACTGAGGACGAAAACCGTCAAGTCCGCTCGATTGACGACCAAATCACCGACTGCGAAAAGTTAGCCAAAGAACTTGGTTTGCACATTGTCGACACCGTTAAAGAGACCAAATCGGCTAAGAAACCCAACCAGCGGCCGTTATTTACAAAGGTGTTACAGGACATTGAAGCCAAAAAGTACGACGCCATACTGTGCTGGCACCCCGACCGCCTGTGCCGCAATATGCTCGAAGGTGGTCAGATTATCAATATGCTGGACGAAGGCACACTCACCGACATACGCTTTCACAGCCACCAGTTCAGTAACGACGCTAATGGCAAGATGCTACTCGGTATGCTGTTCGTGTTCTCTAAGCAATACTCTGACGACCTATCGGCGAAAGTCAGCCGTGGCGTCAAAGGCAACTTTAGCGAGGGAAAGTCGGCGGGTACCCCGAAGTTCGGCTACACCCGTGATGAAAAGACAGGCTTATACGAGCCGAACGAACACTTCGAGCTTGTGCAAACTGCCTGGCATAAACGAGCGGCTGGCGAGAGCCTAGAGGCCGTCACAAAGTATCTGGTCGACAGTGGCTATCAGCGTGTTACGAAGCCCCGTAAAGGCGTCTCTCGCACCATAAAACCTCGTAAAAGTACCGTCGGTAAGATGTTCAAAGACCCGTTTTACTTCGGCGTCCTCGTCCAAGCTAATCAGAACGTCGACCTGCGAACGGTCTACGATTTTCAGCCAATGGTCGACGAAGACACCTTTAATCAAGTCCAAACCCTTAGCTATGGCCGTACCAAGGATAAGTTCACCACTAAGCGAGTGACCTTTTACCCACTACACGCCTTCGTATACTGCGACATCTGTAAAAGTGATAAACATATGTACGTCGGTAAGAATAAAAGCGGTGGCGGTCACTACAAGCTGACCTACCGCTGCGACAACCCAGCCTGTACCCGCAAACCGAAGTCGATGGCGGCAAGCAAAGTCTTTAACTCTATTTACGAGCGACTGGAAAGGCTCGAACTAACCGACGCTGCTTATGGCCGCTATAGCCAAGAGTTAGACAGTATGACCGATGAGAAACTCGTCGAAATCAAAAGCCAAATCCTTAGCCTTCGTGGTGGCCTAACGCACGTCAGAAAAGAAATCGAAGACCGTGCTTTAGCTATCGGCACTACTGCTAAGACCTCACCTATCTACAAGGCCAACGAGAAGCGTATCAGCGAACTATCGATACAAGTAACAGATACTGAGCAGCAGATTACCAAGCTCGAAGCTAAAGTCGCTAACCCGCACCAAATCAAACTGACCAAAGCCGAGTTTTTGAACGTGGTAAAAACAGCGTCTGACAAGATGAAAGCTGGCTCGGCGGTCGAAAAAGACGCTTTAGCCCGCATTTTATTTTTGAACGTACGTGTTAATAACGAAAAAGTAGTCGATTTCATCTGGAGAGAGCCGTTTGCAACACTCGTAAAATCACTTGAAATATCACCTGGTCGAGTTGGAGCGATTAACCTTGAACAGCTAGACCTACTCCTTAACTCACTTAAAACCTACTGGGATTATACCAATCAAAAGAGCTTTTTGGCGGAAATCAAAGCCACGCCTACCACAACTAAAAGGGCGGAAAATGAACTTGCTTATGAGCTGTAACAGGGGTAAATTATAGACTTAACTAAGATAAACGTAATGCGACTTGAACAGAGTAGTAGTAAGTACTTAACGTGGAATGTCAGTTGCTCTTGCTAAGAAGTCTTGCAAGCCTCGTACTTCGTCGGGTGTAACAGGTTGGTTATTTAGTCCCATATCTTCTTCTAGACGTCCATTAGGAATGGAATCAGTAGTAAGGCTTTGTATATTAGCAAGTACGACACGTCCCATTTCCTCAAGAGTTTCGTCGCCTCTTAGCATTTTGGGTCCTTCTATTCCTAGCTCTCGTTCTTTACGCCTCTTAGCAGTAGCGTCCCCACCGTCCCAGCGTCTTACTGTTCCGTCGGCACCTAACCGATAGCTCCAATACTCACGTCCATAACCTTCGTCTATTCTTTGCAGGTTTATTTGTCTAGTAGTACGCTCACTGTCTCTGAAAGAAATACCATGCGTCTCATTATTTGGATCTCTCTGACCTCTATCCTCTAATGCGAGGGTATAGGTTTGTCCGTCTACCTCAATACGTCTTAACAGGTTAGCAGTAGGTCTGCCTTTAATAGATTCAAACTGCTTAACTTCGTCCATGCCTTGCAGCATTAAGTCATCAAACAACCCGTTAAACGTCTGGGCGGTTTCTGCAAGCCGTTCAGTATCAACGGGTGGTCGTCCCTCTGTAGGTTCATAAAAGTTTGGGTAATTAGATGTTTCTGACATAGGCTACATATTATCATACTTGTGCTTATTTGTCAAACTACTTCATGTAGCTTTATTTCGCAGATTATACTCTTTACTCACCTCCGATAAAAAGACCTGTCCTAGACTCTCCTAAGAGCCCACAGAGGGTATTTATAAACGGTTCATTATTCACCCTTGAAGTTACCCTAGTAGCCGTTTCCATCTCTTTTTCCCATATTTTGACCCTCAACGCCGTTTTTCCGCAATACCTTATACATCTGACATCAAAACTCTTATAAACAGTACAAAAGCGACTAGTTAATCTGGAATGGTGTCAGAAAACTAAACACCACCTTATTCTGATTGCTGAGAGCTTCTTCCATCTTTTCTGCGAACACTTCATTACTTAAGTGGCGATAATATGTATCACGACTAATTCCTGCATACCTACACGCCTCACTAATAGTGCTGTTGTGTTGGATCGAGTCAGCCAGCTTTATCATAACGGTGTAATTGACCTTAGAGGGTCTGCCCTCAGCTCTTTTGTATACCATATTTACTCCTTTTGTTTTCCGCATTACCTCTATTCTTATTATCTCAAAAACACCAATTTCAACTTGACAATGCTTATGGTAAAGAGTATAATTAGTAGCATAGACCCCACCAAGAAATCCTCTCAGGAGGTTTTTGACATGGGGTCTTAACTTATTTACAGACTGCCATTCAAAAAACCTTAGCGAATTAATAACACCTATCGCACTGAGAACTCTTACGGGGGTGAAGAACTTAAAACACTTCACTGGTCAAAGAAAGACTAGGTGTGAGCAATAATGTTGTCCACGAAGTTGTATCAAACAAAAAAGCAAAACAAACAAACGAAGATGTCTTAGCCGACTGGTTAGAACTGCTTAAACAAGTAGACTTAAACAGTCCGCTTGCAGCCTTAAATGAAACTACAATCAGCGATAATAACGGAGGTCGTATAGAGCTGTAAAGAGTAGCAAATAGCCCTGTCCAAAGATATAATAAGTGTGTTATGTATCCAGACGAAGACGAGCCACAAGTAGACATTACAAAGCTACACTATGTGCTATATGCTCGTAAGTCTACAGACGATCCTAAGCGTCAAATACGCTCTATAAACGACCAAATAGATGAGTGTAAGCTGCTGGCTGAACGTAGCGGTATGCGGATCGTTAAAGTCCTCAAAGAGGAGAAGTCTGCCAAAGAACCCCATAAACGCAAGGTCTTTGACGAGATGATGAGGGGTATCGAAAGTGGAAAATATGACGGTGTTGTAGCATGGAATCCCGACCGTCTAGCCCGCAATATGATTGAGGGTAGCCATATTCTTAATCTTATAGACAATGGTACGATACAAGACCTCAAGTTCGTTACCCATTACTTTACTAATGACGCAAGCGGTAAGATGTTGCTCGGTATATCGTTCGTTATGGCAGACTACTACTCCCGTAACTTATCGCAGAATGTAACCAGAGGTGTTAGAAAAGGTCTGAAAGAGGGCAAATCGTCAGGTACACCTAAGCATGGCTATATAAGAGGTGAAGACGGAATTTATCGCCCAGATAATGAAAACGGTAGTAAGAACTTTGACCTCATCTGTGAAGCATGGGAAATGCGTAAAGCTGGTAAATCGCTGGAGTCTATCGCTAAGCATATGAACGATAATGGCTACGCTCGTATCTATAAAGAAGGTGCTGAGAAAGCTGGACAAAAAGTTCTAATGACCGACAAAATACTAAGCGACAGGGTGTTCCCCGAACCGTTCTACTACGGTATTTTAATTCAAAAGGGCAAGCCAGTGGACCTACGGGAGCTAGAGGGCTACGACTTCACACCTGCAACAGATGAAGAAACCTACAATTACGTCCAAAGCCTTACGGGAAGACGCTCGACGGCACAAACCAAACGTAAGGTCTTCAAGCCTTTGGTTGAAATGGTCTACTGTGCGTACTGTAACGCTAAGATGTACCCTCAAACACCTAAGAGTGGTAAGAAGACCGAAACAAAAAGAATCTTATCTTACCGTTGCGATAACCAGTATTGTCAGCGTAAAAATAAAGAACTTAAGCTCAGCCAATCTGTTAGAGGCATTGAGATATTTAAGTTCATGTACGAAATGTTGGACAACGTAGAGGTCAATCGTGAGGACTACGACAAGCTCCGTCAACGCTTAGAAATACGCAATAAAGCTAAGGCACAAGACACTGCTGTCAAGATTCACTCTCTGCAAGGTGCTATCAAAAGTATAGACAGAGATGTGAACGAGCGAAGTCTTAAAATCATTAACCTTAAGAAGGACAGTCCAGTATATAAGAACAATGAGAAGTACATTGAAGAACAATCACTCAAAATGCAGGGCTTACAAGATGATGTAGAAAAGCTAAAGGAGGAAGCCACCGATCCAGACCAAGACATAATGAGCTTCGAGGAGTTCTTGAACATAGTAAATAACGCTGGAAAACTCCTTAGAGCAGCAGATGTTGGCTTGAAAGACAGAATTGCCCGCTTAATATACTTGAACGTGCGTGTAGACAGTGAAAAAGTGGTGGATTATCAGATGAGAGAGCCGTTCAAAACGTACTTCAAAACCCATAAAATCTCGAATGGTCGGGGTGACAGGACTTGAACCTGCGACCTCACGGCCCCCAGCCGTACGCGCTA
>CAZPVS010000016.1:0-26181 GCA_964590315.1 uncultured Candidatus Saccharibacteria bacterium
CCACCGAGTATGCATGATGCATATCTTGGGTGCTACACAGAAAGGACGTATCTGGCATAAGTATAAGCGGTATGCTACTATTTAGGCAAATATGGCAAAACACAGAATCGTTATCGTAGGTGGGGGCTTTGGTGGTATCAAAACCGCTTTGGAGTTGTCAGAAGACCGTCGGTTCGATGTAACACTCATCAGTGATCATGACGACTTCCGGGTGTACCCTACCCTCTTTCACGTATCAACAGGCGGACCCCGGAAGCTCAGCTCCATTCCATTGACTGAAGTATTTGCCGGCAAGCCCGTAAAAATTATCATCGACAGCGTCACCACCCTCAACAGAGCTGACAGAACAGTCACAACGACGGAGCATGGTGCTATTGGCTATGAAGCAGTGGTGCTGGCACTCGGTGTGCAGACAAACTACTTTGGCATAGCAGGTCTCAAGGAATATTCGTTTGGTATTAAGACACCTGACGATGCGGAGGCGTTTAAACATCACCTGCACCAACAACTCTGCGACACGAGTAAACCAGATCTTAACTACGTCGTGGTTGGCGGTGGACCGACAGGTGTTGAGCTTGCTGGTGCGTTGCCTGCCTATCTTCGGCACATTGCTCGGCAGCACGGTATCAAGCGGCCGCGCATCCATGTTGATCTCATTGAGGCTTCGCCACGATTAGTGCCCCGCATGCCACGAGACATCTCAAAAATGATTGCCCGAAACCTTCGCAAGCAAGGAGTTAAGATATATACCAAAACGGTTGTACAGGCACAAACAGCTGATGCCTTAATGGTCAACAACAAACCGATCCGCAGTCATACCGTCATCTGGACGGCGGGGGTTATGAATAGTCCGTTCTTTGGTGCGAATGAGTTTCAGCTTGCACGTAATAACAAAGTCCGCGTTGATCAGTTCCTCCAGTCAGAGCCAGGCGTCTATGTCCTCGGTGACAATGCTGATACGCCATATAGTGGCATGGCCCAAACTGCGCTCCATGATGGCAAATTTGTTGCGGCCAACCTCCAGCGTATTGCCAGTAAGCAAGATCCGAAACCGTATGTTGCACGCAAACCGGTTTATGTTTTACCCGCCGGTCCTCGATGGTCGGCAGTACTATGGGGCAAACTCCGTTTTTACGGCATATTCGGATGGATGATGCGTGGTGTTGCAGACCTCATCGCCTACCACGACTACCTGCCATGGCGCGTTGCTATGCAGCGGTGGATGGCACTCGATGACTCTGAAGAATCATGTCCCCACTGCGGTGGAGAACTCGAAAAGCTCAAGTATCTTTCCGGCGAGGCCTAGCACTCAGCCGACGGGCCTCATCACGTGTCTGTGCAGCAACTTTTCGCACTTTCGGCCATGTTACAAATGCCATGACTGTGCTGTGAGGAATAGGCCCGTAGTGCCGACTGTCCGTACTCGCATCCGGATGATCTCCCAGTACATACAAGCCATCACTCTCTACCCGGTCAATCCGCTTAATGATTTCTCGCTCCTCACGGATGAATATAATGACTGCGTTGGGACGAAGACGCATAAACCAACGCCAGCCATACACTACCGTGCCGGGCGGCAGCACAGGAAGCATGCTGTGCCCATGCACACGCCGAATCATAAACGGCCAGGTGAGGCGCATACCTTTCGCACTACCCTTCTTTTTTTGTTGCCCAGAATATGTCTGCAATTTCATCAATCTGGCTCAAAAGCTGGTCAGCAACCGCGACATCCAAGTGATGCTTGCATTCTCCAGCTTGCTTCGTGGCGAGCCAAAATTTCTCATGGAGGTCTGGGTATGTCGCAAGGTGTACGGGCTTAAAATAATCCGTCCACAATACCCATAAGTGGTGTTTCACAAGCTCTGCTCGTTGTTCAATGATCACGACAGCACGGAGCTTATTATGTTCGTCAAGGCTTTCATACTTTTCCATCATAGCCTTAATACTTTGTGCTTCAATCCGGGCCTGGGCAGGATCATATACGCCGCAGGGTAAATCACAGTGAGCGTATACGGGCTTTATTCGGGGTACTATTCTCATGGTGTGCTCCTCATAGTTTACTGAGAGTATTATAGCGCTTTGATCGAAGCTATTTCGTAAATTACTTCGCATGTACTAAATAACATGATGTGATTACGGGCAGTCCGGCTGCTCTCAGTCAGTACTCGGATTGCTATTTTGCTGCCGCCACGCTTCAATCTCCGCGTGATGCCCACTGAGCAAGACATCGGGCACCTTTTTGTCCCGGAACACTTCTGGACGCGTATATTGGGGGAACTCGATTGATTCATCATCAGCTTGGAATGACTCTATGTCTGCAGATGCTTGCCCACCAAGTACCCCGGGCAGTAAGCGAACGACACTATCAATAATAATCATCGCCGGCAGTTCGCCTCCCGTCAACACGTAGTTTCCTATGCAGTATTGCTTGTCGATCCATGCCGTAACTCGTTCGTCGTAACCCTCATACCGAGGACAGGCGATAATAAGCCCCTTGTTCGCTGCGGCAAACCGCTTCGCATCAGATTGTCGATATGTGGCGCCCCGAGGTGTGGGTAAAATGACGGTCGCTTCGGGATCACGGTGCTTTGCTTCCTCAATGGCGGCAGTGAGCGGTTCTGGCTTCAGGAGCATACCATCCCCGCCCCCGTATGGCGTGTCGTCAACCTGCTTTCGGGGGCCAATACCAAAGTCGCGGAGATTAATATAACTGATCTCGAAGGCACCTTTATCTTGCGCTTTCCAGAGCATACTTGTGTTGAGTACTCCTGGAAACATTTCGGGGAAGAGTGTTATAACTTGTATTTTCATAATATCTTTCAATATATTATACCATGCTTGTCAATATTTATCAGTGGTGTTACTGACCTACAACGCGAGCCTCCCGTGCTTTCATGCCTGGCCACACCACATAAAAAGAACCGGATAAACCGGTTCTTTTTATCACATAAAGCTCCCATCGTAAGATGGCTCGCAACGAGCTTTTTTGTTTTGTATTTTTTGTTTTGTTAATCGCTGTATGGGCACAGCCGAATGTGTTTATGACTATAACGGCTTGCCGTGATTTGTACAAGTGTAATCTTGGCTATTCTATCCCCAGGCATGGGGATAACTACTTTATACGTCGAGGTCGTCGAGCTCTGCGAGTTCTGCACGCGTCTTGCTTACAACGTCACTCTCTTTTTCTTCGGCTACAATCACCTCATCATCGCTGTCTGCGGTAGCAACCGTTGCACCGGCAACACCACCAGTATCTACAATTTTCAAATTGTAGCGGGCGTCATTCTTCGTGCCTAGTGCACGGAGTAAGGTTCGCAAGCTTTGGGCTGTTGCGCCACGCTTTCCGATGACGCGGCCGAGATCTTCACCGTCAACGGTGAGCTCTAATAAGACACCTTTCTCATCGATACGTCGTTCGACACTTACTGCGTCAGGGTTTCCGACAAGGGATTTAACGATAAATTCTACAAATTGCTGGTCGATTGTACTCATACAGACATTCCTCCTGGTTACTGACTTGTCATAGAACGTATGCCCAACACCGAGCTATGCATGTTCTAGATACATTATAACAAACAAAGTGGGTGCCTGTTACGGTATGCGGCATTATGCTGTCGAGGATGGATGCCTCGCTAATTACAAAGACCCGGCTCGTAAGTGAGCTGGGTCTTTAGGATACCGTACGCTATTTTTATGCTTCTGTTTCTTCAGACGCGGCTTCTACTGGCTCAGCTTCTGCGGGTTCTTCAACCGGCGCTTCTTCCTTGGGCTGGTTGCGACGAAGCTTCTCTGGGTTGCGGAGCTTACTCTGCTTTGGTGCGGTTACTTTCACCCAGGCTGGGAGAGCAATCTTTTCTGCCTGGAATAGGCGAACTACTCTGTCAGATGGCTGTGCGCCATTGCCAAGGTATTTTGCTGCCAACTCTTTATTGAGCTGAGCTTCTTTGGTGTGTGGGTTATAGCTACCAAGCAGGGCTACCACACGACCACTGCTAGGGGTCCGACGTGAGTCTTGAACGACCACGCGGAATTGAGCGTGACCTTTACGGCCAGTACGCTGCAAACGAATAACTAACATGTTATTCCTTTCTATTCCCTAAAAAAGAGATTACTTGTTAACCGTGTGATCATACCGGAAATGACCCCTATTGTCAATATGGTATACCCAATCAAAACATCCCAGCACCTACTATTAGCAATTTCAAGACAGTGGGCATTTCAGTCGTCGGTAACTATGGAATGATATTACCGAATCCGGCAGTATACTGAACAGTGGAACCAGTTGGATATTTATACTTCATCGTGGCATATGGCGCAACCACCTGACCACGCATGCCGGCATAGCTAACATACACTGGGCCGGCATAATACTTATATGCACCGCTGTCATTACCTCCAGATCTCAATACCTGTCCACCTGATGAAGGCTTCTCAATAACAATAGAAACACTCATAGGCTTAGCTACGCCGTAGGCCGAACCCGCAGATAGATTCACTGCACAATATTTTTGAGCCGATTCATTCTTCAACAGACGTAGATATGACGGAGCGGTGACGTTTACAAATTGCAGTTGCTCTTTGTGAACCAGAGTATAGCCCGATCCACACACCGAAGCAGCCGTAACGGCAGCGCTGCTTCGATTGACCATGTAGGTACCGATGCCGCTGAAAACAAGAATTGCCGAAATGCCAAGGGCAATGCTCAGCTTGCGGCTTTGGCCTATTTTGTTGATAACTCTGACGAGATTGTTCTGTTGTTTAGTCTGCTTTTTTTTGGATTTTGTTTGTTTAAGCATTTTATTTCCTATTTTTATATGATTCTGTGAGAAGATTAGCATAGCCCCCCCCCGTAAAACAAGCGTTACCTAACTTGCATAAATGAAATGATTCTTACGCTTGAGCTTGTCTGAGTTCCTCCTGTAGTAGATGGGTAGCAGACATTTTGCATTCATTACAGCAGAACGACAAGGAACCGCTATCCATTACTGTGACGTACACCGTAAATAACTAAATTCAAAGGAGCCGACCGAAATAAGCGGCCCTAATCTTGGTACAGACGTAATGCGGTTTCGGCGGCGGCAACCTGTGCCATCTGTTTGCTCGGGCCAGTGCCACGACCTTTTAATACGCCATTGACAAATGCACCGACAGTAAAGACCTTCTCATGGTCAGGACCTTCTTCGCTTAAAACCTTGTAAACAGGGGTGAATCCTTCTTGGCTCTGCACAAGTTCCTGGAGATGTGACTTGGGATCCATCCAGGAACCCGTTTGAAGAATTTCATCAAAAGTCGTCAATAAACTCTCATGGATAAACTTTGAAGCAGCATCATAGCCCTGATCCAGATAGAGAGCGCCCACCACTGCCTCATAGCAGTTTGCTAGTATCTGAGCACGGGCGCGGTCAGTACCACGCTTTTCTCCGCGACTTAATCGAAGGAGCGGTTCAAACTCGTTACGGGCAGCCGCTGCACTAATGCTTTCCGTGCGGACTAATGCACTACGCCAGTTCGTCAGAATGCCCTCTGGCTCATCGTAATTTGCGTAGAGATACTCAGTTGATACCAGTTCCAGTACGGCATCACCCAAGAATTCGAGACGCTCGTTGTGCTCTTTAGCGGTTTTACGATGTTCATTCACGTATGAACGGTGCGTAAATGCCGTAATCAATAAGTCTAAATTGTTGAATGTTACGCCAAGTTTCTGGCTGGCAAATGCCTGATAATTACTTACGTCCATGATGTCTTACGGCTTAGAGTTCCTGATTTTCTTGAGTGCTAATAATATTATCTTACCAATATCTTCATATTCAATGCGATCGAGCGCATCGGCAGCTGAAAACCACTTAATGCCGTTCATCCACTCTTCAGGCTTTAGATCATTGGTGTCGCCCTGTGCCTGCACAAGAAAAATCTCTGTTGTCATCAGCACGAGGCTCTGCTGCCTCCGGTAGCGAAAGTTGATTTTGCCAAGCCAGTTGAGAATTCTCATTTCCTGCAAACCTGTCTCTTCGCGGATTTCCCGTTCTGCAGTCTCTTTTGCCGATTCACCTTCTTCTATGTGACCCTTCGGGATAGTCCAGCGGTTTTTGGCATCTTGAATAAGTAGTATCTCTACTTCGTTTGTCTTGGCATTTCGCCGAAAAATAATGCCACCCGCGGTTGGCTCTCGGACGACCTCACTTATAGTTGGCCGACGACGGCTGACAAGCTTCTTAAATCCGCCGATTGGCTTACCGAGCGGGTTGCTCGGTCGTTTCATTTTCATGCTTTATTCTCTTTCGTTTCGACAGAAGATTCCGTTGGTTCTTCTCGCTGCCTCAGTAGTGTCCCAAGTACACCGTTAACAAATTTTGATGAGTTCTCTCCCCCAAACGCCTTGGCGAGCTCTACCGCTTCATTGATGACGACCTTCGGAGGAACGTCGTTTCCGAATACGAGCTCATATGCCCCCATACGTAATACAATTCGGTCCATCCGAGCTATCTGCTCTATGGGCCAGTCAGGCGCGATTGGCTGCAACATGGCATCCAGTTCGGATTTTTGACTATCGACACCACCTACGAGCTGCTCAATGAACGTTCGATCGTCTACCATGTCTGCATAGCGCTTAATGTTGCGTTCGAGTACGTCACTAAGACGAAACCCCTTATCGTCACACTCCATACGAAATTCTTCTTCGTATAAAGTCTGTAGGGCGATGATGCGGCCAAGATGACGATTTGATGCCATGATGTTAAAAATCCGTTTATTTATGTCCAGTATAGCAAGATATTGCTGATGTCGGTGAAGTAAGTCTGTGCTTATGTTTCACACTGTGCCTTCAGTATATCTTACGCATATTCTTTTCGATACAGAGAAACTAGAGGATACTTCTATTTTCTTGTGGGGGTCAGGTGTATGCTACTGGCCAGATGTTATTTACGCTTTTTTGCCTGATTCACCACGAGTCGTAAAGACCTTCACCGGTGACTTAGCATTAACGGCACGTGCCAGCTTAATAAGCAGGTGGCTGCGTCGTGTGCCCGTGCGACGGTGACTAGTACGCTTTTTGGGTTTACCCATACAAATACACTCCTATCTAGACTATCTAGAATTGATTAGAAAAATTCTTGTCTATTATAGCGTAAAAAATCATCAAACTCAAGGTGTAGCGAGAGACAGACTGTTGACGGAATTACACTACCAGACTCACGAGGCGGCCAGGAACATAGATTGATTTTTTAATAGCTGCGCCATTGATATGATTCTGCACCTTGTCGTCAGCTTGTGCGGCGGCGATAATCTCGTCCTGCGAGGCGGTCGCTGCGACAGTTATTTGGCTGCGAACCTTACCGTTTACTTGCACGGCCACCGTGAGAGTCTCCTTGATCAGCGCTGATTCATCCCATACTGGCCACGCGCTGGTGTGTATTGACTCATCGTGCCCGAGTTGCTGCCATAATTCCTCAGTGATATGGGGCGCAAATGGAGCGATAATCTGCAACAATGTCGCAATTACCTCTGACCATTGTGCCGAACCCAGGGGAATTGTCGTCTTGTGCTTATATAAATCGTTGACACATTCCATGAGGGCCGCAATCGCCGTATTGAAACCCATGTCATGGACGTCCGTCGTTACTCGCTTGACCGTCTGATTAATCGTACGCCTAAGTTCCGGGCTCTGCTGTGAGCTTGCCTCGTGCTGCTGTGAGCGCGCGGCGGTCAAATGTTCCTGTGTTAGCGTCCACACGCGTTGCAAGAATCGATAGCACCCGCCCATGCCTTCTACACTCCAGGCAGCTTCCTGGTTCCATGGACCAATGAACAATTCCATAATACGCACTGAATCAGCTCCATAGCCGTCCGCAATAATATCATCTGGTGCAATAACGTTACCCCAGCTCTTGCTCATCTTACGACCGTCAGGCGCAAGAATCATACCGTGGTTCCGCAAAGTACTAAACGGCTCGTTGAATGTAATTAATCCAGCGTCAAACATCACCTTAGTCCACATGCGGGCATACAGCAAATGCATCACCGCATGTTCTGCCCCACCAATATAGTCATCCACAGGCAGCCAGAACGTGGCTTTATCTGCATCAAAAGGGGCGCTATCATTGTGTGGATCAGCAAAACGAAGGAAATACCAGCTGCTACAGGCAAACCCGTCCATCGTGTCAGTTTCGCGCTGGGCGGGGCCGCCACATGTCGGACAGGTGGTATCTACCCAATCGTGCACACTGGCTAGTACCGAGGTACCTTCTCCTGTTGGTTGGTAGCTCTCGACATCTGGCAACACGACGGGCAACTGTTCTTCAGGTACTGCCACGGCCCCATGCTCAGGACAATGGATGATAGGGATGGGGGCTCCCCAGTATCGCTGTCGACTAATCAGCCAGTCGCGTATCTTATAGTTAACCTTTTCTGTTGCAACAGCACGTGCGGCAAGATCAGCCACAATTCGTTCGCGCATTTCTTCTGAACGGATACCGTCATATTGTTGAGAGTTCTTCACAATGCCCTCTCCACCAAACAGCGTTTCAGCATCGGGATTCTCGTAGACCTCTACTATTGGCAAATCAAATTTCTTAGCAAATGCATAGTCGCGTTCGTCGTGAGCCGGAACAGCCATGATCGCTCCCGTGCCGTACCCATATAGCACGTAGTCGGCAATCCATATCGGAATCTGCTCATTATTCACCGGATTGACCGCGTAAGCGCCAGTAAAGACTCCTGTTTTTTCACGATCTGTTTCCTGACGCTCTACGTCACTCTTTGTTTGAGCCTGCCGGACATATTCCTCTACTGACTGACGCTGTACTGTAGTGGTGATGTCTTGCACTAGGGGATGCTCAGGAGCCATGACCATGAATGTTGCACCATATAAGGTATCAGGACGAGTGGTAAAGACCTTAACTTTTGCCTCGTGATCAACAAGTGCAAAATCAATTTCTGCACCAGTGCTTTTGCCAATCCAATTACGTTGCATTGACTTAATAGCTTCCGACCAATCAAGGTTATCAAGATCTGCCACTAAGCGATCAGCATAATCGGTAATCTTAAAGAACCATTGGGTCAGAGGTTTCTTGGTAACACTATTGCCGCATCGCCAACACTTGCCCGCTTCAACTTGTTCATTTGCTAGGACGGTCTTATCTGTTTCACACCACCACTGCAGGCTTTCCTTTTGGTAAGCTAGGCCTCGTTCAAATAAAAGCTTAAAAAACCACTGGGTCCATTTGTAATAGCTCGGGTCAGATGAATTGATCTCACGGGACCAGTCATAACTAAAGCCCATTTGTATCAACTGTTGTTTGAATTTAGTGGTGTTCTCGGCGATTGCCTGTTGTGGGCTAATATTATTTTTAATCGCATAATTCTCTGCAGGCAAGCCAAACGCGTCCCAGCCCATCGGGTGCATGACATTGTATCCGGACATTCGATAAAAGCGGGCAAGGGCATCGCCGATAGTGTAGTTACGTACATGTCCGACGTGCATTGCGGCCCCACTTGGGTAGGGGAAATACTCAAGAATATATTTCTTAGGTTTGCTCGCATCCTCTGAGGCCTGATAAATACCGGACTCGGCCCAGACGTGCTGCCATTTTGGTTCAATTTCTTTGGGATTATACCTACTCATATCCGTACCAGTATACGACTACTCAACAATTACGTCGAGAAGCTGCCACCAAATGCCCCTACTTTTACGCATGAACACCCCGAACTTCCCAAGCACAAGGGACTACTGAGCAAAATTGCTGGCTTTTTTCTTCATCCAAGTTTCACTTTGGCGGACTAGCTTACTACTATCTGCTGGATTGGCTAGTATCAGCTTAATAGCCTCTTCTGCATACACCCCATTTTGTGAACCCTTGGCCAGTATAACCGTTCCCTCAACGATAATTTCCTGTAGTCTGCGCCCTGCTTCATATGGAGTGTTACAACGGGTGACAATACACCCCTTTTCCTCTGCCACAGCTGCCGTGTGAAGATTTGCATCTGGGCCCAGGGTAATGACTTCGTTGAGCTGTGCAGGGTCGCACCACGCGCCGATTTCACGATGGGCAGCTTCAGAAAATGGCCCCAGTTCATTCATATTGCCCAACAGCGCAATCTTTTGTGGTGCCGCAATCCGATAGAGGGTCTCTAGCGCTGCTTTTACGGCCTCAGGGCTGGCATTATAGGTATCATCAATGATGACCGAACCATTAACACCTTCTAACCTCTGCATCCGTCCAGCGACCGGCAAGACATGCTCAAGCCCTTGTATAATCTCGTGCGGGGTAAAGCCAAAAATATCCGCCACCGCAACGGCAGCCGTCAGAGAATACAGGTGCGGTTCTGATATACCGGTATGTGTCGCTTGGAGCAATACGTGGCCTTGCTTATCAAGCTCAAATGAAACACCATCAGCCTGAAATGCAAACCTGCTGATTGTGTAATCTGCCGGCTCACGCAGGGAATACGTGTGGCCTTCTGGAATGAGCTGGGCGTATTCCTTCGCTACCAAATCAGTGTTTATAAGGAGTTGCTCACTATACTGCATAATTGATAGTTCTTCTTTTGCCACTGCATCCAGATCGGCAAAATATTCCATATGTTCAGGAGCTATCGCGGTTACCACAGCCAGATCGGCATGTAAATAACGCTTAAAGGCCGCAATTTGTCCCGGTCCATCTGTGCCTACCTCTACCACCACAACATCATAAGGGTATGGTCGATGGATTTGTTGTTCACACTTAAATAATACGGTTGCCCAGGCTAATGGATTAAATAGGTTCGGCATAGACTGGCCAAAGAATACCAACGGTACACTCACTAAGTCGTTATAGTTACCTTCCTGGAAGCGTACGCGGAGTTTACTGCCCAGAACCTGGGCAATCGCGAACTTGGTGCTCGTCTTGCCAATACTCCCCGCGACCGCCACAGTTGCAAAACGATGCTTTCGCCGTAAACGACGAACTTGCCAACCGAGTATCAAGACAATGAGTGATCGAGCAATCTGCTTCATAAATGTACCGGCAACGCTACTGTGTCAATGTTTGGAGTGGATTACCCGTATTTGCGCCTAAGACACCACCATAAAGTGGAGCAATCTCGCCTACTAATTCAAGGACTGACTTGGCATCTGCCGGCTTCTCTATAGTGACAGGCTTGTTGAAATCATAGAGTGCAACTCGAGCATCGTATTTCGTTCCATCTTGTTCAAATGAAGTAGCCAGCTGTGTGATATATCGCTCTGACTTGCCCACCCACATATCCAGTGGATACTTGCTAAAGTCGACTTTGCCAATCTCATCAATACTCTCTTGTTCGAGCTTCAACGATTCAATATTTGCGTTTTTCACCTCAGTCAAAAAGCTTTTGAGTGCATCACGATTAACGGAGGCCTGGACATGGTAACTTGATACGCCGTGGATATCTTGATCATCCAGTCGCTTGTTGATAGTGAGGAACTGATGTTTTTTGTATATCTCACCGACTTTTGCGGCATCCTCAGAAGATACGCCGTTGGTCATACTGACATCCAATCCACCGCCCATTTGCTTGAGCAAGCTGTCATCGATGGTGTACCACTGGTTATTTATACTTGCGATAAGTGGCGCGAACTGTGTCATCATTGCCTGTGTTTCAGCATCAGCTGCTTGACCAGCGTAGGCGGCTAGAATCTTATCCAACCCATCGAGGCCGGTCAGCCTGAGATACAATGTCTTACTATCAAGTGAGCGAATATCTAGCCCAAGCTTTGTTACAACCGTGTTGGCACCAACCTTTAGCTCAACCCCAGCTGGCTCAGACGTTGCACCCTCAAAAGTCACGGAAGATAAAGATTTACTCACCTCACCACCAGTTAGTTTCACTTCACCTTCAAATTTATTAGAGTTCATTTTTTCTTGATTGATGGTGTTGGCTAATGCCTCTTGCGCGATACGCTGCGGCTGGTTTGGGACGACCAAACCGTAATAGGCAGCAGCACTGCCGCCTGCCAAAACCAATAAGACGAGGACAATAACCGCAATAAGGGTCAATTTCTTTTTCTTAGATACGGGTGCTTTGGCTGTCACGCTCGCTGCAACCGGTGTAACCACTCCACCAATAACGGAAGCTGTGTTGTTGGATGTTGGTTGGGCCGGCTGTGGCTCGAAACTAGGTGACGGAACAGTATCCGCTTCAGGTGCCGGCTCGGTTGCATCAGCAATCGTATCTGTTGGCTGTTCTCCCAAAGAGTCCAGTGATGACGGTGCTGGTGGGGTTTCTTCAGGTGTCTGTGATTCAGTGATTGGCGCTGTCTGATCTACAGTTGGCACCTCGGGTGCACCTTCTATAGGCTGTTGATTGCCAGTGGGGGGTGTTGTATTCATCTGTTCGTCTGAAACACCAGCATTATTTGACGGAGTAGTGTCTTTAGGTTCCATGAACCCTCCTTAGAAATGATTTAACAAAACTGCTTGTGATTATAACAGTAAAGAACCAGATGAAATAATTTACCGTACTGACTGAAGTCGTGTCTGCAGTTCGTCAACTGGTATTGTGTCAGCATCAGCCGGTGGTGATTGCAGTGGGAGTTTCAGATTGCGACCACTCACGATTTCATTCTTACTCCCTTGAGACTGCTGAATTTCTACAATCTGATGAGACCATGCGTCCACAGAGACCGAGAAATTCAACTTTTGCGCAGATGCATAATCTTCAGGATTAATATCATCGAGGTGGTTCAGTCCTTCAGCCTGAGCAAATGCCTTAAGGGCAGAGATGTAGCCTACAGGGCTCAGCGTCACTTGCATTTCATACGTCGCGCGGCCAAAGGGCAACTGACGTTTTGTCCTCATGATCTCGTAGGTGTACGCTCCCTTATCCTTCATGATACTGATAATCTGGCGGCGTTCCGCTGCATCAAGATTCCCCACAGGGATGACACCAAGTACCGACTGGTTATAAAGCTGTCCGGTAGTAACTCCGGGCTGATCAACCTCCGTTTTACCCCATATGTTCAGAACACTCGAAAAATCAAGCGCCTTTCCATCACCGCCTTTTTGGGCGGTGGTGATGGCAGTGTACCGCACAAAGTCATGCGTGGGCGTGCCAATATTTTCAGTAACCGCAACTGCCGAATCGACACCCGTTTGCTCAAATATTGTCTCCGAGTTTACTACCTGCTGAGGTGTTGTCTGGACACGAATAATTTGATCGACACTCTGAGAACCATTCTTCTGATAGTTATGGCGTGTAAAAGCGTGCGTCTGCATGCTGTTGTCTACCATACCCCAGAATACGCGATCAGCATCAGTACTGCTGTGGTACTGCCATAAACCGTATGTGCCAAGGAGCACTAAGACGGCGAGTCCGGTAATAAACTTAACCGATGCCAAAGTGTTTGTTAATTTTTTTGCTTTTGTCGTAAGTCCCTCAAGTCGTTTCTTCATACAGTTATTAAACCTTATTCACGAAATTACTGCAATTTATCTACGTAAAAAGACCCGAAGCACGCTTCAGGTCTTTTATGTGGTGGAGCATAGGAGATTCGAACTCCTGACCTCCTGCATGCCATGCAGGCGCGCTAGCCAACTGCGCCAATGCCCCATATTACGAATGATAATTGTACTGTACCTGACAATTTTTATCTAGTGGTGATGCGTGTGCTCATGATCGGCTTCCATATCTTCGGTAGGGTGATCATGGTGAGAGTGAACGACTGCATGCCCTTTACCCCGTGCTATCATCCAGTAATTAACTGGCACCGTCACCACAAAGGCAACCACCAAGGCAATGGCAAGGCTTATCCAGAAAAACGGCTCATCTAAGCCCGCGTGGAGCGCACCAGGAATCAGCAACTATACTGCATTATCAATGATTTCCATACTGGTGATGGATACTGAGTCAGCTACCAATGCGGTTCGGAAAGCAGGACGAACACCCATCTTTGATATCAGTGGGAAGAACGTAAACGAATAGCCGAATAGAAACGCCAATATGATGGCGAGTGCCATGGTTGCACCATTGCTCCACGCAAGCGCCGTGCCAATCACCATACCGAGTACTTCACCAATTCCACAACCAATAAGACAGTGTGTCGTGGCCATAATAGCCATTTTTCGCGTGTATTGATCTGCGAGCATATCCATAGTATATGCAAAAATATACCGCCCGTGAAGGGTGGTAGTTCGTGCGCTTCCTTGCACGAGACAAGCCTCCGGTTTTTCTCAGGGCTATAAAACAAAACCACCCGTGAAGGGTGGTAGTTCGTGCGCGCCCACCCTGCGGCGGGTAGACCATTTTTTGTTTTAAAATGTTTGTTTCACGCGCCGCTTTATGGCGCACGATTACCTTAAGCATAAATGTTTTTAGATTCTTGTCAAGATAGCACCTGTCGCATTCACACGCTCTATCCAGGCATTAACCGTTCAATAGCTTGAGTAATTCTGCTTCGTCTATGACTGTTGTACCATAGGTTTGTGCTTTTTTCAGTTTACTAGCGCCAACTTTTTCACCGGCAACCAGATAAGTTGTGTCTTTTGCAACTGACGTCTGGAATGTACCACCCAGGGAGCGTATCTTCTCTGCGGCCATATCTCGTCCCATACTTTCCAGAGATCCAGTGACAACAAAATTCATACCACTCAATGGCCCGCTCGTCACAGTAACGTCCTGTGGCCACACTCCTAAGCCACGAAATTTCGCTAACAATGCCTTGTTTTCGTCCTCGTCAAACCACAAGTATATGGCGTCAGCAACTATCTCCCCTACACCGTCAACTGCAAGAAGATCTTCCAGCCGTGCCGTTCCAATGTTATCGAGCTTTTTGAATCGCCTCGCAAGGTCAGCGGCCGTCTGTGCACCCACGTGTCTAATACCCAAGCCATAAAGAAAGCGTGCAAGTGATGGCGTTCTCTTATCTTGAATCCCCGAAATGAGTTTTTGTGCAGATATCTCTGCAAATCTGTCCAGCTGCAGCAAATCAGCCGTCGTAAGCGTATATATATCTGCCAAATCCGTCACCAAACCAGCATCAACCAATGCCCCAACATTTTTTTCACCAAGCGTATCAATATCAAGTGCACCTTTGCTCGCAAAATGTTGCAACGCACGTTTTAAAATAATCGGGCCCGTCATGCCCTTTACCCGATATACTGCTTCGCCCTCTGGACGAATAAACTCCAGCTCGGGATATTGCCGCGCAAGTTCACGTGGATAGTCAAATGGTTGCGTCTGCTTAGGACGTAGCTCAGAAATAACAGATTCGACCTGCGGTATGATATCGCCCGCCTTGAATATCACCACCGTATCACCAACCCGAACATCTTTTCGAGCTATCTCGTCAGCATTATGGAGACTGGCATGCTGGACAGTTGTGCCAGCCACCTGTACCGGATCAAAAACCGCCACTGGGGTAGCAGCACCGGTGCGCCCAATACTGATAACAATGTCTTTAATGACTGTGGTTGCCTGTTCTGCTGCATACTTATAGGCTACGGCGGCACGTGGCTGCTTGCCGACGACCCCTAGTTGGACATAATACTTCCGGTCATTGACCTTAATAACTAAGCCATCAGTATTAAATGGGAGTTCATGCCGCTTCTGATCCCATGTATCAACAAAGCCCATGACCTCGTTCACACTATTGAATACACGTGCTTGCATGTTACGTCGAATCCCAATAGCAGTTAATGTCTCATAGGCATACATGTGTGTCGGTAGTTCGGAAGGGTCATCGCGTAATAGATCGTACGCAATAAACGTGAGTGGTCGTTCTGCAACCAGCTGGGGATCAAGCTGTCGTATAGTTCCAGCCGCCAGGTTACGCGGGTTGGCGAACGTGGGTTTGCCACTCTCCTGCTGTTTAGTATTCAGTGCTTCAAAATCTTTCTTGAGCATAACAATCTCACCGCGCACTTCTGTTCTGCCCTCTATGAACTGTTCAAATCCTGTCGTTCGACGCAAACGGAGCGGCACGTTCGCAATGGTCCGGACATTATTTGTCACATCTTCTCCGACAAAGCTATCACCTCTCGTAACTGCCCGTACTAATAGGCCGTCTTGATATATCAGCGCGCATGCAAGACCATCCATTTTTACATCAGCAAAAAATTCATGTTGCGTGCCAGGCAGCAGCTTGTCCATTCGCTTGACCCATGCCTCTACCTCGGTTCGATCAAACACATCGTTCAGACTCAGCATTCTTGTGCTGTGCTGAACTTTCTGAAACCCCCCTTTTAATTCATGGCCGACACGTTGCGTGGGGCTATCAGAAGTAATAAGTGACGGATCGGTGGCCTCAAGTTCTTTTAGCTCGCGCATGAGTCCGTCATAGACCGCATCACTTACCGACGGCGCATCCAACACATGATATTCGTAGCTGTATTGGTTGAGGAGACCTTTCAGTTCGGCAGCTCTCTCGGCTGCTCTACTCATAGCAACTCCTTATAGAGCGTGTACACATAACTATGGGATAGCGGCAGTAATGTCGCCGTCATGAGCAGAAAAACAACTTCTGCAATAGGGGTAAGCAGCATAATAACGGGAACCATAATTACCAGACTGAATATAAGGAGCGCAAATGGCAAGAATATGAGTTTTCGCATAACAGTCCACCGACGGTGCTTGACCAGCTGTTTAGCAGCCCGTAGTGACTGAAGTGGCTCCATATTCGGCAATGTCACGATGTATAGCGCAAATAAGGATGCAGTTATCATATAGAGTGTCCATACCACCAAAATAAAGGTAAAGGCGAGCCACACGGCGTTTTCAAATACGGTTGCGGTTAGCCCAGCCCGAGTGGCAGCAGAATACAAGAAATTGCCAACCATGAAGGGCAGCAGTTGCAAACCAATAACAATCAGTACCAGAATAAACGGCACTAACGGGTATGCTGACTTGTAGTACGATTCTTTCACTGTAATGTGTTTTTTGGCATGCGTTTGCCGCAACGCCCAAATCACCGCCAAACTGACAATGATTGCAATAACCGCTTGGTAGACAGCCGCCGCGGCACCCTGTGTGGCACTCGAACCAAGCAGAATGCCGAGCACCGCCAAAGAGCTCGCTAATTGCCCAGACACACCCGTAACAAGCTCTTCGATTGCTTGTTTGGCAGTACCAAGATCATTCGTAACAATATACCCCCGCACTAACACGAGCGTCAGTGCAAGATATATTAGGGCAATGCCACCAAAGAGCTTTTTATGCTGCCAGACGTGCTGCAGACTGTCCTTGAACAACTGCCAGGCCGGTGGTAATGGTCCTGCGGGGTGCTTGATACGCTTCTGTAGGCGAAACCGACGGTAGGTAGGCTGCGCAAGCTTGCGCGTAGAGGGACGAGCCTTACTTGAAGATGTTTTGCGAGGTGATGTTGTATCTTTTTTGTGAGGCATAGCAAAAATCTCTTATGCAGCACCAATCATGGTGCGCAATCGTTTAATGCGCTCCTCGATGGGAGGGTGTGTACTAAATAAACCTGCAACGGCACCAGACTTTAAAGGATTAGCAAAAAAGAGGTGTGCTGTTGATGAGTTCTGGCGTTGTAATGTGCTACCGGTTTGGGATATTTTCTCGAGTGCACTTGCCAGACCTTCCGGGTATCGTGTCGAGAGTGCCCCAGTTGCATCAGCCAAATATTCCCGACGGCGCGATATAGCAAGCTGTATCATAGAAGCCACTAATGGTGCGAGAATACCTGCGGCAAGCCCGAGTACCAAGAAAAGCGAGTTGTTATTGCCTTCGCTGTCATTACTGCGGAAAAATGTCATATGAAGCAGCATGTCAGCGATGAACCCGACAATAACTACCAAAGCAAAGGCAATCATCGATACCCGGATATCATAGTTTTTGATATGGCCGAGTTCGTGTGCCATCACTCCTTCCATCTCAGTGTCATCGAGTAGGTCAAGAATACCCGTGGTCGCACATACAACTGAATGCTTAGGGTCCCGGCCGGTTGCAAAGGCGTTCGGCGCAGGATCATCCATAATATACACCTTCGGCATGGGCATACCTTCCGTGATCGCAAGGTTTTCGACAATTCGCCAGAGGCGAGGATTATCCTGTTTCTGGATCTCTTTTGCCCCATTCACCGCAAGCGCCATCTTGGCACCCGCAAAATAGCTAAACAGGACGTATATCAGTGAGCCAATCAGAATAAACGGCGTCAATAACGGATGGCCCAAATATTCACTCAGTAGCCAGCCCAGACTCGCCACAATAGCTATGAACACTACCATGATATAGACGGTCTTGCGCTTATTACTGGCAATTTCTTTATACATTTTCGGTCTACTCTTTACGTGTTGTTAGGGTGTCAGTCTTAGAATTTAACGTCTACTGGCTTTTCAACCGCTGCCATATCTTCAACTTCAAAGAATTCGCGCTCTTTAAAGCCAAGCATGCCTGCAAACAAGTTGGTAGGGAATGTCTTAACCTTGATATTCAGGTCACGGGCAGAACCGTTGTAGAACCGTCGGGCAGCCTGAATTTTATCTTCTGTATCAACCAGCTCTGCCTGGAGTTGTTGGAAGTTTTCAGTGGCACGAAGCTGTGGATAGTTCTCAGACACCGCAAACAAACTCTTCAAGGCTTGTTCGAATTGGTTCTCTGCCTTAGCAGTTTGTTCTACGCCTTGCGCGTTGAGCGCATTCGCACGAGCTGCGGTAACGTTTTCAAATACTTCTTTCTCGTGTCCCGCATATCCTTTAACACTCTCGACAAGGTTCGGGATAAGATCGAGACGACGCTTCAACTGAACGGTGATATCACTCCATGCTTCATCAACACGGACATTTGCTCGGACCAGACCATTGTACATAGCAATACCAGCGATAAGCAGGACACCCAGTACAACTAATACGATTACTGTAACCATTTCTGTATACACCCCTTCGTTATATGTACGTATAGTATAGCATTTTTACTTCTGTGAGATATATATTTTCCCACGGAACTGAAGACTTTCAGTTCCTTCTTCGCACCAACTAAAAAACTCCCCAGAAGGGAGTTCCTTAGTTGGTGGGCGAGGAGGGACTCGACCTTTACGGCAAAACAAATCCGGTTTTGCCCAGTAAACCCTTCGGGCTTACGGGCGGCCAACTGCCACTGGCAGTTGTCGTTCGAGTCCCACGGAACTGAAGACTTTCAGTTCCTTCTTCGCACCAACTAAAAAACTCCCCAGAAGGGAGTTCCTTAGTTGGTGGGCGAGGAGGGACTCGAACCCTCAAGCCGTGTAAGGGCAGCGGATTTTAAGTCCACCGCGTATACCAATTCCGCCACTCGCCCACTATTGGAGGCACCTACGGGTAACGCTCCCGTCTACACGGTTTTGCAGACCGTTGCCTAACTTCTCGGCCAAGGCGCCATGTGGCGTATCGTACCAGATGATTATAGCCTACTTTTCGTGATGAAAGAATATGTGTCTTACGGGATTGAATCTATCAAGTACACGTGTGGCTTGCTTGACCTCATGGTCTTCTATCACAGGCTCCAGCTCCACATTGATACCTTCTTCAAGCACAAAACTCGCAATTTCACCTGTTCGTTGATCAGAAATTCGAGGATCTTTCTCGGCATGACACATGAGCCGCACGAGTTTACCCATCCCCAAGAACCCTAACTCCGGATCGCGGCGCTGCTTGCCTAGTTTATACGTCTCCAGTGCAAGTTCTACTTCATGATCAAATCGACTTTCAATTAATTCAGCGGCGAATTCTTGTTGCGTGGCAGCAGGAAAGAATAAATCCTTGGTGTTACGCAGCGTAGACTCAGTATATTTCATCGCAAAAAGACCGAGCCGAAACGGTGCTGTCGCTGCCCGTGCTGGGGTTTTTAATATTTCCATAGACCTGCTCCTTTCCATCATTAAAATTCAAGCACAAGCAAATAGTATATCCTAAAAAATGGTTGTACGTAAGCCATCATACTCATACAAGGGGCGAGTTGTTACGAGTGCTTTGGGCTAGTCTTCGTCTCGATAATCCAAGATGTCACCGGGCTGACAATCGAGTGCTTTGCGATGGGGTCTTAGCTTGGTACCGGATAGCTAGTATATTTTTAATCTATAACAGTGATGAAATAGATTAGTATCAACTAAAGACTATGGTTGAAGTATTCAATCTTTCAGCAGAAGTTAACAATTAACTTCCAGCTATTGGCGAACTAAATATGCCTACTGCAAGTTCTGCCCAAGTAATGACTGTTAGTCCAGTAATAATTATTCCAAATACAATCTGCTTCAACGTACCATTCCTGTTCGCGATTAAGCTGACGGCAAAACCAAGTACTGCAAGTGAAACTGCCGCCATAATAAAATCGAGTAAGCCCCAATCGATCGTGTTTGAAATCATCATTCCAATTAGCGGTACAAACAGAACTAATTCTGCGCCGGTTATAAAACGTTTTATTCTTTTATAGTCCATGGCTATCTCTTTCCTGATTATTTCTATATTCCAAGATATCACCGGGCTGACAATCGAGTGCTTTGCATATGGTCTCAAGCGTAGAAAAACGAACGGCCTTGGCCTTTCCATTCTTAAGAATTGAGAGGTTGGCCATCGTGATACCCACCCGTTCCGTCAATTCAGTTACGGTCATTTTGCGTTTGGCAAGCATCACATCGATATTAATTACAATTGCCAAGATAATACTCCTAGACCGTTAGGTCGTTCTCTGACTTAATATCCACTGCGTTTTGAATAAGCTTCTGCAAAACGGCTGCAAACGTCGCAATCACAAATGCCGCGCCGATAATCACAAATCCCATGAACACTAAGCCCGGCGCGTCATCTTGGTCTGCAACATAAAATATGTACGGCATTCCGATAGCAAAGAAGCCGCATATTGCGAGCGCAGCAAATTTTATGTTCCGCAGCGCCCGTATTGAAGGCGTAGAAAAAGCAGTATTCTTGTCAATATACCCGAGAAGTCGCCAGGCCTGGTACAGGGCCCATAAGAAAGGTACTACGGGCGCATAGAGTCCGATCAAGATAGGGGCATAGTCAAAATCACCTTTTGTCTCTGCAGCAATGGCTAGCGGCAAAGCAATTACACACACAGCCAGGGCTGACACTGCCATAACAAGCAGTACCAAGCGCAAGATTAGTGTTGATCCGTGAGTTATACGCCTATCTCCCATAATTATCTATATACTAGCGTATGCAATAATTTGTTGTTTATCAATATATATTTGTTGTTTGCTAATAAATATTGAGGGAGTGCATACGGCTACAGCTGCGCAACAGACACCACAATAAAGATGCCGATTGCATTTAACACAAACGCCAGAGCAAAGAATTGCCACTTCTTAATAGCTGACAGTCCCAGCATACTCACCCCAACTTCGTCAGGGAGCGGCGAAGCGATGACAAAGGCCCCGACTAATGGCAGTAGCCAGGCAAAGTACGGACTCTTAAACAGTAGCTTTATTTTTGGTGTGTGCAGTCTGCGGACAACTGGTAGCAACTCTTCAAACACCCTGTCTTTCATAAACCGAAAAATAAGGTAATCACCTATCATAGCCCCAAGCCCAGCCAATATCGCAACTTCGATAGGATGAAGCGTCTCAGCCAGGTGAAACAGAACGACAGCAGCCGGCGCAACGGTAAAGGTCGATACAAAGAATATTCCCGTGATAAACGCGCCTACATACCCCAGCGTGCCAATCTCTGTAATTACTCGGTCAACAAACGGCGTACCCGCAAGATAGAAAAACACTACCAGACTAGCTATCAGCATAAAAGTATTCTTGTACTTCCAGCCCTGCCATCTTTTGAGCAATAATTGACTCGTTATCCGTTTTTGTTTCTTCATGAACTACCCTGATTATACCATCATGCCTGGCCTCTGCTGGTGCCAGATAACCTACAGGTGATCGAGTTTGAGCCATGACCCACGCCAAGCAAAGTCGGTATGCATAAGCCGAACGGGCTCGCGCAGCAATGTAATCTTGCAGATGATTCAATTTGCTAAAATTAATTTATGCCAAATTATACAGTTACTAGTGTTGACGATTACATTTCAAAAGCACCGGACGTATCCAAACCTCATTTAATGGAGATCAGAGCGGCTGTTGAATCCGCACTACCAACATTTGAAAAGGAGATAGGATACGGCAAACCTTACTACAAATATCACGGTTGGGTTGTGGGGTTTGACGTTTACAAGAACCATATCGGTTTTGAAGTTTGGGACGGTTTTTCGGATGAAAAACGTACGTTGCTTGAGAATAGCGGATATAAAACTGGAAGCGTAACCTTTCAAATCAGGTATGACCAGCACGTGCCAACCACAATAATACGGAGTCTCGTAGAAGCCCAGGCAAAACTGAATGAAACAAAATCAGCAAACAAAAATAGATAATTCTTTAGAGGTTAGGCACCTATTTAAATTGAAGGAGATCAACGAATAACCTGCGAGTAATTGAGTTTGAAGCATGATTCAGTAGCTTTTGTTACCAGCTAAATACATTACCGTTGGTCTATTATTCTCATCATAATAGAAAAAGTGTTGGTCAAATCCTTTTGATTGAATCTGTTCGCAGAATTCTTTCGGCAATTTTCGCTTCTCGTAAGCATGCAGGTTATGATAGATAGCCGTAGCAAATCCCCTGTCAAAGATGTAAGCTCCTATAGATCTTCTTAAACCAACTTGCAGCGCCCTACTCTGCCACGTTCTTCCTACCTGTTTAAATGTTTTTGTATCGATACGTAGTGTCTCATCGCCGAACATAAGTCGATCAATTCCTATATTAACTGGAAACCATTGGAATAAATCCACAATAAGTATCGTGTGGCTCTCAGGATAATTCTTGAATTTTTGAGTAGCATCAGTAATATCATCAAGGAATTGACTACGTGGTATTGGCGTAGAATATTCGATAGTTCGCCCCTCCTCTGTCAATTGCCTCTTTAACTCTTGGATTTGAAGGGATTGTTCTCTGTCGGGTACTATTTCTTTTACTTCGATTGCAATACTTTCAGCAAGAAAGTCAGGCTCCTTACGTGAACTACCTACAGCTTTATCAGGCTCACTTATAGAAGCTGCGTCTATGCCAAACTTCATTAATAGTCCGTAAGCTCGTTCTTCACTTTCGTTTCGTGTCATACTCACATAATAAACTAACGAGTCGAAACCTTCATTTCAATCTGTAAAATGACATTTCTTGTCTCGTGAGGTCGAGTTCGCCTGACATAGGTTGAAACCGTGCGGCCTATCAATTAGTAAAAACTCCTGAACGAGGGAGCTTTTCTAGGTGTCATCTTGGTGCGGGTGACGAGCAGTGCAAATCTGCAGCCATGCTCGAAGTAAACTCCTGCGCGTGTCCTTGATTATCAAACTCGCCCTACGGGCACCGAGTGTGAGGCATGACTCAGACCAAGCAAAAACCCCACACAGGGTGGGGTCTTAGCTTGGTGCAGCATAGTTGACGCATTTCAAACGGCAGCTATTGACGCACAAGAGGATTATAAACTGAAATACCTCGTTGAACAATTCAGATTAGAGGGTAGTTTGATATAGGAACAACGTCTTTCAAACATCACCAACTTGGGCAGAAATGCCCGTTATTTATTTTCGGGATCAATTTGCTAGATTAGCTCGTCGGAGCAACTGAGCATTTAGTGCAACAATAACTGTTGAGGCTGACATTAGAACCGCACCCAAGGCTGGGGCTAATACTATGCCCGATCCAAATAAAACACCTGCTGCCAAAGGAATGGCAAATATATTGTAACCAGTAGCCCAAACTAGGTTTTGAGCCATTTTGCTGTACGTACGCTTTGATAGGTTGATAACCTTTACTACATCTTGAGGATCACTTTTTACCAGGATTATGTCAGCAGATTTGATTGCTACATCCGTACCAGCACCAATAGCTATGCCTATATCTGCCTGTGTTAGTGCAGGAGCATCATTTATGCCATCACCGACCATAGCAACTTGTTGCCCGTTTTTCTGCAATTCTTTAACTTTTGCTGCTTTATCTTCTGGTTTAACCTCAGCAAAATACTGGTCTAGTCCAAGTTGTTTTGAGACGTAAGCGGCTACCTCATCGGAGTCGCCAGTTATCATTGCAGTCTTTATGCCCATTTCTTTGAGGGTTTTAATTGTTTTCTTGGATTGTTCACGCACTATGTCAGCTAAGCCTAATGCCCCAACAACCTTTTTATTTGTTATTAGGTATACCTCGGTCTTGCCCTCTTTAGCTGCTTGTTTAACTGCAGTGGCAATTTCAGCAGGGACAGTCAGTTTGTTTTCCTCAATGTAACGGTAACTAGCGGCAATATACACCTCACTGCCGTGCAAAGTACCTTGCACGCCTAAACCAGGCAACGCTTTGAAATTAGCGACTTTATCAAGATGAACGTGCTGTTCCTCAGCTTTTCGCACGATACCTTTGCCCACAATATGCTCGCTATTTTGCTCAAGGCTGGCTGTGAGGTGCAATATGTCCTCTTTGGTATAACCTTTTGTAGCCCAAACGTCCGTAACACCGTGTTCGCCCTTAGTCAGTGTGCCTGTCTTATCAAATAGCACCCAGTCCAACTTGCGTGCCGCTTCAAGGGCAAGACGCTTTCGGACAAGTAAACCGTTCTTTGCCGACAATGCGGTAGAAATTGAAACGACTAAAGGTATTGCCAAACCAAGTGCGTGTGGGCAAGCTATTATCAGAACCGTGACTGACCGTTCTAAAGCAAAACCCGCATCTTTGGCTATCAGCCAGAAAACAAAAGTAGCGATTGAAGTAGCGATTGCAACGATAGTCAGATAAAAGGCTGCTTTATCTGCAAGCACTTGCACATTAGACTTTGAGCTTTGAGCCTCAGCTACAAGACGCATAATACCCGCCAGTGCGGTATCCTGACCGATTTTTGTAACCTTTACGGTCAGTGAGCCGTCCTGATTGTTAGTACCAGCGACAACTTCATCATTGACCGTTTTGCTGACCGGCTTGCTTTCGCCCGTTATAGCAGCCTCATCAACTGATGAACTGCCATCTGTAATGACACCGTCAACAGGTATGCTTGCACCTGGACGGATTAGCACCAAGTCGCTAACCTTTAGCTCACTGAGTAGCACCTGTTTTGGTTTACCGTTAACCAACTTTTCGGCTTTATCAGGTAACAACTTCGAGATGGCATCAAGGGCATTCTCAGCTTTGGCAACCGACGCCATCTCCAGCCAGTGTCCGAGCAGCATAATCGTTACTAAGGTCGCAAGCTCCCAAAAGAACGTTTCGCCCTTAATAAAAAACTGTGTTGCAATGCTATATACATAAGCCGTAATAATTGCCAGGCTGATCAAAGTCATCATACCTGGCAGTTTGGCTTTTAGCTCACCCAACGCACTACGAATGAACACCATACCGCCATAAAAGAATATGACGGTACTTAATACAAAAGGCACATACTGCGAACCAGGAAATGCTGGCGGCGTAATGTTCAGCCAATGCTGTATCATTTCGGAATAGACGAGCACGGGGATAGTCAGCAGCAACGATAGCCAGAACTTATCCTTAAACATTGCTACCGAATGACCGGCGTGCTTGTCGTGCTCCTGGCGCTCATTGTTATCGTGATGATGTTCGTGGTGTGAGTGATCCATAATTTAATCCCCGCACGTACTTTCGTGTAAAGGCACAAGGTTATCAAAACGTGCCTGTATTTGTTCTTTGGTAGGTTCATTTTCTTGTACAAATATAGCTACATTACCAACTAGGTTGTTAATACGCGTCAATTCTTCCTCTGATTTTTCGGACGGATGCTCATCTATCACGCCGCCGTGAGCAGAGGCTTTTGGAAATAGCCAGTTGAGGACATTAGCAGATGATACTTCTTCGCTGTGTCCTATGTTGCTCTTTTTGCCGAAGAACGTCTCAATATCCTGTTTCAGAAAGTCATTCCAATCTTTTTTCTGATAGTCGCTCTTGTCGCCTACATATACGTAGAAGTTAGCTTTATCAGGTACGGCTGGCAGAACCTTGCCATATATCTTTACTGAGCTAGGCATTATACCTGCATCGTACCGTCGTCCGAGCACTTCATCATCACCACCAATGAAGTTCCAGCCGAAGTATTTTAAAAACTCACCGCCCGTCATCCCATTCCAATGAACGTGTGTCAGCTGATCCATCTTATCGTGAAAGTCTATCGGTATACTGCCAACTTCCGCACTACACGTGGCAGAATTACCGCTTACTACTTGAAATTCATCCTTTGAAAAGTC
>CAZPVS010000017.1:0-23969 GCA_964590315.1 uncultured Candidatus Saccharibacteria bacterium
TTGTCTGAATAAGATACATGTAACTGTCGTCTCTGTTAGGGTCGGTAAGTAAGTAGCTCAGTGTAAACAAATCAACTGGTACCTTCACTTCCGTACTGGCGTGATACACCGCAAATAAACGCCCCTTTACCGCGCCACTACTGTAGTGACTCTAGCAGTCATACTATCCGAATGCCAACAGGCCCTTCAAGACGTGTACGACGTATGTTATGTCTGGTATACAACGTTAAAGTTGCGGTGATCTTCGATAAGTTGGGAGACCATTAAAACATTCAGCCGTTGTGTGTCAGTCAGTTGATCATGCAAATCGCGGTCAAAAATATCCCCTGCTTCAGATTCGTGATCAGGGTCGGATGGCGCAACGTACTCGTACACCCCCTCGCGAGTAATGGCAAATCGGCGTGTATGTGTTTCGTCGTCGTAATCTTTCTCAAATAATACGTATATTTCGTCGATTTCTTCTGTAGGGGGCAGGTAAGACACCTGAGGACCTAAGACAAAGTCTTCTTCAACAGGCATATAAACCTTGATTCGGTCAGCACCAAATGTATCGCCTGGTGCACGTTCTTTCGTACGAATCATCTGGTATGATAGAGCCGTTCGTAATTCACTTAGTTGATAGCCAGGACTTGCCAGAAAATCAAGCTGCAAGAAACGCGGGATTACCGTATCGTCACTCTTGTTGCGAATCATCTCCTTGTCAGCCTGCAAAAAAACAGTACATGCTTCATGCACCAAATTGATTGCATCTGTACAGAGCTCCCGTGCTTTTGCTTCGTTCAACCGCTCAGCAAATTCGTTCAGGTACTCAATATCTGGGATCGGCTGGCCTTCTTGACCTTCAACTCCATTGTTCATAATTAATTATATAATAACACTTTTACTTCTATATTGTCAAGTTGTGGTCGGGGGTGTATAATCCCTGCATCCTATCCGTACTACTGAGGAGTCACTATGACCCACGGCAAGAACAAGGAGCACATTCACGTCAAGGGCCTCATCGAGGTCTGCTACCTTCCCACCTACCGCGACACCCCCAAGGAGCGCAAGGCACTCAGCCTCGCACTCGGCGGACTGACCCAGGTCGCGAAGGACGATGACACCAAGACGCCCAGGTTCGATGTTGTTCGGCAGACACTGTTTGTCGAACTTGCTCTCGGCGACGTCAGCGAGACGGCGCTGCCTGGCATCAGCCGACTGGTGCTCCACCGGGTCGCCCAGAAGGCCCGACACGCACTACACAGTGTCAAGCTGGTCAGCGTCAGCTGACAAAGTACGGATCGGATTTCCCGGATGGGGTCACACAACTGGCGCATTTGCGCAATGTTCCAGATGTGTGCACCCTTTCCGGGATCCGGGCTTAGCCAATGGAATACTTTTGTAGTTGGCATTATTGCCACCATTTGTACACCCCTAGCTAAGCCCGATTTTCTTTTTTGGCAACAAAATACCGCCGTATCCGCACCGCAAAATATTGTCCGCAATATACCTACCGATGCCACCCTAGCGCCGCGCATCTTCCTGTATAATCCGGAGCATGCAACCTATCAATCAGACGGTGCTCATGTCGGGTGCCGACTATTTCAACGATGAATACGCTATAAACCCGTACATGGACTCTTCCGTTTCCGTCGATACCGCCCAAGCAATGCAGGAGCATGCTGCGGTTGCCGATGCTCTCCGTAGCACCGGCATCGATGTCCATTACACTCCAGCACCGCAGGAGTGCCAGGACGGTGTCTACACCGCCAACTGGGCACTGACACGGAACAAAAAAGCCATCCTAGCCTCCCTTCCTCCACAAAGACAGGCTGAACAGCCGCATGCCCGTGCTGCGCTTGAGGCACTTGGGTTCGAGGTCATCGAGGCCCCCTATCGATTCAGCGGTCAGGGTGACGCATTGCCCTGCGGGTCCTACCTGTTCATGGGCAATCACTACCGCACCGACCCCCGGATGCATCAGTTCGTCGCCGACACTTTGGGTTATGAGATTATAAGCCTCCAGACCATCCCCCAACTTGACCAGAATGGCCAACCTCAGGCCAATGCCGTCTCTGGATGGCCGGATAGTTTCTTCTACGATATCGATCTTGCTCTCTCGGTATTGCGCAGCGACCTCATCGCGTGGTGCCCTGATGCGTTTGTGCCAAAAAGCCAGGAGATTATCAAAGCCCTCCCCCTTCAAAAAATCGAAGTGTCTCTCGAGGAAGCCATGGGGGGCTTTGCCTGTAATCTCGTCTCGACTGGCACAACCGTCATCATGAGCGCCGATGCCCCACAGCTCAAGTCAGCGATTGAGGCACACGGGCTCCAGACGATAACCCCAGAAATTACCGAGCTCGCCAAGGGTGGCGGCTACATCCGCTGTACCACCCTGACCCTCAATAACCAATAAAAATAACCCTCGACAGAGGGGTATTTTTAGGAACTGTCGACTTAGGCCCGTCGGTTTTGATCATATACCAAGCTGGAATCATGGCCGGCTTTACGTTCTGCTACTACAGTTTCTTTAGTCACAATGCTACCATCCTGTAATTGAACGAGTTCACTAGCTGATGTGTGTCCTAAATCAGCGAGGGCTTTAGCACGTTCGGCAGTTGCTTCAGCCTCCCAAGCATCAACCTGTGCATGCTCTTCAGGGTTTGTTGCAGTAGCTCGTAGTTCTTCAACTGCTTCAAGTACAGCGGGTTTCTGTGAATTATCCATAGTCTTTTATTTTCCTTTTTGTTTTAATTTGACTATGGAAATAGTATAGCAATTATTTAACTATTTGTCAATATAATGATTTATTATGAAGATTCTGTTGGGCCAGGCTCAAGAAGTTCTTTAAATTCCCCTGACTGTTCTGCACCACGAAATTTAACAAATGCCTCAAGTCCTCGTAAAGCGACCTCAAAACCGATCACTTTTCCGAGCTTATAGTTAAAGTCAGGGTTATTATAGAGATCATCTGGACTCTGATTCATTATCTGGGCTAATTTTTTCCTATCTTCTTGTAGTTCAGCTGATAGCTCATTATGTAAACCGACCAGTTCATCTGTGGGCACCGATAAAATCGCATTGGCTACTTCTTTAGTCTGCTCTTTATCTCCTTTATCCAGCATAGCTTGAATAATATCTGATAGGTTTCTATTCGATCCTAATCCAGGTCCATGAGGGCTTTCGGGGTAGTTTGCTTCATCCACCATCTGAGCAATACTATACTACAAAACGCTTATTTTTGCAATGACCGCACTACTTTACGAACGGTGGCGATTTCATCCCAAGGATTCTCGCCATTGGCTCGTTCGATGGTTTTTTCATGTCCTTTGCCCAGTAGCAGCACAGTATCACCGGTATCAGCTCGAGAAACTGCATAATTAATTGCCTCGGTCCGGTCATGGACAAGGAATAGATCCTGGTCGCGGACTTTGCCGGCTTCCTCTGCGCCCGCGGCGATCTGGTTCATGATTTCCAGGCCATCAATATCCCGATCGTCTTCTTCGGTGATGACAACTTCATCGGCATACTCACCAGCTAACCGGCCCTGTACGCCCCGCTTTGCTTCATCACGGCGACCAGCACTGCCAAACATGACGATTAATTTGCCCTTCACCACCGGTTTGAGGTCCTTGAATAACTTCTCGAAACTGTCTGGCGTATGCGCAAAATCAACGATGACGTCAAAGTCCTGGCCCTCGTCAATCCTCGTCATACGGCCCTCGACACCTTTCAAAGCAGCAATTCCCTGCTCTATCTGAGCTTTATCAAGTCCTACTACCCGGCCAACTGCTACGACTGCCAAAGAATTGGATACATTAAAGCTACCGGGTAGATGGCAGGTGATGGCATATTGCTCATCATCAGTTACTGCCGTATAGGTATTGCCCGCCGGAGATGCAGTGATGTTCGTCGCTCTTACGTGGCCAGACTTCATGCCGTAGCCGACCGCATGCAGTACATCGCTCGCAAACAAGCGAGCGCTTTCATCATCAGTATTTACAATACCCGTGCGCAAACCTTTTTTATTCTTATTGGCCAGCTTGAATAATTTTCGTTTGGCATCACGGTACGATTCAAATGTTCCATGAAAATCCAGATGTTCGTGTGTAACGTTGGTCATGACGGCCACGCTGTACGGAACGCCCCAGACCCGATTCTGCGCAAGCGCATGGCTTGTCGTCTCGAGCACTAACCACTCAACCCCCTGTTTGCGCAGCCACTTGAGCCGCTTCATAAGCTCCGGGATGGGAACGTTGGTCATGTGATAGGTCTGCATCCGAATATCATCATTTGCACCATAGGCGACGGTCGTCATGAGCCCCACGCTGTACCCCGCTTCGCGGAGCATGCGGTGGATCATGTACGTCGTTGTGGTTTTGCCATTGGTACCGGTGACGCCAATGACCTTGAAATGCCTCCCCGGAAATCCATATAGCACGTTAAAGAAGATCGCTTCCAATAAGTGCCCAAACGGCTCAATTTGCTTGAACATGCTAGTTGGTATCAATTTCTTTACGGTGGTTCTGAGGTTCATGGTCTCTAGTATATCGCAGGGGGAGATGCTTCATCCATAAAGAAGTATCGTACTCCCCTTTTCTTTCGTACATCGGGTATACTGGAGACGACCTATGAAAGTTTTAGGAATAGAGACGAGTTGTGACGAGACGGCGGCGGCTGTCGTTGAAGACGGTAAGAAGCTGCTGTCAAACGCCGTGCTCTCAAGCATGGATCTTCATGCCGCCTACGGAGGAGTTGTGCCAGAGATAGCTGCACGCAGTCATATTGAGGCTATCACCCCTGTTATTGCCCAAGCGCTTCAGCAGGCCGACTGTACATGGGATGACATTGACGCTATTGCCGTGACGTATGGCGCGGGGCTCGGTGGCTCTCTACTGGTGGGGGTGATGACCGCCCGCACGCTGGCAATCACGAAGCATAAGCCACTGTACGCGGTGAATCATGTTGAGGCACATATCTACGCTAACTTCCTGACAGAAACCACCCTGCCCGGCTACACACTGCCTGATCAAAGCCCGAGGTTCCCCATGCTCGGCTTGATTGTCTCTGGAGGACACAGTCAGATTGTCCTCTGGCGCGATCATTTTGATTACACCCTCCTCGGTCAGACCCATGACGATGCTATTGGTGAAGCCTTCGATAAAGTCGCAAAAATACTCGGCCTGCCATACCCTGGCGGCCCATCGGTCAGTAAGAAGGCAGTGGAGGGTGACCCTTACGCCTACCCCTTCCCCAAATCAAAGCTTCAAGCAAAATACGACTATAGCTTCTCTGGGATTAAGACGGCCGTTTTACGGACGGCACAGGCAGAGATTGGTGAAGATCACGCATTTCCCTCATATAAGCTCGCAGAACGGCTCTCAGAGGCTCAGAAAGCAAACATTGCCGCCAGCTTCCAGCGTATCGCCGTTGAGACGGTTGTCGATAAAGTGGTGACCGCCTATGAGGAGTTCCAACCGCAATCAGTGGTGATAGGAGGTGGCGTAGCCGCCAGCCCTGAACTACGGAGACAACTTGCCGAACGGCTCCCTCTTGCAATACGCTATACCGATCCAAAATTATGTACCGACAACGGCGCAATGATTGCAACGCTCGGAAGTTATGCTGCCCTACACAACCAGCCAGCAACCGACCCGTTCAAACTCGACATCCAACCCAATCTCTCAATGTAATTCCCTAGAGACCCCAGAAACCCAAGCCAATGATGCCCCGCCCTTTTTTTGCCATCCGGGCATGTTCTCGTTCGGTCAGTGCTATCTGCCGTTCAATAGGCGATGTGTCGATTTCTAACCCTGTTGTTTGTAACTGATGTACGCACTCGCGAACCGAATAGAGTTCCTGTAGCGTAGTCGTCGCGGAGCAGCCTCGTGGCTGATAGGTATCGACAAACTGTTGAATGCCATCTGGCCCGACGGCAATCTGCCCCACATCGGTAATCTGCTCAGCATTGAAGTGCTCGGTCACGATATCTTGTCCATTAAGTTGCCGAAGCGTTACGTTGACGAAAGCCTTTGGCACACAGTCACGGGAGACCGTTACCGTGGGGGCTCGATCAATCAGCAGCCCTACAACCCCTTCTCCTGTCTGGACGATCACGGGAACAGATGGCTGCATCTTATCGAACGCTTCTACCACTGGGTGTACATCCTCACTCTCATAGGTGCCGTCACGAGCTTGTTCAAGTGACCGAAATACCAAAGCCCCCTCCAGTACCGCTTGGTGCTGCCCCTGTTCTACGAGTCCCGTAAGGCAACGACGAACTCTTGCCCGCCCCTGTTCTAACGCCAAGGCAGCTCGCACTAGTAACGTCTCTTCTGTGGCATGAATGCGGTGTAGCTCCCGCCCGTCGGGAATATCTACGATAGCTGACTCCATCTCTACCACCTGAGCGCGTACCGTCATATCTTCCTCAAAACACAAACTCAGCCCGATAAGTGCATTGTCGAAATTCCCTGTCATCTCATCAAGCTCATAACTGCGCCCTTCACGGAGCGCATACGCTTCAATATGCTGTGTTGTCATATTTTCTCCCTTACTATTAGTCTACACCCGAGCGCAAGTACCTTGCACGAAGATATCGCTTATGATATATTTTTGATACAAACAAAAACATGAGCAATATTGCCTTGGTGGGCACGTACATTTGAGACAAACGTTACATTTTGGGTCTATGCAGAAAAGCTTTCACGTGAAAGCTCTTGTGCTTAATTGCCAAAATTAGTAAGAGCCGCCGCTAACAGAGATGGTATACTGTCCTTACATGTGCGAACACCCCCTGTCGTGCTCATGCGCCACTGCCTATGTTCGCCACCACGTATGTACATCTATCTAACAGGAAATACTCTATGAACTTACCAAAAGTATACGAACCCCAACAGTATGAATCCGATATCTACGCCCTCTGGGAGAAGAGCGGGGCATTTAGTCCGACCCACCGGGGGAATGATCACACGTATAGCATTGTGTTGCCGCCGCCCAACGCCAATGGAGACCTCCACGTTGGCCATAGTCTAATGTTTGCTATCCAAGATGCCGTCATTCGCTACCAGCGGATGCAGGGCAAAGCAGTCGTATGGGTCCCGGGCGCCGATCATGCTGGCTTTGAAACACAGGCTGTGTTTGAGAAACGTCTCGCTAAAGAAGGGAAGAGTCGGTTTGATTTTACCCGAGAGGAACTCTATCGCCAGATATGGGATTTTGTAGCAGAGAACCGTGATACCTACCAGACCCAATTCCGACGTCTTGGTGCGAGTGTGGACTGGGAAAAACATACCTACACGCTAGACGACAAAATCATCAAGCAGGCGTACGCTACCTTTAAGAAAATGTGGGATGACAAGCTTGTCTATCGCGGTGAACGACTCGTCAACTACTGTACACAACACCGTACCGGTTTTGCTGATGTCGAGGTCGTCCATGAAGATGCGACCACTCCGTTGTATTACCTGAAATACGGTCCTTTTGAGCTCGCGACCACGCGTCCCGAAACCAAGTTTGGTGATACGGCCGTGGCTGTTCATCCGGATGACGAACGATACCGCGAGTATGTCGGTACGATTGTCACCGTAGAAGGCGTCAATGGCCCCTTTGATATTCAGGTCATTGCTGACGAAATGGTTGACATGAACTTCGGTACGGGCGTAGTCAAAATTACACCAGCACACTCGTTTGATGACTGGAACGTAGCCCAGCGTCATAACCTTCCAGCCGTTCGCGTCATCAATCATGACGGCACACTCAATGAGAAAACCGGACCGTTCCGAGGTATGACCGTTCTCGAGGGACGCAAGGCGGTTGTCGAAAAACTAAAAGAGAAGGGGCTGCTCATCAAAGTTGATGAGAAATACCAGAATAGGGTCGGGAAGTGCTACAAATGCGGAACCGTTATCGAACCCATGCTCATGGAACAGTGGTTTGTTGATATGCGCCCGCTCGCCCAGGCGGCTATCAAGGCGCTAAAGGCAGACAAGATTACCTTTTACCCTGAGTCAAAGAAGGACCAGCTCATTGGTTACCTGGAGAACCTCCGCGATTGGAATATCAGTCGGCAAATCGCCTGGGGTATCCCTATTCCTGCCTTCCAAAACGTTGATGATCCAGATGACTGGATCTACGATGAATCAGTCCAACAAGAGATTATTGAACGTGACGGCAAAACCTACCACCGTGATCCTGACGTATTCGACACCTGGTTTAGTAGCTCAAGCTGGCCGTACGCCACACTTGACTACCCAAGTGACCTAAGCAAGCAATTTTACCCCAATAGTCTCATGGAAACGGGCGGTGAAATCCTCTATCCATGGGTGAGTCGTATGGTCATGCTCGGCTTGTACGTCACTGGCGAAGTACCGTTCAAAGATGTCTACATCCACGGCTATGTTCTCGCCGAAGACGGTGCCAAGATGAGCAAATCGGTTGGCAATGTTATTAACCCGATGACCGTTGTTGATGCCTACGGCTCCGATGCTCTGCGTATGGGGCTCCTTGCTGGCCGCTCACCGGCCGTCAACCGCGGGTACGATAGTAGACGGATCGAGGAAGCCCGTAATTTCTGTAACAAGCTGTGGAATGTTGCCCGGTTCGTAGAAGATAAGGTAGGTGATGAATTTGCCCTCAAATCAACCCCCAAGGCCACCTCTGTAGCCGATGAGTGGATTATGCTGCGTCTCAAGCAGGCGCGCGATCAACTCTCTGAACTCCTTGAAACGTATCGTTTAAGTGAAGGTTATGAGCTCCTGTATCACCTCGTGTGGGACGATTTTGCCGATTGGTATATTGAAGCAGCAAAGACACACCTCAACAAAGGGGTGCTTGCTTATGGGCTTGAAACCATTCTGAAGCTGGCGCACCCTTTTGCCCCATTCGTGACCGAGACAATCTGGCAAACCCTCAAGTGGGAAGGGGAAAGTATGCTTATCACCGCTGCCTGGCCACAGCTCGACCATGCCGACGCTAAATCTGCAGCTCAGTTTGAGCAGGCCAAAGCACTCGTCAGCGAAATACGCTATATCAAGGGTGTTATGCACTTGCGTGGGGGTATCACGCTGTACCACACCGGCGAGAAGCTTCTGGAGGAGCATGGAGCGCTTATTGCCTCACTCAGCCGACTAAATGGCGTAAAACAGGTGACGGACGGTCATGGACTACACCTGACCAGCGTACCGTTCCGTTGTTGGCTTGATGTTGATCAAGAAACCGCCAGTCACTTCGTGTCCGAGCTTGCCATAAAGATAACCGAGCAAGAAAAACTTGTCAGCCAGTTTGAGAGCCGCCTCAGTAACGAGAGTTATGTTAAGAACGCACCAAAGCACATAGTCGAACAAACGCGCGAGCAACTCAAAGAAACGCAGGAGCAGCTCGAGAAGCTCCGGCAACAACACGCCCGTTTCACGACGTAGATACATGCCGCAAATGTCGGCAGAATCGGCTTAGTCTATCTATTATTCTTCTGGTTCGAGAGTATGCCGGATGCGTGCCGCACATTCATCGGGTCGGTAGTCATCAAACCACAGGACTTTCCAGCCCAGTTTTTCTGCGGCCATCAGATTGGACCGTGAATCGTCGACAAACAGTATTTCTTCTGGAGCGACGCCCGAACGCTCTGTCGCGATTTCAAATATCTTTGGCTCCGGCTTAATTGTCCGCTCAGCGGAAGAGTCTATAATCTGTGCGTACTCAATCCGGGGCAGGGCACCTTCGGCTATCATACGAGTAATAAAGCCTGGCATGATATTACTTAACAGGCCTACATGATAGCGTTCAGAGGCCCATACGAGTAGTTCTTGCATCTCAGTGACCGGATCTATGGCCTCAAAGTAATAACTCTGCCAATCAATAGGATCAATGCCCAGAGTAGCGGCAAATGCATCGTTGAACTCAGGCATAGTCATGTCTCCTCGACATGTTTCCTCATTGAGATGCCAAAACGCAGACTCAATCACCTCTGCGGGTTTGCCGGTATCGGTTGCCAAACGGGTAAAGGCCGGGTGAAAGAACCGCACCAAGCATCCGTTAATATCAAAATAGACAAACCGTATCCCACTTTTACTCCGCATCTTAGCGGGTGTTGCTATCCCGTGTGGCCCATAATCACCCATAAGATCATTCAAGTTGGTGCTGAGCGCAGCCGCAATGCTCTGAATCGTGAAGATTGAAGGAGCTTTTATAGCGCCACGCTCGATCTTGGCCAGCGTTGAATAGCTCAAGCCTGCCTTTTGGCATAGCTCCTGCTGTGTTAAACCGGCACGCTTCCGCGCCTCTTGCAGCAACTGACCCAGTCCCACTTCATCCATAGCATTATAGTACCGGTTATACAGATAAAAACCAAGTAAAAGCTAGCATGAAACGGCTAGTTACGCCCTATTCAGGAAGAAAACCGAAGACGATGATCGTAAAGAGGAACAATATCACTCCGGCGATAGCTGCCATAAGCAGTGAGGTCTGCGTATTGCCACCGGTAATGCGCTGGATTTTTGCATACGCCCACGCACCCCCTCCGGCAGCAACAAATAGTGCAATAAGATATGTAGACATGCGCTCATTGTACCACCATGACGACAAAATGACGTGCACACCACGTGCCCCTCAGCACATGTCGATATTCTCTTCGTTCCAGGTGTTAAAACGCCAGTTTCTCTGCGAGCTGAGCGAGTGCTTCGTGGTCTGGCTCCTGATGGTGAGGGTCGAGGTTACGCTTCATATCTGCTGGCTCAGAGAAGGGGATAAGGTGTACATGAGCATGCGGCACATCGGTGCCAACGACCATCTCACCAACATACGGTCGGCCAAGAACTTCGCGAAGTCGCAAGCCAACACGTTTACAAGTCGTCATTAATGCCTGATAATCGTCATCGGGCAGGTCCCAGATGAACTCCACTTGTCGCTTTGTAATAACCAGTGTATGCCCCGGCTCGACGGGATTAATGTCGAGGAACGCCAGCGTTAGCTCGTCTTCATAGACTTTGTGACAGGGCAGCTCTCCCATCGCTATCTTGGTAAATATACTCTCTTTCATGTCCTCTAGTGTACGCTACTTACCCCTGTATTTAAACCATAAGTACTTGACATTATGTAATGTTCTTGGTATAATTACTTTATCAAACTCATGGTGAGCTTGGTACGCTGCATAAGCGTTTAGGGAAGGAATTCAAATGATGATCAAGCGAGCGCTCGTTGTCATGGCCATGGCCATCACCGCCCTCAGCCTCACCGGCACCCCCGCCGCCTCGGCCAACGCCGGAAAAGTCAACTGGGGTGACTGCATGGCGCAGGTCGCTCAGGGAGCAGGCACTGGCCACCCGGCCGACTACGCCCCCCCGCAGACCAACGTCGGCCCGCTCAACAACGGCAACACACCGTTTGGCGGATCGATGGGTTGCTAAGAACAACTCGCCACACGCCCTCATCACTTCCATCCCCCTGACCGCCCCGCGGAGAATCTTTAACCTTCGGGTTACATTCTCTCAACGGGCGGTCTTTTACTTTCTTCTCTGTTATTCGAGAGCAGGGAAAATATGCAGTACAATACAACTATGCCTTATCTACAAAGATTCTTATACCACTCCGCCGGAGTACTCTTTAAGCTGTTGCTATTACTCCTTCCTATTATATTTGCTGTTACCATGGTGTTCGGGAGTCCGCACACCGTAGAGAAAGCACTGAAGGAAAGCCGTATCTATACCGAGTTTGTGGGTCTGGTACTAACCGAGTCGCAAAAGAACACCCAAGACCCCCAGGCAAAACAACTGCTTGAAACCAAAGAGATACAGAACGCCGCCCACACGGCATTTCCACCGGATGTCCTCGAAAAATCAGCCACCTCATTTATTGACGGTGTCTACGCATGGCTTGGCGGGCAGACAGACCTACCTCAGTTTTCGATTGATCTCACAGAGTCAAAAGATGCCTTAGTGGAGGGAGTTGCCGCCTATGCAGTAGCACGGACAGACCAATTACCCGCCTGTACATTACAACAGCTACAGACGCTCAACCTTGAAACAGACCTCTTATCGCTCCCGTGTCTTCCGCCCGGAGTTAGTTCGGCTCAAGTAGGGCAGCAATTTAGTCAGCAGTTACTAAAAGATGCAGATTTTCTGCAAGATCCTGTCATCACTCACGAATCACTGAAAACTGCAGACGGAAAGCAGTTCGGGCATGACCTACAGCAGATACCGGCTGCATACCAGGCAGCCCAAACCGCTAAATGGATAACACTTACTGCGGCAGTCATACTCGCGGGCGCCCTCATCTTCTTGCGGAGGGATAGGGTAGCGGGCATACGGCATGTCGCATGGGCTCTTGTTGCAACGAGTACTTTTCTTATCATTGCACTCATTGGGTACTGGTTCTTTTTTGGACAAGTGAACAAATCTGGTATCGAAACTGATCCAATGCAAGCAATTCTGTTTGATGGCGCACAAGTCATTACCCGTGAGCTGAACACGATAATTATGTGGTTTGTTGCAGGGTATCTTGTACTCGCAGGGGCCATGTTCGGCTGGATAAAGACTCGTCCGAAGGACACGGGCGCTACTCCGCAAATGCCACATGACGCGGAAACCAGACCTATTATTCAGGAGCAGGATCCCACCAAACCCACCTCACTATCATAGTCTGATAAAATAGCCTGTGACGGAGAGATGCAGGAGTGGTTGAAGGTGCTGCTCTCGAAAAGCAGTGTGCCAGCAATGGCACCGAGGTGAATCGAGCCAGTGGCTCGATGCAAGGAAACCTTCTCTTGAAGACTCCGTTTTCAAAGATGAAGTTTCGGGTGAGGAAAGCTAGTAGCTTTTCGCAAGGACACTCAACTGATTTAAACTTCTGTTTAAGTAAGTTGATGTTGGGGTCGCAGAATGTGACCGCAGGATGCGGGTCGAATCCCTATCATAGGATATAATTTCTCTGTTGGAGGAGTCGCATAGCTGGTCTAGTGCGCTGCACTCGAAATGCAGTATAGGGGAAACTCTATCGTGGGTTCGAATCCCACCTCCTCCGCCAAATAAAACAGCCCAGACATAGGTCAAGGCTGTTTTATTTATTAAAGCCTAGGAATCCGGAAAGGGTACTATACCTGATGGCTCCGATGCCAGCCCCAGCGCGTACCAATTACCATGCTCGCTATTACGATTATAATGCCTGTCGCTGCCCATAATGGTGGGATACTTTTTGGAGCAACCACGACTCCGCTTTGTGTTGTGGCAAACAAGGTTTCAGGACTGTTTTGCACCATAATTTTAACGGTTTTCTGATCACTCCCCCCATCACGGAAATAAATTTTTGCTGTAACAGCATGCGTACCGTTATCCATCCGTTCAGTATTGAGCGCGAAGGGTGGCGTTGCTGTCTCGTACAGATAAACTGCTTCTTCGTAATACACGACTTTATACGCTCGAGCTGCCATTTCTTCTGACATAAGCTCATTGATAATATTCGCGTAGCCGGAGTAGGGGAAAGCAATCGCCGCATCCAATTGCGATGGCGCATCGTTCGCCGACGTCACCGCCAAGCCAATCGTCACTTGACTACTGGCCGTACCGACTGGCCCGCCACAGCGGAGCACAAATGTCGTCGGCTCCCGCATACGTGGGGTTATGGTCGTACCGGATGCGGGCAAATTATCAGCGATGCCGGGTATAGCGCATCTGTTCACATTACTCGTCCGCCAGGCAAGGGTCGTGGTACCATCACGGCTGACTGTTGTCTGTGCAGCAGTAAAACTATGTATAGTCGGCAAGGGAGCAGTGTGAGCGGTTGTCTGCGGCAAAGCCTGGAGTCGATCCCACGGAAATCCCGCCAATACATCATATTGACTGGAGCCCCTCAATAGAGAGCTGTAGGGGTCAGGCAGCCCGCGTGCAGTTACTGATATCGGGTTCTCGGCGGATACGCCCACTACACCCGGTGTATTCCATACAATAAAACCATATGTCTGGGCTGCGCGGGCAATGCTCTGGGCGACCGGATGGAGCCCGAGACTGTCAATCGATAGGCTAGGATCAAGGCGTAAACGCAATCCCATGGGTGGGGCTCCATCCATACCACCACTTGTTTGGGTTGCCGGCCATGTCATACCGTTGACTTGTGCCAGGTTAAGTCCCACAACATGGTTAATCCGCCCTGTTTGCAGCTCCTGCATACCCAGCTGGCCGCCCAAGACTGCTAAACCACTCGCGCTCACACCATATGGTGCAGTAAATACCCCCGTACTTGCGGTTGATGTCCTTCCGCCAGTACAGGCTTGCCACTGGGCACCAATTTTCCGCATGTAGCCAAACTCCCACACTGTTCCGGTGCCGTATTGATGAATGACCATCTGAGGATTAGCGCCACCGCTTGGCACAGCATAGAAAGGAATCGGAACCGCCTGCCACTGCTCTGCAAGCCCCGCGCTACTCCCCACGCCACAGTCCCACGGCTCAACTGCTACTGTCGGGGTACCTGGCTCAGCAATATAAACGGGGCTCGTGCCGTTATCTTTATTAAAGGTAGCTCCAAATTGACTCACTTGACGAACAATATCGCCCACTAGTGCTGCTGACTGCGGATGAAGATCGGTATACGTCGGTACCGGCGCGTTCCAGAAGCTGCCCGCCGAGAAACTACCGACTGCCGCATCGGCTTGACGATCCCATATCGGTGAGAGAACCGACAGACCAATACTACTCAGGAAGCTGAACGCTATCAGACCGCTCAAGAATCCAAAATGCACAGCATGAAGGCCGCGATGCCAATGGGGAAGGGTATGTTTTTTCATGTTCGTTTGCAACGTATGACATAAGCGTACCACAACAAAAAACCCACCGCTACAGGTGGGTTGTTTGCGCAGGCCGGTTATTTACCAGCTGCGGGTGTTGCCACCACGGTCACCGCCAAAAGAACGGTTTTCACGTGGTTGCTGTGGGCGAGCTTCGCTCACGATGATTGCGCGACCAGCAAGTTCCTGGTTGTTAAGCTTCTCAACAGCGGCCTTAGCCTCGTCGTCACTGCTCATTTCCACAAATCCAAAGCCTTTTGAGCGATTGGTCTCGCGGTCCATGATTACTTTTGCTGATACAACGGTACCGGCGCTCTTGAAGAATTCTTCGAGCTCCTCGTCACGTACACTGTAGGCTAATGAACCTACAAATAGTTTGGCTGCCATACTTGGGCATACTCCTCTTATAACTTCTCTGAGGTAGAGTGCCAGTGGCGCCTCCAGCTGCTCCTCAATCGAACATTTTACTAACCCTAGAACTCTTAAGCAGCTGAATCTAGTGCTTTTACCATACCATGTTTATGTTTGTTAAACAAATACAAAATATGTTTTTTATTGCATAGCTATGTTTTAGTGGTATTCTGATCATATCTACCGTTCCATGAGAGATTCACTAGGAGGTGAGCACAATGGTACTTGGTAGTGCACTTTCAGGATTACCCGGCGGTTCGGCGGTAAAGACAATTGTGAGCATCATTGCGCTCACAGTCTTCCTCGGGGGAATGTTTAAGGCATTCTTCTACCGAACCAAGTACGGGTACGCATCTGTGTACAAGCGCAACGAAAAGCTTGTCACCCGGCCAGACGGAACTCACAAGGTCAAGGGCCCTGGTTGGCACTGCAAGTTGGCCATTCGTGACGACGTCGAAAACGTCAATACGCAGGTTCAGCCTACCGACCTGGAAACGCAGACCATCTTGCAGGAGCAGGACGGCAAGAAAGTCAAGCGAATCGTCCGGGGCTCAATCGAGTGGCAGGTTCCGTACGACAAAGGTGACCACAGAGACTTCCCGGCACGGGCTGTCCGGGTCACCGGCTCTTTGACAGAGCTAGTCACCAACACTGTGCAGGATGGTGTACGATCCATGTTGGCAAATGGCCACTTCTCTGGTGAACCCATTGATAGTGACCAGGCGCTGGAACTTGTTACCGCCCTGATTGGTCACAAGCTGCGCAAGTACGGAGTCGTGCTGATCAGCATATTCTTCAGCGACGATGCCCCCTCGGAGGCAAACTTCCTCGTAGATGCGCTCAGCAATACGACCGCCAACTCCGTAGCGCACGCTGGACCACATCTCATTCGTGACGACATGCCAGCGTGAAATGCGATCATCCTGAAATCCACGCCCGCCCGGCGTTTTTCGCGAAAGCGAACTACACCGGGCGGGCCTTAACTTTTTAGAGCTTATTTATCCGTTATCAATAACCAGTTCCAGATGAGCGTGCTCCTGTGCACGAAAGTCCTCACCAGCCAGATGCAGAGGAATGGGGTCGCGCTGGACATACGTCTCTGGGTTAATTCCTTGTGCCCGCAACGCCTCTCGCGCTTCTTGCAGCTCACGGATAAGTACGATTTGTCGTAAGCCCGCAATACTTACTTTTTGCATGAGTTCTGCGTATTCAGCCGATACTTCTGCCGATTCGCGCAATATTCCTAAGTATCTTGAAAGGGGATCAAACCCTGGTTCTTGTTCAGCGACACTCATATTTCCTCTTTGTTTATAGGATTGTGCTTTTCGTTATACGCCTATCTGCCACAAAATGCTAGTGCTATTAACAGTAAGCGGATTGAGGCAAGAAGATTGCGAATATTTATATCATGGTGCGGATAGCGAAAAGGATTGTGGTACAGCACTATTAACGAAGTTAGAACCTTATTTGTCGTACATGCTTAATACATCGGCGGCTTTTTTGGTTCTTAAATCCAATATTGTTAATCCTTTTTTCTTCAATACTTCATCCACTATCCATGTTCCGGTTTTGTATGCAATCCAGCGTTCTTTTAATTCGGGGTGATAAAACTTCCATTTCGAATAAACATCTTCATCCGCAAAAACTTCTGCACTCAATTTTCTCAATTCTTCTGCCCACTGCTTTAACCTTTCTGCTGAGATTTGCCTATAATCGCCATATGGTTCAAATACTCCAGCGTATTCGCGCTCGAACACCGTGGCCATACCTTCGTAGAGCGCATTGTCTATTGCTGAAAATGGGCCGTCTTCTCCGGTGAATCTTTGGCTAAGATGAAAAGACTCATGGAACACGGTTGGTCTTATGTTGGTTTCTTGCTTTTTCTTATCCTCAAAATTTGGGTCAAGTGAAATTGTGATAACGTTACTTGAATATGCGTAACCTCCGATTCCAGTGTCCTCAAGTATTCCATAGTCGGAAAAATATATTTGAATGGTTTCCGGTAAATTAGTTAGCAGCTTACGGACTTCGTCTAACGAATCGGAAATAAGGGGTTCGAATGGCGATTCATATGATTTATTTTGATAGTGTATTACTTCGATCATGGTCTTAACTATAACAAAAAGTAGACGCCGTTCTGACGTCTACTAATTAATTCCCGATTGGTACACGGTAGTAAACGAAGTTCAAATGCTTTTAACGATGGAAAAGCAGATAGGCTAGAGAGAAGTAGATGATAGCGAGTGACAATGCAAAAACAAAACCTTTCCATTCTGTCAGATAGACGTGCTTATTACTGATTTGAACTATACTTTTGTCAATTTTATTATCAACAGAGAGAATTCTACTCGATAAGCTCCTGTCAAGCCGTTGCTTGATCAGTTTTTCATAAAGACTTTCAAGAATAGCCGCTAAAAAGAATGACCCGATAAGTATAATTGACCCTAGACGAGCGTACGGGAAATTAAGGAGCCAGTTCATAGCAAAGGGCATAATGATAAAGATTGTTGCATATAAGAAGACTGCCTGTCCCGGACTGTATAGTTGCTTAATGAAGTCCCAAACAAAGTAAAGTAGTAGAACATACAATACTACTAGGATACTTGCCTGGTACCTTGTCTCTGGAAGCATCGTTCCAAAAAACAAACCCAATCCGATCGCAGAAATAAGAAAAAATGTTGTGTAACTTGAGTTTACCTCTGCATAGTTTCTATTTTTTGGCATCGCATTATTACATTAGCAAAACACCAAACGAGATTCAAACCTACTATTAAGAGAGGAAATCACACTCAACAAAAAAGAGATTGAATTGTTCTTCAATCTCTATCTGTAATTTCACTCTGGTACACCCGGCAGGATTTGAACCTACTCTAAATATGCTCTCACTGAATGCGTTCAGCTCGAGGCCAAGCAAGGAAAACGTAAACAGCCACGGGCTATTTACGCCTCCGGTCGTAGGTTCATAATCGCTGGAGAATATCGCCAAATAAAATACCCGTTCGTCTATGAACGGGCACTTTATTTGGTACACCCGGCAGGATTTGAACCTACTCTAAATATGCTCTCACTGAATGCGTTCAGCTCGAGGCCAAGCAAGGAAAACGTAAACAGCCACGGGCTATTTACGCCTCCGGTCGTAGGTTCATAATCGCTGGAGAATATCGCCAAATAAAATACCCGTTCGTCTATGAACGGGCACTTTATTTGGTACACCGTCACCCGAAATGTTAGCACTTATTTATGATGAGTTTCGGCGTTGGCGGGAGTTATTAAAGCCAGAGTTCCAACAATATATGAATCAGCCAACCACGAATGTGTAATTATCTAAGGTGAAATGTCGTTGATGAATTCAGCCCAGGATCTTTTGGGTTTCTATTGTAAAGTTCAAGCTGTTGATCTAATGCGATGCCTAGATCACTACCTGGTCCTTCCTCCGTCAATATTTTCGCAAGTAGCTTACTAATAAAGTCACCGTAGGATCTTGGACGCAATTCTCGTTGCAACTCTCGTGATTGTATACGCGGCTCTTCAGCAAAACCCAAACCAGGAACCACCGTTCCGTCTTGGCTGAGTATGGACTTTGTAAAGCGCGGGGCAGTAGCAATCATTTTTTCAGACTCGCTTACAATAAGATCACTTACGGTATCAACAACTTTTTGTGCATCTTCGGGGTTCATGTAGATAACGATCTTATCGGTACGATTAAATATCTCTGTCATGTCGTTAGCGTCAATATCTGATTGAGGCAAGTCTTCAGGCTTTAAATCTGGAGCCCGGTGTACTAGATATATGCGCTCATCATCATTGACGGCAAGTGCAGCCTTAATATCTACACTAACACCTATTTCAAAAAGTCGTTCAGTAAGATCAACCAGAATGGAATTTACTGCTTCAGGCCTAGGATTAACGTATAAACGCCCAACCTGTTTCATGGTGTCGTAACCACCATTAATCAAATATGCCTGCCAACCAAGGCTTGGTGTGTACTTAATTTCACCCCCTTGAGCAATGTCCCTTACAGCAGAGGCAGCCATTAAAGAATCGTCTGAATATGATTTCATTTGATCCAGAGTAGGAGCTTGTGCCTCCTCCACTGCACCGTGATAGAAATTATCATAGATCGTTTTGGCTAGTTTACTCGGGTCGGTAAGCTCACCAGGTTCAAGGTTGTGTGCATAATCTTGAAATGCCAGTGTATCAGGGGTTACATAATCGATAGGACTTGGTGAGGTCATAATTATTAATTATAGCACTTATGCTTGTATTTGTCAATCCTACATCCGGATTAGCCACTTAAATGCACACGCTCCGCGTGTGCTACAATGTTGCGTTTCCGGGTGTGGTTTCTGACTTGTCGGAACAGCACGGACGTCCATGTTAGTAATCATAAGCATTTTTCTTTTGGAAACGTAAGCGATAAAATATACGCACGTTGAGACATTCGAAATCCGAAGTGAGCATTTGAGCCTGCGGTGGAACGATCGACACGTTAGACCTAGATTGCTAGGCGACATTTCAAAAGCCCGTCTGATGCGTATCACAAGATACATACACAAGTAGACAAGCTGTACGGTAACGAGGCCCTACTTAGTCAACAGAACCTTTTAGTAACAGTAAACGGTTGCGGACACTGCGAACAAAGCTCACAACACCATTTCAAGGTGTGCTCTTTCAAGAGCGAGTTTTGTTGCGTCCAAATACACTGACAATTTAATCGTAAATCATAGAGAGCCACCCAGAAATGGGTGGTTTTTTGTTACCCAAACAAGAAGTCAAAAACCCATACAAATTGAACACCAGCCTGGGATTAAGGACCTCCCGAAAACCGGAGTGGCGTTGGTGCCTAGCGCAAGGCGCGGCACCCGCCGTCCTCGGTCAAACCGGCTGGAGCTGTAATGTCTATCCTACTTGATGGATAGACATTACTTAGTTACTTACCCCTTAGAAAGGAGAGAACATAAGTATGTCTCTTTTAGATAGTTATATCGTTAATCAAGAAATTAAAACCGTACTTAAAGTCTACCCAGATTTCATACGGTTGTATCAGTATGCCCAGCCATTTTATGTCAGACGTTTTGATTTCAATGAACGCCGTTTCTACGACCCGGACAAGCCCAGCAAGCCCTCGGCAATTGATCCAGAGGAATACGAACGTATGTCACTCGGACGAGCCAAGACCAAAGTCATCGACCTTGCCCTAAGTAACCCATTCGACATGTTTATGACGTTTACTTTTGACAGCAAGAAATACGACCGCTATGACGTAGACGCTCGTAAACAGCAACTAGGATTCTGGTTCAACAATCAACGTAACATTCATGGTAAGTTCGGTTATCTAGTTGTACCGGAATATCACAAAGACGGAGCACTCCATTTTCATGGCTTATTCATGGACTATAAAGGAAACCTCAAAGACTCTGGAATAAAACAGAACGGTAGAACTGTATACAACATCGCCTCATATCGGGGTGGCTACACTACTGCCGTAAAGATAGACAATATCGCTAAAGTTGCTGGTTACATCGGTAAGTATCTCACCAAAGACATGCCCAAGTTCAAAGGCAAACAACGCTACTGGCGGAGCAATGGCCTCAAACTGCCACTCAAGATTATTAACCCACTGCTCAATAACGAAGATAAAGAGTTATTTAGCAGTATCCATAAAGATAACCACGTAGAAATCTTTGAAATTCGGGGTCAGTTACCAGATAACGACCTGGCTCGTATAGCAGATTACGGCAAGCAACGTTATAACGATTTGTACGCAACGGAGTAGCAGAATGTAATGAACCGTACAAACCCTGCCACACCACCTCCAGAGCCTTCACGAGACGAAGTGCGCCTCGAAGCTTTGGCATGGGCAGAGTTTTTGTACGACGAATACATGCTGAAAAAGCATAAGCAATTGCTTTTAGATAATCAGGACTTCAAAATAGATTCAAACGAGGGTAACAAGTGACAAATTACGGTATCGCACTCTGTCGGGTATCTACCTCCAAGCAGAAGCTAGAGGGCAATAGTTTGAGTGCTCAGGAAATTCGTATAGGCAGAGTAGCTGCTGAACTGTTTAATTGTGAGGTTGTTCGTACATGGAGCTTGGATATATCTAGCCGTAAGGGCAAAAACTTCAACCGCAAAGACCTCACCGAAATGCTTTTGTATTGCAAACAGAACAAAAGAGTTACGTATCTATTCGTAGACGAACATGACCGCTACATGCGCTCAGTTGATGAGTACTATATGTGGAAAGGACGCTTCTTGTATGAAGCCGGTGTGACGCTCGTTATTGCCGCTAAGCCTGAACTGGCACTTAATCCTAATTCTGCTTCTATGGCAATTGAGTTCTTTGGTGTTTGGCAGGGTGAAACTAGTAATGAAGAGCGTATCACCAAGACCACCGAGAAAATGCAAGCCAGGATTATAGCTGGCTACTATCCTGGAACGCCTCATACTGGATACCAGAAAACTAATGTAGCCGGACTGCATACACCACTCGAACCTCAATGGAGCTTACTACAGACTAGTATGCGGCGTATTCTCTACGACAAATACACGCTACATCAGGCACTTAAATGGCTTCAGGCTCAGGGCTTCAAATCAGGCAAAGTCATGGCACTTGATATGAACCGCTTCAAGATTCTTCTGACTGACCCGTACTATGCTGGTATCACTAAAATGAGCAATTGGGATATCCGAGGCACCGGACTACACAAAGCCATGATTACCAAAGAGGAGCGTGAGTTACTCATAGAAATAGTTTCAGGCGTTAAAAAGAAGTTCACCGTACAGAAACACAACCCTAGTTTCCAGATGTCCAACATTACCGAATGTCAAGAATGTACCAAGCTGCAACTCAAGGCACCAAAGTTTGTTGGCTACCGCAACCACAACGGCAAACAAGTAAATAGATACTATGAACGTTATATGTGCCGCAGTTGTAAGCTTGGTATGACAAAGGCTGACTTACACGACCAAATGACAAATATACTTGCACCGCTTAGTACGTCTAACACCACCAAAGACGAACTCAAAGAAGCTATGCGTATCGTTTGGGAACGCCGGAATGGTGATAGTGGCAAGTTAGCCAGTAGACTTGAACAGAAACTTGAAACACTAACGAGCGAAAAAGAATCGCTTGTGCGTTCCATTGCCACCAATCCAGCCATAGCTGAGGATATTGCGGAATCGGTTACTAAGATTAAGGCTGAAATTAAGTCAGTCGAAGAAGAACTTGTTAGCACCTCCAACACTGACGATGATTTTAACGAATTTGTAGACTTCTCACTCGATTACGTTGATGACCTCAATGCCAATTGGTGGGACTTGACCCCTGATAGGCGTGAAAGGTGCAAACAGCTTACTTTTCCTGGAGGGATATTTGTTACCAACAATAAGACCGTTAGCACCCCACTTTTAAGTGCAATTTACAGATATGAAGCTATGAAAAAAGAGCCTCAAAAGGCTCTGGTTTCTAGTAATGGTACACCCGGCAGGATTTGAACCTACGACCTTCAGTACCGCAAACTGACGCTCTATCCAGCTGAGCTACGGGTGCATATATGGTGAATTATCACCTTCCGAGAAATAAATGTACGGGTGTCTACAATCCGTAATAATTTTGCGAACAGGGTGAATAATAGCATAAATAACAGATGAAAGCTAGCTATTTACTAGAATCGTATACGACTCATGAGCCGATCTACAACATCAGGACTCTTGTCTTCATGTGGCAGATAATTACTCAAGGCATCGATAATGGCATCTTCTGACTCTGGGTCATAAAACACCGTAATGGGCGGCATGAATCGTTTCAGGGGCGTAAGCACAATTGAAGGGAGTGGCCCCTCGTGGCGCACCGTAAATGATCGAATTTCTTGATAGGGGTACAGGCGAGGTCCAATCTGCAGTCCCTGGCTCTGTACGCTGTATTGCAACACGCGCGGTGGTCGCGCGGCAAAAATACCAAATGCCATTCCCGCTATCCCCACCATAATTGATGACAGGATACTGCTCGTGAGTACATAGACAAGCACTATGACCGCTATGACGCTACCCGCCAAGAGCATGAACCATCCTGAGTTTTTACTGTGAGCTACATATTCTGAGGCTGTCCACGCAACTTGGTCACTTGCCTCAGTCTGTATGTAAGAATCTGGGGCACTATCTTCGTTCGTCATGACCCACGGAGCATCCTGGCGAGTCATATCAACAGGTGCAGGTGGTGGGGAAGTAGTCTCGATAGGCGCAGGAGGGCTCACCACGGCAGCAGGTGCAGGTGCCGTCTGAGATGGGGTAGCTGGTTGAGGCTGCGAATGATCAATCTGAATGGCGCCACTGTCCTCTGACGGTGGTGGTACGGATGGCTGCGAGCCTGGTGTAATTGTCTCCCCCGGTTGCATAACTGTTATTGTACCGGTAAACGTAAGCTTGTTCTAGTCCTTGTCAACCAAATACGTAATAGCAAAGATGACAAGGAGTGCAGAGATGATAACTGCCACCACTGCTGCCACCTTCACCATACTGTCCTGAAGTGAATCCATTGATATGACCTGGAGGATCACACCCAGTAGTAATATCGCCCCAATAAGGACAATTAGTACGGCGGCGTACCCTATGGTCAATCGTATATTCCGTTTCATAATCATGTAACCCCTTATCTGAGTATTATTATACGACGAGTCTACTTATATTATCCGTGCTGCTTCGGTTTCTGTTTGATGTTCTGTAATATGTTGCTATAATTTCTATCTGTTACGGAGAGGTACCCAAGTGGCTGAAGGGGACGGTTTGCTAAATCGTTAGGGGG
>CAZPVS010000018.1:0-19798 GCA_964590315.1 uncultured Candidatus Saccharibacteria bacterium
TAATGATCTTGCGCATAAGCTCCAGTCACTGGTAGTTGCTGATGCTGCCGAGAAACTTTCCAGATTACTTATCGAGATCGCGACCAAAACAACGTAAAATAAGTACTATGTTCAGAAAAAAACAAACACAAACCCGCAGGACCCCGATACCAGGCAGCCAAACGAGCGTCTTTTCATATTACTCCAACCGATCTGGCGCTGATGCCCCCCGTGGCCGCTATGAGCCTCCCGCGACTCATCGGCGGGGTTTGCAGCGTCTCCGACACGCACCAACCGTTATTGCGCTGGTTGTCATAGCTGGATCACTTATCTACGCTTCATTGCTTAACACCAAACCTCGGGTTATGGTGGTTTCGAGTAGTAGTGATGCGTCATTCCAGCGCCCAACTGATGTCTACGAAGATTTTATCACCAAGGAACTATCACAATCTCCGTGGCACAAGTCTAAACTGACATTCAATGGGAATAAAATAACTCAGAATATTCAGAAACAGTTTCCTGAAGTTGCACATGCAGTCGTGACCGTGCCGATCATTGGACATCGTCCCGTAGTTCACATCGCCGTCGCTCGGCCTGCCTTTGTTCTTGCAACGACAAGCGGAGCCTACTATATGAGTAATCAAGGCGTGCCACTAGTGAGAGTATCTGATGTAGAAAGTCCTCTTCCTAATATGACCATGGTCTCCGACGAGACAGGCTTGCCAGTGAAAGTTGGTGAGCAGGCACTCCCTGTCGACACCGTGCTTTTTATATCTGATGTTATCGCACATATGAAAGCAATGAATGAGCCAATCGCATCGATTGCACTGCCATTAGAAGCGAATGAGTTACGTATACGATTACCAGAAAAACCGTACTACGTTCGCTTTAATACGCAAAATGATGCGCGAGTGCAGGTTGGTACACTGTTGGCCGTGGTGAGTCGATTGCAGGGGAGTGGAGAGGTGCCTCAAGAGTATATTGATGTTCGCGTCGAGGAGCGTGCCTACTACAAATAAGCCTTCAGGCGTGCAGCATGCTTAGGCGTGTAACGGGTTAAGCTCGGGCACTATCAACCCTCTCATCTGCTACCCTGTCATGTTCGCAATTTGTTCATGATATCAGACAGTACATGTATAAAAAACATACAAAAGAATATAAAAGGGCACAAGTCAAATATATTTATGAAAATGACGAGGGTGGGAGGGGAATCGATACTAAAACAATGAAATAGCGAAAAAGCAAAACTTTTCACGACATGACTGTGGAAAACTTGTGCGTATGTAATAATTTACAACGCGTGGCATATATCACAAACCTACAGAAGCAAGCGGTGGTATATAAGAACAATCAGTGCAAAAAGTAGACAGAGCACACGCAAATTACTGAAAACTTTCTCTCATTTCAAAAATAGCTCCCCCGTTAGTTGGTACTATGTGTAACCTATATAATAATATGCCGCGTCGCAAAATATACATTGAGCGACATCTCATGTATAGCCTTTTTGGCACTCGTCATGCGCCCCCGCCACGTCTGTGTGCATGATCTTTTTGGACTTTCCGACGTACAAACGTTTTTGTTTTTTTGCCCGCCCTTTTGATCATATGTGATGCACTTCACATAGACTGCACGCTCCGTACATACACGTGTATAAATCGTGTTCGCAAAACGTTCGGTTTTACGAACATGCATACGTAGCCTACAATAAGGCCCATGGATCACCTCAGACGAGCCGCTATTGGCCAGCGTGTATGGACGAAAGACCAAATCAAAGCAGGGTTTCTTAGTTTTTATGCGCTCCATGGTCGATATCCGACTTCGCATGAGATTGACGCATATCCGCATTTGCCCTCGGCTCGATCACTACAGCGAAGCTTCGGCGGCCTGGTTGCTGTACGAAAAGAATTATTTCCACAGGAAATATCCAACTATACACTTGGGACGCATAGAAGTGCTGTCGCTAAAAAGACATTCCATCAAGGAAGAGACTATGAGATTGCGTTTTACAAGTACTTAACAGGAGTATTCCAAGATATAGCCGTACATGAGCACAAAGTCATTCGGCCTGGCAACGTTAGCTGTGACTTCTATGTGTATCTCAACGAGAATGAAGGCATTGTTATTGATATATTTTATGCGGACAGTATTATCAATCTGATAAACGTCGTAAACATCAAGCTGAGACGATATGCGCTTATCAGCCCGCCAACCTATTTAGTCGTTGTCGGGAACGAAGCTATTACGCAGTCCGAAATCGATAAAAAGATGTCAAATCGCAAAACACCCCTGCCGGAACATATATCAGTCGTCTCGGAGCATCACTTTAAGGCTATAGTGGCCGAAGACCTCTTACGACGCTCGCATTTTGGCCGGTAAGGCCGGTCATTATTCTGCTTCAGCGAGAGTGTATGTAGCTTTTGCTACACGCTTGAACTGATCTTTGCCCTGAAGATTGAGCAGAATGGTTGTTTCCTTGACATAGCGGCTCTTCAGCACGCGTTTGACGATTTCATCGCGGTGCAGGGGCTCCCCTGCTTTCTTCAGTACATCAGTGATGATATCAGCGACAGTCCCCTTGTTGTATCCCCACTCTTTGAGCGCATAAATGCCGCGGCCGATGAGCACGAAACGCTTGTCCTTAATAAGTTCATTGTGGATAGCCTGCGTCGTGACATCTTTGCGCTTGAAATCAGATTTTTTAATAGCCTGAGCGATATCATTGAAGTGCATATGCTTGCCTTCTTCTTTCAGGATGACGTAAATCTTATCCCGAATGTTTTTTGGATTGACCATCGGCCACTTAACAAGACCCCATCGGCCATTCAGCGTTGCAAGATGCTTACTGACAGTTGCCAGAGCTTCAGTATGTGCATGGTCATTATGACCTGCTTTTTGGGCAATTGTTTTGATATCTGCCGGTTCCCCGTGCTGTTTAATGGTCTCAATGAGTCCTGTGACGAGTTCTTTGATTTTCTTCTCGTTGTGTTGGGTCGTTACGCCGATGGCGTGGTGAAAATGATCATTATCCTCAATAACAGATAGTTCCGGACATAATTGTGCTAGGAATGAAACCCGGGCTTGATCGAGGCGGTCATTCGTCTGGGTAAAGCGGGCGCTCAGTTCCTGTACGCGAGCCACTTTGCCCATGGCATTAATGGCATCTACGAATGCGGCCTGCACTTGAAGTATATGAGGTAGTTCCCCGCTCTTTGCCTGAGCTTTTAGGCGAGTAATCACCGCCTTTTCTAGCTGACGAACACGCTCACGAGTGATGCCGAGCAGCTCCCCAATCTGTTCAAGAGTCTCTTTGCGGTCAAACAAACCATAGCGACGTGAAATAATCTCTCGCTCACGCTCACGCTCTATGGTGCCGAGAATATCGTTTACAAATTTTTCCACCGGCAAATTGTTATTGGCCGCATCGGTCATTTATTCATTCCTTATCTGTTAATGCAGAGGTGTTAAGTAATATTGTAAAACAAATATACCTCTGAGTCAATACCCTTTAGACTATAATTACCAGCAGTGCAAACTTGTGATATCACATACGTAGACACTCTCAGACCACTCTCGTAGGATCTGATCATTTGTTAACACCAAATGGAGTAATGCAAACGCTACTACTTAGTAACGATTATAAACTTATTCTAGCATCAAATAGACTTTATGGCCCAATAATTGTGTAGAAATATTACAACGAAACGTACTTGCACTCTGTACAAATTGTGGAAAACATAGGCTGTTTCACCAGGTGCCTCATAACTACGCGGCTTTTTTTCGCCGGACGACTCGCTTTTTCTTGGCGGGGGCTTTGTCGAGCAACTCTTGTGCATCTTTCTCTGTGAGTGTCGTTGGGTCGGTGCTTTTAGAGATGCGTGCGTTTTTCTTGCCATCTGTGACATACGGACCATACGGACCATTGAGAATTTTGATACCCGACTTTTCGAAATGCTTAATATTCTTATTTGCTTCTATCTCGAGCTTTTGGGCATAGAGTTCCCGTGCGTCTTCTTCAGATATCTTCATGGGGTCGTGGGGCTTGATAGAGACGTAGAGCTTGCCGACCTGGATGTATGGACCAAAACGTCCGATATTAGCTTTGATATCTTGGCCGTCATCGGTCTTGCCTACGAGCCGAGGCAGCTTAAACATCTCGAGTGCTTGTTCGAGTGTCACATCTTCAAGCAATACCCCTTCTGGCATAGGTGCAAAATCAGGTTTCTCCTCACTTTCAGTGACGCCTCTCTGTAGCATCGGGCCATAGCGACCATATCGGGCCATAATTGGCTTACCGGACTTGGGATCCGTACCAAGCTGTCGCGTCTGGGTGCTCTCTTCTCTGCTAATATCCTCGGAATTCACAATTAACGGATGAAACTCGGTATAGAACTCGTTGATCATGTCCACCCAGGTGCCCTTACCTTCTGCAATATGGTCAAAGTCTTCCTCAACGTGGGCGGTAAAATCGTAGTCAACAATCTTTGAAAAATGCTTCACGAGAAAATCGGTTGTTACATCAGCGAGTGCGGTCGGGAGGAGCTTATTGCGGTCTGCTCCTGTTACTTCTGTTTTTTCCGTTGCGGTGATGGTTCCGTTAGATAGCGTCAGTGCTTGCACAGTCCGTTCTGTGCCTTCTAAATCAGCCTTAACCACGTATTCTCGTGCCTGAATGGTACTAATAGTAGGCGCGTATGTACTCGGGCGGCCGATACCGTTTTCTTCGAGAGCCTTTACCAGGCTGGCCTCTGAGTACCGTGCGGGAGGGCGACTAAACACTTCTGCGGCAGTTGCGCTCTGAAGCATCAGTTCCTGTCCATCTGACACTGCCGGGAGGATGACATCGTCTTTTCCGCCCCCATAGACCTTAAGGAACCCATCAAACTTAAGAACCTCGCCTTTAGCGCTAAAGATTTCCTGTCGGGTGCTTATAGCTATTTTAATTTCTGACTTATCGATGGCTGCGGGTGCCATCTGGCTTGCAATTGCTCGGCGCCATATGAGTTCGTATAATTTTTTCTGCTGTGGATCTGCCCCGGCACTGAGCTTATTGAAATCTGTTGGTCGAATGGCTTCGTGGGCTTCTTGGGCGGACTCTTGCTTGGTCTTGAACTGCCGCACTTTATGATATTCCGGACCGAAGGCTTTGGTGATGTATGTTTCGGCCGCTTTGATAGCAAATCCGGAAAGAGTTGTGCTGTCAGTACGCATATAGGTGATATGTCCAGACTCATAGAGCCGTTGCGCTAAGGTCATGGTCTGCTTGACGCCATAGCCGAGGCGCCGTGAAGCTTCTTGTTGGAGAGTACTGGTCGTGAATGGCGCTCCAGGATTGCGGGTGCCTGGTGATTTTTCGACAGATTGGACGGTAAACGTGGCTGCAGTATTGGCTTGGAGAAAATCACGTGCCTGTTGCTGAGAACTGAAGCGGGTGTTGAGTTCGGCGGGTAGCTCAGTAGTATCAACACTAAAGCTGGCGGTCACTTTATATTTGCTTTCAGGCGTGAAATCACGTATTTCTCGCTCGCGTTCAACAATAAGCCGGACTGCCACAGACTGTACGCGGCCGGCGCTCAAGCCGGGGCGTACTTTCTTCCAGAGGACTGGACTGAGCTCGTACCCAACAAGCCGATCGAGAATACGGCGTGCCTGCTGGGCATCCACGAGGTGCTTATCGATAGTTCGCGGATTCTTAATAGCGGTCTGAATAGCCGACTTAGTAATTTCATGAAACACAATACGCTTTGTTTTTTTGGCATCGAGACCGAGTGCCTCGCTGAGGTGCCATGCAATAGCTTCGCCTTCTCGGTCTTCATCGCTTGCGAGCCAGACTTCGGCACCTTTTGCAGCGGTTTTCAGTTCACTGACGACTTTCTTTTTGTCTGCGCTGACAGCATAGGTTGGCTCAAAGTTATTATCGATAGCAATGTTGAGACCTTTTTTTGGAAGATCGCGTATATGTCCGAAACTACTCTTCACCGTAAATTCCTTACCCAGGAATTTCTCGATGGTCTTGGCCTTTGCTGGGGACTCCACAATTACTAAATTTTTTGCCATTAGCTTTTAGTATACCTTATATAGTCTTAGTTCTTAAAACTGCACTAGCGTATATGAGAATGCTAACAAAAGCAAATGGTATGGCTGCTAGGCGCATGCTTGCTGGGGTATAACTAGTGGCTTGCTGGCGAGGGAGAGTTGGAGGCGTGCATGCTCCCCGCGAGGCCTTGCATCTCTCTCATAGCAGTATGACGTAATACAATATCTTCCACACTCTCAATGCGGGCATGCTCTATGCCATGCAATAGTCCCATGTAGTGCCGGCCAGCCCAGAGCTCTATTGCGTTTAAACGATCTCTTGGGTCACTTGATTCTTTTCGTGTGTATTGCATCGTGAGCATTGCTGCCGCGAGACGTTCGGTATCTTCTAGACTGCGTGGTTTGTACATTCGTTGCCGACGAGTTTCGACTGATTCAAAAAGTGTTTCTCGGGCATGCAACAGCCCCGCCTGCCCTATACGAAGATACCGACGATTGAGTTCATTCCTGTATGCTTCTTCGCTTTCTGGTCCAGGCTGGAGTAAAACCGATTCGGCTTCTAGGAATAACCGGCATTCACGACTGACGGAAAGATATCGGTAGTACTGTGCGACTCCAGCGAGTCGTTTTCCTGAAGGGATCCGTACCATTACGCTACATACACCATAATTCTTGTGCGATACTATAGCATCAACGAACCCATAAAGCTATAGCGGATTACTATTGTTTGCTACGGGTCAAATGGTACCCGGCGCAGAGCGGGCATTTATAGTATCGCGTTGGTCGTCCAGCTTTCGTATTGGCAGGGTTAATGCGCTTCAAGGCTTCCTGTGCGGCGACATACGTCTGGTACCGTACTTTGTTCCGACACATTCGCTTATCTTTGTTGCTGAAGATGCCGAACATTACGTTAGACTCCAGTGTCCGGCCCCTAGCGGCCGAATGCGGCCGGTTATTTCTAGCATAGTTAAGGACTGATTGAAGCGTGAGGGCTCCAGCATGCTCTTATGGAGCAGTTCGCCACTATCACTAATACCCGTCTGTATCAGCTGCAAGATAGTTGTTTCTTCTTCTGTGCTCCCATATATTTCCCGTGCAACTGGTGCAGCTGCAAGATTCATCGCGTCAAGGATGTCTGATAGCTGCGTGACTGGCGTCGCCCCTGCCTTAATGAGGTTATTCGTTCCACCTGATAACTCACTGGTGATGTTACCGGGTATGGCCATAACAGTTCTCCCCTGCTCTAAGGCATGATTAGCGGTGTTCAGGCTGCCGCTCCGGACCGCAGCCTCAGTTATGAGTACGGCGTCGCTGATTCCAGAAATAATCCGGTTTCGTTCCAGGAAGTTCGTCTTAAACGGCTCTGTATGGTACGGGTATTCACTGATGAGCGCCCCGCCCTGCTGCAGAATGCGTTCTGCAAGTTGGCGATGCGAGGATGGATATATTGCATCTAGCCCGCACGGTAAGACGGCAACAGTTATTCCCCGTGCCTCAAGAGCACCCTGATGAGCGAGTCCATCTACTCCTAAAGCGAGTCCGCTCACCACAACGATACCCTGCTCTGCGGCTTCGCGCGCGAGCCTGAGCGTAACTGATGTACCGTATGCGGAAACCTTTCGACTACCCACTATTGCCAGACGAGGCCTGTCGAGAGCCGTCGAAAGGTCACCCAGATAATGTATCTGTTTGGGGGGATTAGGTATGGGGCCGAGCTGCGGAGATAACAGAGAGGACGCAACCGTAAGCGTGTTGACTTTCATACATTTAGATGTTTAAGTATTGACATAAAGAAACATTTTTGCTATTATTGCAACCTGTAAGCGTTATATATGCGCTTTCGTACCTTATAACCCCCATTTTAGCATCCTTCGCAACTCTCTTGAGAGTTTTGGAGGACTGTTAGATTGTTTTAGAGCGCGCCTTTGAATAAGTTGTTACCCTCCACTTACTCTTTGCTTTGCGGACGTGTCCGTAAACGTTCTAAAACAAACTAACCCCTTTAACTACACCACGCTGATCCACGTCTTGACCTGGTTTAATGCGGTAACTGATGCGAGTCCACAAGATTCCGGCTAGTCCGGAGGCACGGAGCCGATGTACATGGCTTATCCGATGCTTCGCCGGGTGGGTTGAAGGGTGGTATGGAGAGATTGCTTGCAATGTCTCCTGAAAAGAGCCTACGGCGGTGCCCACCCCCTCCGTAGGCTCTTTTTAGTGAGTTACTTCGTATGTATAGGTGGTAACAGTATTTAATAATGATATAGCGGCAGTGGAACAGGTTATAATTATAAAAAAGGAGTATACGTATGCAGTTTGATTATGGTTCCCAGGAATTTGTACTTAATCTTGGAGATCGGACACTTTTGCAGGTTCCCGAAGAGATGAGCCGTTGGCCAAAACAGGAATGGTCGTTATTGGCTGAAGCAGTTACGCGGGCACAAGCAAGAACGGATGGAATGGATGAAACTCTCTACCCGCAGGGTGTAATGCGCAATGATTTGCGGAGTCGCATCTTACAAAATTGCGACAACATTGCCTCTATGAAGAAGCTTATTAGTCAGCATGTGGAAGTTGATATGTCGGAGATTGATACGTTTTTTGGTGAGCGATAAGCTCTCACACAATATAGCTGCGAGTCTCTGATAGGAGATTGCCCGTGTGAATATACTCGGTAAGTATGGCGGTGGTCTCCTTGAGGAGTTCGGGCATATGTGACTGTTCTGTCTTGCTGAAGCGAGACAATACGAAATCAGAAGCATCTTGCTTGGTTTCTGCTTGAATACCAACACGTACCCGACCAAACTCTTCACTACGATGCTGTATGATTGATTTTATGCCATTATGCCCAGCTGCCGAGCCACCTACGCGAGTGCGAATTTGACCAAAAGGAACGTCAAGCTCATCGTGCACCGCGAGCATATTATCTGGTGGTATCTTGTAGAAATGTAGTACAGCCTGCACTGCCTCACCGCTTAGATTCATAAACGTGGTCGGTTTGATAAGAAAGACTCGACTCTCGCCAATAGTCTGAGATGTCATAAGACATTTCAAGTCTTTCTTGTCTGTCCATGGATCAAATCTCTGCTTGCTTGCGAGTTCGTCAATTACAGCAAAGCCAATATTATGTCGTGTGCCTTCAAACTCCTTGCCTACGTTGCCAAGCCCCACGATCAAAAGTGTTCGGGTCAGCCCGAGGCTGTAGGTGGGGAGATGAGAGCCGAGATCTGGTCGTCGTTGAAATAAAGCCATACGTATCAGTAGATAATAGTTAGTGTCCCAGGTATTATCCACTATCTAGTAATAATTATCTATTATTTTTTGTTCCAGTTACGTTTCTTGGCGTTGTAGCGCTGCAATGCCGAATTATCTGCTTTTGTTGGGCTGACCCCGTGCTTATGTGTGACGTGCTTTTCGAAGAACCAGAATCGAATGGCGGTGCCATTGAAACCATATTTTACACGGAGCTCGCGTTCCATGTAGCGCTTATAGCTCCAGTGTAGAAGCTTTGTATGGGCACCGTATATTTTAAAGTTTGGTGCATCATTATCTTCTTCTTGCATGATGTAGTTTAGCTTGGGCATGCGATTTTTAAGGCCGGCTGGTGGATGCCGTTCGATAATTTCGCGTAACCAGCGGTTCAGCTCGGTGGTCTTGATATGTTTGTGACGCTCTTCGTCGATTTCTTGTGCAAGTTCAAATAGTTTGGTGACATTTTGGCCAGTTACAGCGCTGGTAAAAATCAGCGGCGCCCAGGGTATGAAGTCGTAGGTACGACGTATTTCAGCCGCTAGTTGGTCCCGCGTAAATGGGTCTTTTTCTGCACTGTCCCACTTACTGACAACAAGCACTAAGCCTTTCCCTGCTTCTTTTATCATACCGGCGATCTTTTGATCGAGTCCGGTGTTTAGCTCGTTGACGTCCATGAGCATGAAGCAAATATCAGCCTGTTCAATGGCAGCGAGTGAGCGGATAACGCTAAACTTCTCTATCCCCTTCTCTATCTTCCCACTTCGTCGTATCCCGGCAGTATCGAGCAGCTCTATCTCACGCCTCTCATATTTGACAGTTGTTCGGTTGACGTCGCGCGTGGTGCCCGCACGATCGGCTACGATTGCCTGTTGCTTTTTAGCTAGCGCGTTAAAGAGTTGAGACTTGCCAACATTCGGACGGCCTAAGAGCGCAATGCGAAGCCGATTGTCGGCTTCTTGCTGAGTGACCCGTGGTATGACAGTGATAAGTTCATCAAGCATTTCATCGATACCACGCTGTTGTGTAGCACTGGTAAGGAATATCGATTTGATACCGAGCCGCTGATAATCTTCCGCCACTGCCCTCTTGGCCTTGTCAGCCTTGTTGACAAGCAAAAAGACTGGCTTTTGGCTCTTGAGTGCCATTTTAGCAACTCGCCGGTCTTCTTCTGTGATCGCTATATCTGCCTCAATAACCACCCATATGACATCTGCTGCCGCAGCTGCCTCCCCAATCTGTTCCTGAATGGTCAGCTCAAAATCGTCTTCAGCGTCTTTCATTCCGGCCGTATCAATCAACCAAAAATCGTGATTATCATGGTGGGCTTTAGCCCAGAGTGAATCTCGCGTTGTTCCTGCCTCGCGGGCGACAATTGCCTCGCGCCGTTCAAGAATCGCATTAAATAGGCTCGATTTACCGACGTTAGCACGGCCAACAATGGCCACAATAGGGAGTTTCTTGCTCATTAGTTCTATTATAACAGAGGTAGATAATATTGACAATCCATTATATTTCTTCTGTGGTATGCACTTACGTCATACTGATCATGAATTGTTATTTCAGTGCCCTATTACGTACGACAGATATAATTTTTGAAACATAGCATTGTCTTCTGGAGGTTACAGTTAAGTGCTTATAGACGCTTCGTTTATGTAATTTTTTGCGAGAGACCATCTTTGAGGTCGTTGAGGGTATAGGGGCCAAAATGAGTGCGGTGTAGCGCCGTCACGGTATATCCCAAGGCTGCGAAGGTTCGGCGAATTTGCCTGTTACGCCCCTCTTTCATACGCACGATCCAGTGATAGTCGTCAGCATCAGCTACTCTCTCTACGTTAAGTTGGCTTATGCCGTCATCAAGGCCTATGCCAATGTCATGTATCATCTGACGATGCAGGGGTTGTAGCGGTAAATCGAGCGTTACTTCGTATGTCTTGAGTTTTTGTTTACTTGGATGAGTGAGGTCATGCGCAAGCTGTCCATCATTAGTTAAGATGAGTAGTCCTGAAGATTCCTTGTCGAGTCTGCCAATGGGCTTGAGGTGATGATACTCAGTAGGTAATAGGTCGTAGATTGTTTTGCTTCCCTGCCCATCACGACTGACGACATAGCCTACTGGCTTGTTGAGGGCTATTGTCACATGCTGTTGAGCAGTTACGGACTGCCCATCAAGTGTTACGGTCTGGTGAGGGTCTATAGAGCTACCTGCTGTCGCAGGAGCGCCATCAACGGCTACGCGTCCTTGCTCTATCGCCGTATCGGCAGCACGGCGGCTCATTCCCGTTGCAAGGGCAATAAATTTATTAATACGCATGTCGATAGCTTATCGTGACGCGAGAGTGATTACAAAGTAATATCGTTGGGAGAAACAGTTGGGCTGGAATTTGAGGGTGGTGTTTGTGTTGGTTGGGCGCCATGCGTGCTCTCAGTGGTACCCGGTGCTATGACAGTTGTAGCTAACGGTGGAGTAACTGCCTCTTTGGCTTGCTCTTGTTTCAGTAGTTCATTAATATCAGGCTTTTTTTCAAAATCACTGACTGGCTTAATGACCTTTTTGTTGTTGACACTTGCGCCATCGCTGCTGTGTGTTGCATCTTCTTGTGGTTCTGGGTGTGCTGCGATATCTGCAATGGTGGCAGATACGGGTGGGACCTCAAGGACGGGTGGAGTTTGGGCTGCATCAGAGACGTTAACGCTTGGAGTAGCTATGTCATCTGGTGGTGCGGATGCTACTTCAATGGTTTGGACTCTTGATGCTTGTTGGTCGGAAGTCTCAAGCTGATTATGGAGTACAGCATCAAGCTCGGCTTGTTGTAATTGCTCGGCAGTCGGAGTGCTTTCTGTATTTGCGGTCGTGTCATCAGATTGAACAGGTTCGGCAAATATGGCGTTTATTTGTGATTCGATGGCTTCTTCTTCTGCGGCTGTCGTTTGGCTGAGATCATCGCTAATCCCGGCGGTGCCCGTCGCACTCGTCGGCGCTATTGGGACAGGAGTTGCGGTGGGACCAGTACTACCACCAACAGGGGCAGCTGGGGTTGCGGCTTCAGTAGCAGCGTTCGGTGTCTCAGTAGATGGAGGGTTCAACTCTGGTGGTGGAGTGCTCTGCGTCTGAGCAAATGGATTAGCTGGCTGTGGAGGATTAGATACGGGCGATGGTTCAGTCGCTGACGTGCTCTGCTGCTGAACACCTGCGTCCACTGATGGATTCGTTGTTGTAGGGGTAGCTGGGGCTTGGTTGTCAATTTGGGGAGTTGATGCAACTACCGGCACTGCGACGGGTGTTACAGGGGTAGCTGGAGGTGTAGAGGATGCAGATGCTGCAACAGGGGCAGCTGGGGTCGTAGGTGTAGCTTGGCTGGCACCATCAGGGCCTGCAAGAACATCTCGAGCTACTTTAGCAACGTCCTCCAGAGTGACCTGGGATTTGACGAGATATCGGTCAGCACCGAGCTTGTCGGCGCGAGCTTTATCTTCGGCTTGGCTAAGGGCGGTCATCATAATGACTTTGGTTTCTTTTGTCTCTGCCGTACTTCGGAGGATATCAAGCATATCAAAACCACTGATTTTTGGCATCATTACATCAGATATGATGAGGTCAGGCTTTTCCTTGACTGCAAGCGCAAGCGCCTCTTCTCCATCACGAGCAGATACTATCTCGTAGCCTTCCGCCAATAAGCGGGCTTCATAAATTTCCCGGAGGTTATTGTCGTCTTCGACGAGCATTATTTTTGCCATAATTCTGCCTTGTTTACCTGTTTAATTACTTGTTTACACTTATGCTTGTCATTGTACCACGTTATGCCATAATACGTTCCCTGTTAAACTGGGGTTGTTAATGAATTTATTGGCCGTGAACTGACAGACTGGGCCTCTATTGATTTGAGCTCTTCTGCCTTCTGCGTAGTGATGCGTGGCAGGTTAATATAGAAGGTGCTGCCCTTTCCAATTTCACTCTCTACCCAGATTCTACCGTGATACAGCTCAATGATCTTGCGGCTAATGAATAGACCAAGCCCTGTCCCGCCAATAGTTCGGGTGGTCGAATTATCCACACGGTAGAATTTTTGGAACAAATGGGGGACGTCTTCCGCGGCAATGCCAGGTCCTGTATCGCGGATAAAAATCTGAACAACTTCAGTATTACCGGTCAAACCTAAGGAAATCTTGCCGCTGGGGGTATATTTGACTGCATTATCAAATATGTTTGTCACAACCTCTCGCAGGCGGTCCGGGTCAATGTGTACATAATATAACGGACGTATAACGTGCTCACCAGCCTGGCTGCCGACACCTAACGAGCTCTGCCCGAAAACAAAGTCAGTGAGCAGCCCCTTCTTCTCTGCCGAGAATCTAAATGATTCCGCTAATTGTTCAATATAGGCTCCCATCTCCACCACGGTAGGGTGACTGACAAGTCTCCCGTCCTCTGCCTTTGCGCTGGTGAGAAGGTCCTGAAATAACTGCCCGAGATGATGGGTCGAATCAAGTGCTTTCCCGAGGAACTCCCGTGCTTTCGGATCTATCTTAGAGACTTTTTCATTGAGTGCAAGTTGCAAATAGCCCTCAATGGCGGCCACGGGCGTACGCATCTCGTGGCTGGCCGTACTGATGAATTCAGCACGCTGTTTCTCTGATTGCCGACTCACACTAATATCACGCATGACGATAACCGAACCCACAAGTTGCTGCGTCTTTGCATTGAAAACGGGTGAAGTCACAAGTGAGATGGTGATAGCTTTGCTTTTTCGGCTGACAAGTTGAACAGTGTTTGTCGCTGGTTCCCGGGTATGTGTTATGTCGGAAAGGGGGTTCTCGGATTTCTCCAGTTCGCTCCCATCTTCTTGTTTAAGGTTGACCACGAGTTGACAGTCAGCACCGGTGCCTTCTTCTACCGTCCAGCCAGTCATCTTTGCTGCTGCGGGATTCATAAGAGTTATAGCACCCTCAGTATTAACTAACAGCACCCCGTCGTTCAGGGACTGCACAAGGATTTCGGACTGTTTCTGGTTAGTCTTAAGTTGGCCGGACAAGAATGCCACTTGCTCGGTATCGTTACTGACATAGTGTCTTCTCCAAAAAAACTGGCTCACAGCACACAGAAGAAGAAGCCCTACTAACACAGCCATTTCTCGTAGATCGTAGTGGGTTTTGCCCTGCGCATCAGTGGCGGTGAGTATAAAATAGGCTACGGTGATAAAAGCGGATCCACCAGTGCCATAAATCCCAAAGATACCGCTCATAAACGCTGCTAGCGCCCACCATATAAGAACATAAGAGCTCATCTGACCGGTGCTCTGGGCGATGCTGAAAATGGTCGTGGCCTGTATCATGACCAGTATGAACATAGCTTCCCAGTGAGAGGATCCTGCCGCGACTCTGTCATAAAAAAATATGGAGTAAGCAAGTATTGCGAGAGCCAGTGCTCCCGTAAAGTAGCTGAGCGTAGGGCTATCTGCGAGTGGTACGAGTCCAGGGGCAAACCAGCCGATACTTGCATAGGCGACTGTCAATAGACCCGCTCCCAGTGAGAACCACCTGTATATGATGTACCATTTTTTGTCGACTGCTTGCATGTATTTTACTTGTAACCGTGGCTTCCCACCCTGAGATGCTCACCGTTACGCTTACGTTATAGTATACGGTAATGCTGAACGGAATCCTAATACAAACCTGGACAGTTCCCCCCTGTTGTGGTAGTATTTTTGAGTCTTTTACGATATCACTCATGGCCGCATCGTCTAACGTGAGAATTGCCTGTGGCAATTCGCAAGGGAGTCAACTCTTGCAAGCTTGCTTGTAAAGATGTTGTGACGGGGCCGCCAGAGGTGGCTAGGACATCAGGCTGTCCCAGCCTTTACAACTGACAGTACTATTTGTAACAATTACACTCACCACCATGGCCGCATCGTCTAACGGTTAGGACACCAGGTTCTCATCCTGGCAATCGGGGTTCGATTCCCCGTGCGGTCACCATAAACGGATTTGTACTCCGTTCGGAGTCGAAAGAGCTCGTTCACCTCTGGTGGAGAGCTCTTTTTTTGTGTTCTCAAGTCTATTTGGTAGTAAGTTGGAGCACTGTTGAAAATAGCCCCAAAAAACGCTGCTTTTCGTAATGGGTTACAGAGGTCGAGAAGCATTTCTGACAGGTGTTCTAAAATGTATTTAGCGTACTGCAAAACTTGCTCAAATTCGGTCTCTAAATCAGGCTGGCCTGCTATTTCTTCATCGAGCCGGGCAAGCTCTTTCTCGGTACCCACAATGTCCTCCTCTAAGTATTTAAGAGCGGTTTCACTCGTCACGACGCGCATACGATCCACAGTAGCTTTTATTTGGCCCTGTAGTGTATTGCGGTACTCAATGCGTGACTGGTTTATCTCTTGTTGCTTTGATTGGCGCTCTCGCCATAGTTCGGCAATAGCGGTGATGAGATCATCTATATATTCCGGCTTTATCGTGATACTTTTTGCAAAATCCTCAATCGTTTGGTCGAACTCAGGTTTAGGCACGCGGAAGTAGTGCCCATTGCGTGCGCAATGGTAGGCTGGGTAGTAGATACCCTTCTTACCGCGTGTGGAGCTGCCGGACAACGTTTTGTCGCAGGTAGGACACTTGATTACCTGCTTGTACGGGAAATCAGGATTGTAGATCTTCTTAGTTTTAAGATGTTCGGGGACTTCCTTTTCTTTTAGTGAGACTTCATTCCGATCGTCAACCATGACGTGAATACGTCCACGGTTTGCTTCGTTGAACACGTCAATTGAAACGAGACCATCAAACTGTGCTTTTATAGGCTTATCATATGTCCACTTTTCTTTAATGATACCGCAGTAGATGAGATTGCTCGCATAGTTATCAATCATCTTAGCGGTCATCAGATTGCCGCCAAGTTGCCGTTTGATCTTCGTACGGTCGTATTTGTCTCGCACAATTGTGATACGCGTCTTGAAACCCATCGAGTTTAGCTCGTCGGCTATCTGCTGATTTGAGTAGACATGAGCGGCCCGCATTTCGAACATGCGAATCATGTATTTGGCTTCATTTTTGTCTGGCTTTAGGATGTAACGCTTGCCGTTCTTGGTATCAATCTTTACGTTCCGGAACCCGTATTGTGGCTGACGCATCCAGTACCCAAGCTGGGTGTAGCGAATCTCTGCGCCAATCATGCGGCTCATAATATCGCGCATCTCGTCTTTGGCGCGTTCGGCTTCGAGGTATTCGGATTTCTGCGTTGGGTTGAACTCGCTCCAGTAGTATTTAAATCCAGTGTGCTGGAGCGTGTTGATCTGCTGCTTCCCGATAACGCCATACATGTCTTCGAGCGCAATGCCCATTGATGTTAGTTGTCGTTTGAGTGGGGAGTAATAATCGCCACCACCACGCGTAAATCGATCAATCGATTTAATAAGTACGACTTCAATAGCCTTGCCCTTGTCTTTACAAGTATCAATAACTTTCTGCATGGGCTGTTGCTCATGTGATGCAGACTCCATGAGAATAACGGTTTCAATGATAATAATGTTGTGAGCTTTGGCGTACGCTTCGCCCTGCTCGCGCTGTGCTTCTGGCGAGTCGCCGTCGAGTCCCTGCTTGTCAGATGACACTCGGATGGCTAATAGCCCGATGCGTGGCTGACTATTTGGCAGCATCCGGATTCTCCAATATGGATACGAGATTTTTGCCAAACTGCTGATCTTCAAGAATCTTTTCGACAACGAGGTTTGCAATGAGCTTTATGCGCTGCTCGGTAGTAAACGAAAATTGCTCGACAAGCGGAGCCTTCGGCTTGTTCTTGCTACCCTTCGGTCTCGGCATATACCCTCCATGCCTCGCACGCAGTAACAATCCAACTCCATGACTATATTATTTCTGGGGACGACCTGGTTTCGTTTTTTCGCTCAGGTCTTTTTTGATAAGCGCAGTGAGCTCTTTGTCTCCCTGCCCGGCAAGTGCCTGTAGAACGAATTCGTTAAACAGCATCTTGCGGTTATACGCAACAGCCTTTGCTCTGTCGCGAATCTCTTCGGATGCGTCAATTTGAATCTTTACGCGCTTATCTGTCATTGTCGCTTATTATACAATAAAACATCTCATTTATAGTCATTGAGCCGAATTGTTAAAGCGCTCGTTATGATTAATAACCCTGTAATAATAGTAATACTAATATTAGTATTTATCAAGACTTTTATGCTAAATTTACGTATAAAAAAGGTATATCCCGATATATACCATACCAACCCTGTTTTGTATCTGTTATTAATTGCTCTTTTTCTCTCTTTACTATATATAAATATATAGAAGAGAATGAGGAAGTGAGTGAGGTGTATGCCTGATGGTCGTTCTACATTAAAACAAAGTCAAATAGATATATTAGAATTGCTCTATAAATACCGGTTTAGTAGCAGAAAGTTGTTACTAGAAAGTTTGGGTGATGCGGCTGGTACTGACTATAACTTGTACAAGAAACTCGAAGTACTTATTAAGCATGAGTTGGTAGCTAAAAGGATTGAACCAAAGCTAAAACTTTTAGGGGTGCCTGCTGCCTACTACGTCACGACTAAAGGTCTGCGCACGCTCAGGCAGCTGCCGGATCACGACCATATTACGGACGCTATCGTTAAATTGTCATATGCTAATAAGTCGGTAAAATATGCGTTCGTGAACCATGCCCTAGCCACTCACAAATATACAAACATACTCATGCGCCACTACCGGTCGCTTAAAGTGTTCACCAAGCGTGACCTTGCCCGTTTCTCATACTTCCCGAAGCAACTGCCTGACGCTGTCCTATCGCTGCCAGCTGACGACCCACAACAGCCTCTACGTTTCTTCTTTGATATTATTGCTTCTGGTACCCCACGTAAGGCCATAGACGGAAGGCTTATGAGTTATTGTACCTTTATAGATAATGGTGGCTGGGACGTTACGAATAGCCCAAACCCAATAGTACTTTTGGTGGCGAGTAACGTTCGCCTAGAGCGACAACTCCAGTACATGGCCCGAGCACGACTTAACCGCCATCCAGAAGTTGATTTACGTATATACACCTCGACTGTTCAAGCACTGAGCAGCATGGATGATGAAGCATTGGTCTGGACGAGAGTCACTGATACAGATGATCCTATGGAGCTGACTGGCCTCTAAGTTTTACAATAAGCACTTTATGTGTTAATATATACATCAATAATGTCGAATCCAAACCTACTAGCTTTGCGAGACATTCCTGCGGAGACGTTAGTCGAAGCCTACGGAAGCACAACTTCTGATTTATTCGATGTTGCTTCAAGCTTAGAAGCACCACACCTTGTGGTTTTACCGGCTTGTAATGAAGAACGGGATCTGCCAGCTACACTGTTGAGTTTGTCACGCTCACGCAAGCCTGTCGTGCCAATTGTTGTCGAGAATGGCAGCAGTCCTGAAGATAAAACTCTTGAATATGCTGAACGCATGGGTGCAATTGCTGTCCACTGCGAGCCTGCAAAGATGCGGGCAACGCAAGTCGGCTTACGAATCGCTCGGGAGCTATTTCCAGAGCAGCCAGTTGTGCACTTTGGTGATGCGGATAACCTATATCCGCAATTCACTGTCTCTGCGATTGCACGAGCTGCTCATCGCGCCAGCAAACGCAACGATGGCAATGGTGCGCTTGTTTTTGGTATGGGAGCATACACCCATGGAGCAAGTGCCACAGTAGATTTGATGCGAAGTGGTCGCTTAGTCCGAAAGGCAGCATCGCGTAAGCTCAAAGGTCAGGTTCCTATGCCATATGGCTTTAACTATGCCCTACATGTTGGTTCTGATGACCAAATAAGTAAAGCACTGTATGAACTTGATCCACTCCTATTTGTTCGCGAAGAGTCCGAGATATGCCGAGCTGTCACAAGTGCCGGAGGAACAATCAGCCAGTTAGTGAGTCCAAGCGCTTACGTATTCACTCGAGGTGATCTTATTAGCACCAGGGAGGAATGGCGTGACTTCAAGGGTGCGTCTATGGAAACAAAGACTGACTATTACAAGCGCAACTATCCGAGCCTAAAGTTTACTCCGAACGCCGACGGTCGCAAGAAGAGTCATTAGTCATATCTGAGTAGTTTCACGTCTTGCTCAGGACACTCACGAACTAGATGCTTGCCACGATCTCTACCCAGTTAATCTGGCTAAAGGCTGCGCGCAACAAGTCCTGCCACAGACACGGTACGGCAATCTCATTGTTCAGCTGCACACTCAGCTGATCCTTCAGCCAGTCGGCTTGCTTTGAGACGTCAGTACTGACCTCTTTCACGGCCTGCAATAACTCATAGGAGTACTTGTTCTCATTGAGCCACATATTAGCTGCCCAGGTCTCATAGTTAGATCAGCCGTTATATGCAATAGGAGTACTCATCTTAGTACTCCTCCGCCAGCATAACTGTCAGTACCCGGTGGCAAGCCGGAGACAATGGTGAATGCCAATGCTGGTACTTCTCGTCGTAGTAGTCAATCTGTCAGGCTCCCAATATACTGAACACACCCCTCACATAATTTGCTAGCAAAAGAG
>CAZPVS010000019.1:0-19379 GCA_964590315.1 uncultured Candidatus Saccharibacteria bacterium
CTAGTGTTGCTAGTAATACCAGATAAAACCAAGACTTCGACTACTGTGTAGCCAGCACCTGCCTACCTTGGCTTCTTCTTTAGCCACTTGTTAGTAAGGTACACGGCAAACCCACCTACAAGCGGGTAGAATACGATAATTATATAAGCAAAGATACGTCCTTGCTCATGTGTGTCTTTCGAAGGAAAGAGTGCTGGTACTACACTCACAACAATCATGCTCACAATGGAGCCACCAACAAAAAACGCAACTACAAAAGCGAGTGTTTTAATAATTAGGTGCTTGACCAATTTAGGGTTTTTTGGCGGTGCAATTTGTGCTCCCACTACTTGCTGCTTAGCTCTTACGCTTGTCGCAATCATCATAACCACACCGCTAACGATTGCAGCCAACGATACATACATAAGGACGGATACTAGCTTCGCCCCAACCCGTTCCGCAGTGAAGTTATCAGAACAGGTATTCGTACCTGACGTACACTCTCCAACCTTGCTATAAAGCGGTAGCAAGATGACGAAAGAGAGTATTATCCCAGCGACAAAACCTATTACTCCGCCTATCATTAGTTTCTTAGCGGTTTTTTCAGAGATTAGCTTGTTATTCATATTGCTATTAGTGTATCTGAAAAACGCATTATTGCTACAATTAAAAGAGAGATGAATAACAAAAATTACCCAAATCTAAAATCGTGGAAGAAAGGTCAATCAGGTAATCCTGCTGGACGTAAGTATGGCTCTAAAAACGTATCTACCATAGTTCGTAAGCTACTAGAGCAAAATGCAGTGGACGAGTTACTGTCTAGCAGCAACCTGTCTGACCTAACTAAGGGGCAGCCTACTTCTTACGCCCAAGCTATGGTGCTGGCAATGATAAAGAAAGCTCTTGAGGGCGACATACGAGCCGTCAGATGGCTTGCAGATCGTCAGGACAAGAGTTATATCACTGATGACGAAACTAACTTCTTTAACAAGCCTACACTGGTCATTGAGGTTGTGAAGTCATACAAATCAGCAGTGAGTTAGCAATGGTGCTGTTCACTTTTCGCTACTTGGTATAGTGGTGCTACTGTACGCATAATTTTTTCGGCGAAATATGCTTGAACTAATCGCAAAAAATACACATAAAGTATTGACAAACCGCTTCTGCTTCTGTATAATTAAAGATAGAACGTACCACACCAGATTGTTTTAAGTAGTAGACTTGAGGCCGTCTGACCTGGTACGTTCTTTTGATTTCAGGTCAGATACACTTGTTTACGGCTCTCTCGGTGGGGGTTCGGCAATAAGCCGTTCTCGTGGTTCAAGAGAGAACTAACGTGGCACCACAGCTCATTATCAGCGTTAAAGAAATGAAAAAGCTCTTAGGAGCAGACGGTAAGGACATGACAGATGACCAAATAGAACATCTTATCATGACCCTGACCGAGAGTAGCAGTATGTTGCTCAATCAAGAAATGGTTCCAAAAACTTAGCGGGTCTATTATACTATTAGGCATGGGTAGCAATGACCAAATCACACGTTATGCAGTCGCTTATATTCGTATTTCAGATCGTAAGCAGATAGACGGCGAGAGTCCTGAAACGCAACGTAAAGTCATTCAAGAGTACGCAGACAAAAACAACATCAAGATTATTGAGTGGTTCTTTGATGAAGCGAGGTCAGGTAAAAACGCTGACCGCAAAGAGCTACAAAACCTCTTACAGTTCGCTACCAAGAACGCAAAGAAAATTGACCTAGTGCTGGTCTACCGCCTAAATCGTGGCTCTAGAGACGCTATGTCCTATTACTCTAGTGTCAAAGCCATACTTGCTGGTAAGGGTATAGGCATACGGTCAGCCAGTGAGCCTATGGTAGATGATACGCCAATAGGACGTTTCCTTGAAGGTGTAATTGTCTTAAACGGTCAGCTCGATAACGAAATTAAAGGCTCTACGACTACCGACAATATGCGTTCACTAGCCATGCAAGGTTATTGGCTACATGGTCCATTACTTGGTTACGACAAGCACACAATCTATAACGATGTTGGTAAACCACGTCCTACACTCACGCCAGACGCTACAGCACCACTCATTATCAAGTTATTAAACCGTTTCGGCGAAGGCGATATTAACCCTATGCAGCTACACCGTTACGCTGTTGATGAGCTGAAAATTAAAACTAAACCGTACACCAAAAAGGACGGCACAAGAGTTCCACCGAAGCTAATTGGTAAGAACGGTATTTATCAGATATTAAAGCGTCCTGAATACGCTGGCTACGTCCATGATAAGTTCACTAACTACGAGCTAGTAGAGGGCAAGCATGAAGCCCTCATAAGCAAAGAGCTGTACGAGCATAACCAGAAGCTCTTAAACAAAAAGGTTAAGGTAAAAGAAACCTACTCCAAGCATAATCCAACTTACCCTCTAAAAGAGGTACTGCTATGCATTGGTTGTAATAAGCCCTTATACGGTTCTGCTCCAAAGACAGGCGGTGGCAAGAGCAATTCTGCGAGATACCATTGTTACCGTAAGGGCTGTGAAGAGGTGAATAAACGCTCTCTGGGTATCGGTGAAACGCACGAAGCATGGTTAGCCATGTTACGCCATGTACAGCCAACAGACGGCTTCCTGCGAGGTTACAAAGAGATTTTGATACGCCAAGCAGCTAAAGAGAACGAGCGTATCAACGATAAGGTTAAAGCCCAACGTGCAGTCATGGACGATATTGCAGATACTCGCTTAAACGCTATTGAAGATAGACTCTTAGAAAAAGACGAGCAGCGCAAGCAAGAGCTAACCGAACTCATTGAACGACTTGATAATCGTAAGCTGGACGCTAAAGAGAAACTAGACGAGCTGGAAGAACTGCAAACCGTCCAAGAAGCCAAAATAACTTACGCCATTAACCACATGCACAACATAGCTAAACAGTGGTTAGACGCAGACTATGACCTGCGGGTACGGTTCCAAACCATGCTGTTTCCAGAGGGCACAACCTTTGACATGACTACTATGCACTTTGGAACCGAGAAAATTAGTCCACTTTACAGATACGCAGCAAACAAAAAAGACCTTTCAGAACCTGAAAAGTCTCTTTTGGTGATCCCGAGGGGAATCGAACCCCTGTTGCTGGGATGAAAACCCAGTGTCCTAACCGTTAGACGACGGGACCATTTAGACTATTGTGCATGTAAACGTTCGATCCGGAATCGACCCACCTTCGGCGGGCCCAGGACTTTCATACTAGCAGCACAGCTGCAAATCTGAAAGATCCTCTTGCGAAGCGCCCCTGGCGCTTCTCACCCTGTTGCTGGGATGAAAACCCAGTGTCCTAACCGTTAGACGACGGGACTATGTTATGTGCTGACTTTGCAACCGCAAAATTGTATCACAACAGAGGCGCAGAGGCAACTATGCACGCCTATTTCGGGCAGGTTTCTTTCAAGATACCACGCACTCGAAAACCCCTCCCTGTAATGAGAGAGGGGTTCTCGTGTGTAGTTCCGTGCATCGTTTTGAACACGGGTTACAGAGAGCGGTCAGTCAAACTACTCGTCCAGCTTAACCGCGGAGGCGAGCCCACACCAATCGGTGTGCTAATGCACCAGCTACCGTAACGATAGCAAAGAGTGCAGCGACATCGCCAGCACCTGTGTTAACCAGAGTAGTTGGAGTCTGTTCACCCTTTACTTCTGGAGGTGTTACAACAGGTGGCTTGTCTTCACTAAAGCTGACTTGCTTTGCACAGGCAGCACTGGTGTGTGTGACATCCTTACCATCAACGGTAAAGACTGCCGTAGCTTTGATGGTATAAGTACCGTCCTTAGCGTACACATGTGTCTGTCCAACTGGATTAACAACACTCAAGTTGTCACTTCCGTCGCCCCAGCTCAAGATAGCGTTCTTGTAGGTAGCTCCGTTAGTAGCAGTCGTATCAAACTTCGTGACTGTTACCTTGCGACCGGTCTCGGCCTTGATGTCGAGTAAATCACAGCGATATGCAGGAACCTGTGGGGTATCACAAGTCACTTTGGCCTGGAACTGCACGAATTCACGGGTAGAACCGTTAAGGTTACCCTTGTTTGCTCCAGTAGTAGTAATACCATCAGCAAGGTTCTTGATGTGACCACCGTTAACATCGAGGTTAACGGTAGAACCAGGAACATACACAAGCTTGCCCTGACCAGTGTTTACAGAAACACTGCCTGAAACACTTGTTGACTTGTTTGCTGCGTTTGTAGCACTAGCAGTCATTGTTCCACCAAGTGGAGCCTTAACATTTACGTTAGTCAGAAGTCCAAACTCACTGTTTGAAAGCTTAATGCTAAATTTTACTGTTTCGTCACAGCTAGCAGATGTTGAGCTGGCGTAACCGCTGTTTTTTGTTACGTTACGAACCTGGTAAAGATCAGGACCGCTTGCTAGCTGTCCTGGGCTGTCAGCAAATACTGGAGCCGCGAACGCTAGGCTTGAAACTGCTACAAGAGCAGCTGCAATTACAGATAACTTCTTCATAATATCTCCTTATGAAATGTCGTTAATGCTTTTACAATTTGTGCTCGCAAGTTAGATAGACATTGGTTTTCAATATGTGGGTAATGCATCGGTCGTCGGGGTTCTGTTTTTTGGGTTTGTTTATCCTGGAATGGATAAAAAACTTACTTAAGAACCACCGGCGACCGATGATGCACCACCACTACTTGTAGAAATTGTCGCTTACTCTAGCTGGATGCCAGAGCTTTCCAGATGTAGCCCGTGAGGAATCTACAGGGGGTGCGGAGCCGTCGGGTGGATGACGAAGGGGTCCGTGGTCTTGGTGACCGACTTGCCCGTCGTGTTGTCCCTGACCGTCACCGTGATGGTGTCAGTTCCGCTTGCCGGCACCTCGGAAGGAGCCTTGTACTGCGAGCAGACCTGGACACCGCTGGAAGCGGGCTTGGACGGAACCGCGAAGGAACCGAACTTGGCCGTCCAGTAGATGGTGCCGCTGTGACCCGTGGGGAACGAGACCGTGACGCAGTGGTCGCTGGTCCAGTTGACCTCGAGGTCGTTGAACTCCCTGAACTGCAGAAAGGTCGGCGGCTCCTCCGGAGTACTGCCACAGTAGGCCTCGATGTCGATCATGGCCGCTGCGGACGACTCGGCGGAGGCCGACATGTTGACGAGCGCGTCGTGACGGAGGCTGACCTTCGTCGCGTTGACCACGCTCACCATGGTGCGACCGGTGTACCGAATCGATGCGTTTGCACTTCCGGAAGCCAGGGCCGAGGCCTTGACCCTGAAGTACGCACCGTTGGTCGGGCACCCCAGCTTGAACTCCACGTCGACGTACGCACGCGTCTCGACCGAGAGGTTACCGGAGTACTTGACGTCCTCCTCGTAGCGAACCTGCACGACCTTCTTGCGCATCGGCACCTTGCCGCCGATGTAGTTGAGGCAGGTCTTTATGAGCTTGCCGTTCCGCAGGTTGAAGGCGTGACGGTACTGCTTAGTGAGGTTGTCGAACACCAGCACGGCGTCGTACGCGAGGCACCATTCGAAGCCGACTCGAAGCTTGTTCTCCTTGCCGGTGTTCCGGACGCAGGATCCCTTCTTCAGTACTACGAACTTGGCGCCCTTGGCCTTCTTGTAGATCACCTTGGAGCTGTTCGCATTCAGCGCCTGCACCTTGATGCGAGGAGCCTTGCGTAGCTGCTTCTTGGAGATCTTGATCTTGTGGTTCGGGTTCTCCCAGGATACCTGGTAGGCACCGTTGATCAACAGCCGGATGGCGTTGTTGATCTTGATCGTCTCCTTGACACTCGCCTCGTCGTATGACGTGCTGAGCACCGTGAGCTTGACCGGCTCGGAGGACGTGGTTTTCGCCGAAGCGCTGGACATCGAGATGCTCGAGAGCAACCCTCCGATCAGCACCGTAGCGAGCAGAACGCCCAACCACTTGATTGACTTCCTGGACATTGCTGTTCCTTTCAGTAAACTCGCGAGATCGCGAGGGCGTAGACGGTGTTGTCTACTTTCGCGACTCCTGAGACGGCACGACTCACTACTAGCAATGTATTACTAGCACTAAGCCGTGCCCTATTGAAAGGTTCTATAGTAGTAGATGGTGTCTGGGTATTAATCAGTTCAAGACGAGCCACAACAGTGGTGACTCAAGCCGAACTGGCTTAAAAACCCATGTCTATCTAGCTTGCTTACGTTGATGTAATAATCTTTGTAAACAATTACGCGAATTGTTAAATAGCGAACCACCAGGTTTCCACCTCTGTTCCATATGGTTAAGTGCATTTTATCACAATTACGCTGTTATGTCAATATATACCATAACCTTTTCGTCTAAACACAAGCGTATTGATTCGTTGATAATTGGCACTTTGTCCGTGTGGCTTTTACATGAACCGTCGAAGCCAGATATAGCGGTATGCCAGTGCGCTACCGGTAATAGTTGAAATAACTACCCCTGCTACTGCTCCAGCACCGGTATCCACCAGCTTTTCGGGTCCGCTTTTAGCTGCGAGAACTTTGGGCTCATCAGGCGTAACAGGGGTCGTGGGCGCTCCAAAGTTAACGGTTTTTTCACAAGTATCACTTGATACGGTACGTTCTTGGTTGTTCACTGCTACCACTACGGAGGCTTTCACCCTGTACGTGCCCTCACGAACGTAGCGATGCTCTTCTAAGCCATCACTACTCTGAACAACTGCAGTACCGTCACCAAAATCGATCAAATAATGCTTAAATGTCGCGCCGGCGCGAGCCGTATGGGCGATTTCTGTCTGTACTCGTCGCTCAGACACATCACCGACCCTGCGAAGGTTCATATAGTTACACGCATATTCAGGTGAGCTTGCGGGGGCGCATACTCTGACATTGGCCGTGTCGGATTTATCCGGCAAGCCCTCACTCTTGATAATCACTGTGTTAGTCAGCCCTGGTTGGCAGGCGGTTTGGCGGCGCTCATCACCACGTGTCTGCGCCTCATACGATAACACAAACTGCTCGCCCGGTTTCAGATCGCCCATGTTCATACCATCCCGCAAATCGTTTGTAATAAAGCGATCGTTCAGAGTGGTCTTGCCCTGACCCATGACCTGCGTAATTCCTGCAGGTAATTGCTCGTTAAACCGCACATTCTTGACGGTGACTTTACTCGTATTCTTCACGATGACACGGTACCGAACATGGTCACCAGGACGAACAGTTACAGTTTGTGTCCAGTTATTGCCATCCAACTTGGTCACGTCTTTGGTAACGACGAGATTTGGCTTGGGCTGCTCAACGGGAGTTGCGGTAACCGGGTTGCCGCATGTCTTGATGACTGCAAAACGAAACTTCCCGTCAACCATCTTCATGAACGCAACCTGCCCGTCATCAACGAAGTGGCTGGTAGACATCTTGTACGCTCGATCGGTGTTAGGAATCTTAGTCATGCCTGCCTTGGGGTTGTCCCATCGGCCGGCAGTCTGTGCATTCCGCGCCACCACCTGATCAGTACCGACAGTTACGCGTCCATCCCGCCAGACAACACCGTTAACAAAGCCATTTTCCAGCTCGTTCATCTGTATCCCGAAGGCCGCAAAAACACGCGGTATATCCGCTTGGCTGGCTTTCTCGCGAATACGGGCTTCATCGAATACACCGCAACGAATAATTGCAACGGTGTCGCAATCTGGAGTCTGGTCAATCGCGGCGTATGCCTGCCGTGGTGTAAGCGCAAACAACGCACTGACGCCCAGAATACTCGCAATAAATACTGTAGCCAACCTTCTCATGAATTCTCCTCGCTTGTTACCTCAATACTAACGGCATATAACACCTTGTACTGTGGGATTTCCTACACTATACAAACTTTACAATAAGAATTAAAAAGCTTATGGCTATTTCAGTACCGCATTTATGCCACTATTTAGGGGATATTGGGGCGGGCATGGCTGCCACTACGGGTGGATGGAGTTTGCGTTTGCTAAAGATGAAGCCAAAGGTACTTCCCTTGTTCTCGGCACTCTTGAAGATAATTGCGCCGCCCTGCGCCACAACAACTTTCTTGGCCATAAACAGCCCCAAGCCCGTTCCATCAGGACGAGCTTTTTGTGCATTCCGCGCACGATAAAACTTATTAAACAAATGATGTTGCTCGGACTTAGGTACACCAATACCATTATCATGCACCGTAAACTCAATACTATCGCGTGTCTGCTTCAGCTTAATCTCAATCTTTCCTCCGGCGGGGGTGTAATATATGGCGTTATCGACAAAGTTCATAATCACCTGCCGTATCTTGGTCTCATCCAGCATCAGCGTGGGGAAATCATCCGGTTTTTCATAGTTCAGGCTCAAGCTGCGGCCAGCGGCCGTTTCCTTAAGCTGTTCTACCTCGCCCTGTATAACCTCTGCCAGATTGGTCGGCGTTGCCTCAATGATGAACTTGCCCGTTCGCAATCGGGACAAATTGAGCAGATCAGCAATTAAAAACACCATGCGCTGGCTGCTGGTAAACGCCTGGTCGAGCAATTTACGCTGCATGTCATTTATCTCACCTGCATCGCCTTCAAGCACCATACTTACATAGCCCTTCACAGAGGTCAGTGGCGTGCGCAGCTGGTGTGAGGCCATACTGATGAACTCGTCTTTCGTCTCATCCATCGCCTTCAACTTCTCGTTTGCTCGCTTGAGCTTCATCGTGGCATCATCAACCTTTTGCTGCAGCGTTGCATTAAACTTCTCAATTTCTTCAAATCGTAATGCGTTCTCTATCGCAATCACCAGTTCACCACTTATAATCTGAATAATATCTATGTCCTGTTTACTGTAAGGATTGCCGGACTTCTTGTCTCCGAGTGCTAGGAAGCCAATCCCTTCAGTATCATATTTGAGTGTCGTAACCAGCCGTGCCAAGACAGCGATACCATACTTCCGCATAATTTTAGCAAGAGCAGGGTCTTCATCAGCGATTTCACTTGCAACTATAACCGCCTTATGTAAATGAACAGCCGAAGCCCTCATTAAATCTACATCACCTGACGCAAAATCCGGATGCGCATCGCCAATGATACGCCCAGGGGTATAGCTAGTTTCACGCAAGCTAAAAATCGTAAATTCGGATTTCAAATTTGCATCTATAACATCGACCGACTTAGGTATGAGCGTATCGATATCGATATTGCTGACGATTACTTTATTAAGTTGGCTCAGGAAAACCTGAGGATCATAAGAATCACGAAAAAAAAGTCTGGCTGTCAGTCTATCAAAGAATCTCTTGATCGTACCAAAGGTGAGCACTACGACCGTCGTTGCTATGGAAGCGTATACTTGGAAAACCGTGGAAAAACTTTCGTTGAATACTAAAGAAGCAATGCCGAAAACAGAAAACCCAAGGATACTCGCAAGTAATCCCACTGCCAATATATAACCCATCGCCCGGGCGACAATAAGCCGTATATCAAGGAATCCGTGCTTAAACATGGCGAAGGCAACAAACAAAGAAAGTATGAGTAACGAGAGCCCTCCTAGGTCAACAAAGCTAAGTCTCGTGTCGGCGGAAGCAAGAAAACTATTCGTAAATACGTTAATGACAAGAGCTATAATCACCCCAAGCCCAACGAATTTTATTTGGCTTTTCTGATGTGTGTCGGATTGAAAGTATTTCCTCAGAAGATTAGTGAGGCCAAACAACATCAAAACCACACCAGCTATATCTGAAAAGACATAGAGAGAGCCGACATTATCAGGTCTAGCCCCGAAATCATTTACAGTAACACTTTGTACTCCTAGCGGCCCAAGGAGTAACGCTGCAAGTATTACCATAGGAATTGCTACGAATACGAGTATTCCCTGCCAATTTACCTTCTTCGACTCGAACGGAAAAAATAGAGTGAAGTAGAAAAAAGGCACGAACATCAACTGTCCAAAGAATAGAGCAAAACGCAATGACCATAAGGCCGTGTCTGGGTCTGAGGAGGTATCGGCAAGCAAAAGAAAAATCAGCCAGATCGCTGCCAGAAAGTTCAGCGCAGCAAACATTACATTACGGCGTGACCTGCCATTCAGTACCACGAATACACCGATAGAAAGCACTCCTATAATTGACGGAACATACGATACCAAACTAGCTAGCATTCACGCTTATCCTTTATTGAAGTATAGCATAAGCAAGTCGTGCACGCGCGATAGCCAGCTAGCTTAGAATGTAAGGCAAAAACACATGTAAAGAAGCTGTGTATTCCTGCTATCTTTTCTTGACTACGTACTTCTTGAGATATTTATGGGGTTGAAATGATTGCTTGGATTGTCGGAGGCCTTCTATTCCAAGATCTTGCTCCCAATTGACAAATTTACAGCCATTCGCAAAGAGCGATTCTGCGGCCTTAACGGCAAATGTCGATGCAAATTGTGCATGTACGGGAACTGTTTTTTCAAAATGGCATATAGCATACTCACTATTTACGATTTCATTAATTGAAAAAGCAACTATATCGTTATCGATATAAGCCACGGTGGTGATTACCCCTAGTTCATTAGCGTTTGCGATCAATTTTTGTAAGGCTTTTCTTTCTAGTTGCGTTTCAGAGTCTGACTGACGACTACTTTCGGACCATACATCAAAGACCCGCATGATACCTTGCGTCAAAGTATCATTCAGATACTTGTGATTCTTGACTTCTAGATTGTCCGAGAGATAACAAAGAGTGGCGTTAATCTTGTTTCTTTTCTTTTTATACTGCTTACCCTCTAATTTAGATATCTTAGACAAGTCATATATATAATCGTGGTTATCAATATCTTCTTCGATCAGATATCTACTGCTATCGATGAGTCTAGCCGTTACTTCTGGAACCAATTTTAGTTCATCCGTAACCTCGAATAATTTCTCTACCGTCTCATTAATATTGTTTTCACCAATAAGGGATATTATCTCGTTGCCAGACAAATAGTCCGGCTGTTTAATGATCAGATTGTCATCAAGAAATGTAAACCCAGTCAAGTTATCTTCTGAAGCCCAGCTAATCAGACTGGTAAAATGAAAATCCGAATAAGGCTCGAATTGTGAAGTAAAACCTGCAACTACCGGCTTGTGACTTATATCTAGCGGTACGAAAGAAGACAATAAATCAGACATATCCGTACTAAGCTCTCCGTAGTACTTTATAGTTTGTCTTGGAAATAGGCTTCTCCATAGGGGTGATATGTGCAAGTCCGTTATTGCCTATCGCAGAGGACACTATCTCAGGTATATACGTTGCGCTAGTCTCGGTACATTCAAAAGTAACAAGTACATCGCTGCCACGCTTTGACATAAGGGTGGTGGCCAAATCTATGACATCTTGGGCATAGCCCATGCCACGTTTGTTTTCATCAGTAACAATTCCGGGAAAGATGAAAATATTTTCTGTTTCGTAATAATCAGTGAACTGGTCCTGATAGTATTTCTTATTAAACCAGGGAGATAAATTGAAGTTCTGCTGGAAAAAAAGCAAAGTCGTTATGTCACCATCAACACGATTAACTATCTTGGCTATTCGTGGGTCGGCAAGTATCTCAAGTAGATCATCTTTATCAAAACCAGCGGACATTGGATGGTCTACAGTGAGATCATCAAAAGGTTTTTTGTACAAATCCCATATCTTTTCTGCCTCATTACCAGTAATCACATCTGTGACTGATACTCCATTTAGCCGATCATCGATTATCTCACCATCTGCCACGCACTGCGAATACACTTCACATATATTTGAAGCTTTCTTTATGACCGATGAATCGCCAAAACGTCCTTCAGTCGCAAATACTTGCCCGTTTCGCTCCTTACCGTCGTCGCCCATATCCTCCCACCGCAGCCCTAATTCCTGGGCAATTACGTGCAGTCTAACCAAGGGTTGTGTTTCATATTCATCGGTGAATATCACACCACCGTTTTCAATGATTTCTCTGATTGATTCTGTAATAACTTCTTCGGCTCCGACATCACCCTCAGCGATTGGGGGGTGCGCATAGTAATAAAATTGGCTTTTTTCGCCGTAACTCCTTTTGAGTAAATTCATGTTGTACCACTCGAGATTCTCGGCAGGAACGAGAAATGGCATATAGGATTTGACTCCATTTTCCTTCTGATATGCCAGCAGCATGGTACTTGTATCTTCAAATGCGGCACATAGATCGTGTCCGTACAGGCCTATCTTGACGGCTTCATCATGATTTTGCCGAAACGATTCGTAACGTTTCGCCAAACGATCCCCCGCATTTTTTGAAAGCTCACCACCATTAATAACGCCTATAACACTTCCGTACTCATGTTCATCCTGTACCTTTTCTTTGAACAAGGACGAAAGTTTATTGTACGTATGTGGCCCTGCGGCAATAAGCGCAGCTCCTGCTATACCGACGCCCAGTTTGCCAGGAGTAGTATCTGCAAGATCGACGCTCTGGGATATCAGTGCCCCCTCGACAGCCAAGACGCCCGCAAGCCACGCCGAAGCGACCAGTCCACGGCGCTTGGCTTCGGTACGCTCAGTTTGGGGATTCTGCGCCTGCTCTAGAGCTAAAAGTGCAGGAGTGCCAATATTATATGCAACTGATATCTTAGCGAACCTCTCTGCTGCGGGCGAAATGTCCCGGCCTACGGTAGCATCATCGATTTTATGATTCAGCCAGTTAACCACCTTATGGTCTGTTTCGTCCGTTAATACTCGAGCGGTCGCCACTGCTCCCGCACCTTCTATCAAGAAAGTAGAGCCTCCAAGTACAAGAGGGCCGATCAGAGGATTATTAGGAAAGGCGGCTTCGGCTGCTACAAAAGCACTAAAACGCGGAGCTTCATTGGTTCCGGGGAACAATTCTGCAGCAATGACTGCTTGTGCAGTTTTACGGCCTAGCCAGTTTTTTGCACGATCCCATCTGGAGACATTTTCTTGACTCGCAGAATAATCAATAATACCCGGCATTTCTGCGCCTAGTAATTCACCTGGGATTATTACGTTATCCTGACTCATGCTATTTAGCTCCCTACGAGGTATGCAGCGTTTTCCCAGTCGCTCGCTTGATAAACGGCAACAACCATCGCACAAATAGGCGTATGAAGACAGGTCTTACCGATAACATTCATGTGAATTTCACCAAAATCAACATTTCGGGTGGCCATCAGGGCACGAAGACTCTGTTCGATATCACGTCGAACCTTTTCTTCACTGCTACCTTCATGCTCTACAAAGAGGCCTTTTTTACTACCCTCTTCTTGTACCCAGCCGATGCCGGCCCATGCTTCAACATTCGGACGTTCTTCCCGTTGCTCAGCCATGACAACATATAGCCTGTCCCCCCAATTACCAGGCATTACTGCAGCAGGAATAGGACCCTCCTTATGGATAGTCAAATCCGTTGCCGGAGGTATAACAGAGCTGAGGCGAATCAAGTTGTAGTTTGCTATTCCATTCTGGTTCAATGCAGCATCAAATGCTGCGAGAGTGGTAGGTCCTGAACCGATGCCTGCAGAAACATGAATATTCATATCGTGTATGAACTCCTAAAATTAAAAAAGGCATGGCTGTCCCTATGTATAGGGGGTCAGTCATGCTGTTATTCTTCTAAAGAACTGAGTATTATTATACGCTTTTTTGCGTATTTGTCAATATGTTTGTATTATTAGTCCACTAGAGTAAAAAAATACGACACGCAAGCGCCGGAGCGAGTGCTGTGTCGTAATTGTTTACTAAAGTACTATTCTTTTTTTACACCTTATACGGTAATATGTCAACAAAATATCCGCTAAAATCTGAAGATTATCCACAATGGCAAAAATAGCAATCGTAGAAGACGATAAACCAATTCAATTCTTGTACAAATCAAAGCTTGAGCTTGAAGGCTTTCAGGTGGCAACGGCCGATAACGGTCAAGAAGGACTGGCGATCATCAGAGAACACGAGCCAGAGCTCATCTTGCTTGATATTCGTATGCCGGTCATGAGTGGAGACGAGATGCTTACGCGCCTTCGCGAACAGACGTGGGGGGCGAGTATTCGTGTCATTATTCTGACAAATATCAGTAAGGACGAGGCGCCGAGTGCGCTTCGTTTTTTAAACGTCGACCGGTACCTTGTGAAAGCTCACCACACACCACGCCAAGTTGTTGACGTCGTCAACGAAGTATTGTCGAGAAATTAATCCCCTAAGACATCAATGTCTGAATAGCTCGGATTTGTGATCCCGTCGACGCACTCGGCAGCCTTATCTCCAACCCCAATAGCGAGGGCACCGACGACTGCTACGCCTAAAACCCAAGCGACTGTCTTATCTGTCCGAGACATGCGGTCTTCTTGAGCTTCTTCTGGCTGAACTTCAAAAATTCTATGATTCATAATGAACTATTATACTTGTTTTTTAAACTTTCGTCAAGTGCGTGTGTGCACGGTATCCATACAACTACTTGTGCCTTCGGTGGAGTTGGCCCAGCCGTGCGCCGGTACGAGGTGAAAATTGTATGGCCCTCATCCTGAGTCTGAGCGCTTTCTGTCGAGATGCTAAGGTATCGAACTGTTTCATAGCTATACCCTCCTTGTACTATTTATTATACTCCTTAGGTACACTTCATCAGTCAGAATATATACGTTGTCCGCTCCTTTCTTTCATTGCCGTCTATACTGATTGAGTGCCAACGGCAGCGGTGCTCTGTATACCTTCGATTACGGCGTAGTTGCTCAAAAACGCAAAGCCAGCTTTGAATGTACTCCGTACTACTTGTATAACTCCGTTTACGACGCCCTACTCGAAATAATGAAGTTAACTTCATTTTTCTCCGTCGGGCTTGTATACCTTCGGTTATGGCATAGTTACTCGTAAATTCAAAGCAAGCTTTGGATTTCCTCCGTACTACTTGTATAGTTAAGTCATGACGACCAAAATTGCGATTATTGAAGATGATCAGGCGATAAGCCAGATGTATCGAATGAAGTTTGAGGCAGAAGGATTCGAAGTAGAAACCGCCGAGAACGGCCGGCTTGGACTTGAATTGGTTGATAAGATGCGGCCGGACATCATCCTGCTCGACCTCATGATGCCAGAGATGACAGGTGATGAAATGCTCGTACAGATGCGAGCCACCAACTGGGGAAAAGACATAAAAGTCATCATTCTTACCAACATGGGTGAACAAGAAGCGCCAGAAATAGTGAAGACACTCGCTGTACGGCGCTTTATTGTTAAAGCAGAGATGACCCCCCGCCAAGTTGCAGAGATGGTTAAACAAGAACTCGCCGCTTAAGCGGTTTTTTGTTCTAAGGTTGTGAGTCGTATGTCTGTTTCTTTTTCATGTGTGTCGAGTCGCTCATGTAGAGCATCGATTGCCTCGCCTACTCCGGCAAATCCATCGTCGACCTTTTGCTCCAGATTGACAAGCCGTTGATCAACACTGTCAATCCGTTGCTTGACACTGTCTAGCCGCTGATCTACGCCGTCAATTCGATCACCTAAGCGCTGCTCCGTTTGCGAAACGGTCGCGGCAATAAACTGCTTAAGATCATCGAGTTGTTCATCATTCATGCATTCATTCTACCATGCGTGCGGTACAATATCGGTACATGAAAATAGCTATTGTCGGCTTCGATACCGAAGGTTCATCAACGTACGAGTATTTGCGCTCACAAGGGCACAGCATAACGATTTGTGATCAGAATACTGAGGCTGCAGTGCCTGAGGGTGTCGCAACTAAACTTGGGACTAATTATCTTGAGGGTCTCGATCAATTCGATCTAATAGTACGCACGCCGGGGTTGCACCCTGCGAAGATACTAGCCCAAAATCCTAGCGTTCAGGCCAAGATTACTTCCCATCTCAATCTTTTTATGGAGTCTGTTCCGACAAAAAATATTATTGGCGTGACTGGAACAAAGGGTAAAGGCACAACGAGCTCACTCATCACTGAGATGCTCAGAGCAGATGGCAAAGATGTATTCTTGGGTGGAAATATTGGAATTCCCCCATTAGGATTCATTGAAAAACTGACGCAGGACTCATGGGTCGTACTAGAGTTGTCTAGTTTTCAACTTATCGATTTGAAATATTCACCGCATATAGGCGTCTGCTTGATGGTTGTCCCTGAACATCTTAATTGGCACGAAGACTATGAAGAGTATGTTGCTGCCAAACAGCAGCTGTTCATACACCAGCAGGAAAAAGACATTGCCATTTATTATGCCCCTAATGAAACCTCCGAGAGCATCGCAGCTGCAAGCGAAGGGCAACTGCTCCCTTACATGCAACAGCCAGGCGCACGCGTCCAAGATGGAGTAATCAGCATAGACGGACAAGAAATCTGCAAAACGCATGAGCTAAGGTTACTCGGCGGCCATAATGTACAGAATGCATGCGCGGCCGTAACCGCAGTGTGGCAGGCTACACACAATATCCCCGCTATTCGGAAAGCTCTCACGAGCTTTAGTGGCCTAGAACACCGGCTGGAATTCGTCCGTCAATTTGATGGCGTCAAATATTATGACGACTCATTTGGAACCACGCCAGAAACAGCCATTGTCGCCATGGAGGCATTTGCCGAGCCAAAAGTCGTCATACTTGGTGGGTCAGATAAGGGAGCGTCATTTGAAGAACTCGCTCAGTCTGTCGTCAAAAATAACGTCCGGACAGTTATAGCTATTGGACAAATGGGACCAGTCATCGCACATGAGCTATCAAAATTAGGGTACGAACATATCGTTGAAGGTGCTCGGAATATGGCAGAGATTATTAGTCAGGCAAGAATCAGTGCCCAGGATGGAGACGTCGTTCTGCTGTCTACCGGCTGTGCGAGCTTTGGTATGTTCGAGAACTACAAAGACCGTGGCAACCAATTTAAAGAAGCTGTTTTAGCACTCGAGTAAGCTGCTCAATCACCGGCAACTCCGGTTGCAGCACTCGTGCCCCGTACGAACTAGCTATCTCTTGTATGTCGGATTCGATCCAGTGGTAGTGAGTACATCCCAGCACGATAACATCAGCCCCCTGTTCTAGAGCGGGTGTGATGCATGCTCGAATTCTCTGGTCGTTAATGTCGTTACTCTCAATGAGCGAAGCCCAGTCACTACAATCCGGCTCTATAATTGTTTTATTCTCTGCGTAATGGTTCTTTAGGAATGCATAACGGTCGCTGCCGAGTGTTCCTGGCGTTGCGCAGACCGCTATGATACCGCTACTTGTCTGGTCTGCTGCTGGCTTAATCATCGGCTCCATTCCTATCAACGGAATGGGAATTTTATCGCGCAAACTATCGATGACAGTGGTGGTCACCGTATTGCATGCGATAACGATGACTTGGCATCCTTGATGCACGAGTTGCTGCAGTATCGGCTGCACAAGTTCCAGGAGTTGTGTCGGTGATTTATTGCCATACGGGACGTTCTGAGCATCATTGACGAATATCACCTCATGACTTGGCATTGCCCGCTCGATAGCCTGTGCGACCGATAATCCACCGATGCCAGAGTCAAATACCCCGATTTTCATGCTATACCTGCGTATGAGTACGCGCGGCGCGAATGACGTTTTCGAACAAGGCACAGACGGTCAATGGACCAACACCACCCTTTTCGGGGGTAATAGTCAGATCATCACGTTCGAATAATTCAGGGGCGACATCACCGACCGTCTTGCCGTCTTCGCTGGCCACGCCTGCGTCAACAACTACCGCGCCCTGTTTAATCATATCTGGGTACAGGATGGCCGGGCTACCCGTAGCAGTAATGATGATGTCGGCAGCTAATGTCATTGCCTGTAAATCAGTGGTACTTCTATCTGCAACGGTTACATCTATGTCAGACTCTCTCAGTATTTTCTCAAGTGGTGCACCGACCAGTTTGCCACGACCGATGAGCAAGACTTTTTTACCAGCAAGATTCACGTTATAACCAGCAAGGAGCCACATAATTGCCATTGGCGTAGCGGGTTCAAACATGGATGCTGCCCCTAATGCGTCAACATCTTTAGTTGCCGTGACCATGTTAACAATCGAGTCAGTTTCGGTAGGGTCAGACAGGGGTAGCTGCACGATGATACCGTGCACAGTCTCGTCTTTATTAAGGGCATCGATAACGACCGCCGCCTCGGACTGAGTAGGGTGATGTGACTCAACCTCTACGCCTAAATCAGCCCCATACCGTTTCTTGAGCCGAACGTAGGTGTTGATAACCGGATCATCCTTAACCTGGACAATAGCCAACTTGGGTACGACATGGTGTGCCTGCCGTAACCCACGTACCTGGTGCACTTGGCGTTGCTTGATGTAATCTGCTAATTCTTTGCCGTTGAGTATTTTCACTCGTACTAGTATATACGAATAGAGTCAGTCTGTGCATAAAGTACCGTTTATATGATCGCTGTTTACAATCCAGTGGCGAGTTGTACAATGAAGCGTAAGCAACATAAGGAGTTCTCATGGACCAGTCACCTGCCCCTACATCCACCAATAACTCATTCGTACCAGATAGCTGGCCGGGTGCATTTGGTGCTTACAAGTTCTCGCGCGACGCAGTAAAGTTCAACCTTGGCACAGTCTTGGGCGTTATCGGATTAATGATAGGCCTCAGTATTGTTGCTGACATGTTAACTACAGATAAGAATGTAACGCAATTATTGAATAATCTTGTTGGTATCTGGCTTGGTGCCGCCAGTACCTATGTTTTCTTGCGCAGTGTCAGGGGTACTAAAGTAGCGTTTGGCGAAGCGCTATCTAAGGGGCTCACCTTTTTCTTTAAGTATCTTCTGCTCAATATCGTGCTCTTCTTTCTACTTCTGGGCAGCCTACTACTTCTCATCGTACCGTTCTTCTTTGTTCTGCCGCGTACATTGCTGGCACCATACTTTTTAATAGACAAAGACATGGGTCCTATCGAAGCCTTAAAGGCGAGCTGGAACGCTAGTAAGGGTCATGTTGCTCAGATATGGGGCATTATTGGTGCTTCCATCGCTATGGCGTTGCTCATCATTGTGCTTGTTGGTATTTACTTCTTGATTATGTATAGCGCCGTGTTTGCGGTTCTGTACCTGTACATTATGAAAAATCATCAAACCGAAGCAAACGACGCGGTCAGCCCGGTTGCAGCCGCTCCGCAATCAACCGTTTCATAGTCACTTGCATTAACAGAGGTACTTTGCTACAATCACCTGGTCCACACTATTGTGGGCCAGTAGCTCAGCTGGTTAGAGTGAGTACTGCCGGTGGCAGTTCGCAAGGGAATCTTCCGATGAAAGCTATGCTTTCAATCGCGAAGTTCCGGGGTCGCGGAACGTGACCCTGCCTCTTCAAAGCTTTGCTTTGCCTGACATTAGCGTACATTTCAGTAACATTATATCTACGGGCCAGTAGCTCAGCTGGTTAGAGCACCTGCCTTTTAAGCAGGGTGTCGTGGGTTCGAGTCCTTCC
>CAZPVS010000020.1:0-18753 GCA_964590315.1 uncultured Candidatus Saccharibacteria bacterium
ATAGCCATAGTGTGCTCCTTGGGTTAGGGTGATTCCAAGGTATTGAACCATTACGACATATTGACCTCTGTTATAAAACATGATATTATATGATAATGTCCGAAAAACAGTTCGCGGTCATTCATAGCGCATATCGCCCACTTGAAAGTACAACAGAATTTATCAATACCCTACGGACAGAGATGCCCGATAGTGCCTTTACGTTTCCCGATGAAGAAAAACCCAGCCGACGTGATAGTCGCTTGACTCATCACCCGATACGTCTGCACCTGCTTCAGCGCCACGCACAGGAGCTACTCTCACCGAAATTTCTGTTCAGTGAAACAGAGGATAAGGTCACACCTTTTTTTCAATATGTACAAGAGAACATTGATCAAAGGCCGTTGGACGTCAGTGATACATACCCGGTTTTGAGACGTATACCAGCCAGTCGCATACGCTCGAAAACAGATGCCCATATCTACACGCTTGCGCTGCATGTCGAACACGAGCAGATCCACGCCGAGCGTGCCGTACTACTGCGAGCCCTTGATATCGCGCACCCAAACAAAGTCTTCTCAGCGAGCATGCATCTCGGTAAATTACTCGTATCAGAAGAAACAGACGTACGTGATATTCGTAGCCAGATTACAGAAGCAACAGATAGCCTTACAATAACACTCGGTCAGTTCACGCTGGACTTTGAGCATGGAGTATTTCAAAATCAGATTAGCATACGCCAGCAAGACTGATAGCGTACAATAGAATCGAATGATACATATAAGTAGACAAGACGTGTTTTCTCCGGCAAATGCTACCAGCGTTCTTGGTCTCGCGCTCACAATATACGGTGCCGTGCATATCACCACCTTGCATGGTGTCCTTTTATTGGGGCTTGGCCGAGTTATCGATGTTTTTGACGGTAAGATTGCTCGTGCCACACACACCAGCCAACTGGGGGCAGCTGTTGATGCCACGTGCGATAAGATTGGCATCGCTGTTCTGGTGACTGCAGCATGGCTGTCACACATCGCTCCGTACTGGCTACTCGTCTATATTCTGATACAAAACATCTTGAATATTATCGTCAGTGCTCTGACGAGCGCCCGCGGTGGCACGCCGGCGGCATCACGAATGGGTAAGCACGCCATGTTCTTGCAGAATGTCAGTCTTGGGTGTTACGCACTAGGGTACACAACTGATATTCATTTTTTCGGGATAGTTGGCCTCATTGTCGGACTCATTAGTGTGTATTGGGCTACTAGAGCGACATATGGATACGCCGCACTCCTCCCTGAGCGTCACAAATAACAACAGACGTTTCTCGCAAACATGACTATAATAGATTGAAATGGGACAGGCGCTTTATAGAAAATACCGTTCAAAGTCACTTCATGAGATTGTGGGACAGCCGCATATCACGAAAACTCTTGAAAACGCCCTGCAAAAGGATGCAATCAGTCATGCCTATTTATTTACCGGTCCCCGCGGTGTCGGTAAGACAAGTATCGCCCGTATTCTTGCTCATGAGGTCAACGGACTGCCCTATGATGACGATTCAATCCACCTCGATATTATTGAGATCGATGCGGCAAGCAATCGTCGTATTGACGAAATTCGTGAACTTCGTGAACGCGTTCATACTGCACCGACCAGTGCAAAGTATAAGGTCTACATCATTGATGAAGTACACATGCTTACTAAAGAGGCGTTTAATGCACTCTTAAAAACCTTAGAGGAACCCCCTGCACATGTCATATTCATCCTGGCGACAACAGAAGCACACAAGTTGCCAGAGACAATAGTCAGCCGTACACAGCGCTTCACATTTAAACCAGTCGAACGCAGCGAAGTCGTTGACCATCTTCGCTATATTGCCACACAAGAAGGCGCAGATATTAGCGATGATGCGCTGGAGCTCATCGCAGAGCATGGTGACGGTAGTTTCCGCGATAGTATCAGTCTGCTTGATCAAGTCCGCGGTCAAGGTCCTGCAGTCACGCTCGCAGACGTGCAGACGCTGCTGGGGATTGCACCACAGCAAACCCTTGATGAGCTCATGAATGCGCTGCAACAGCACGACCCGGCTACGCTTATAACCCTCCTGCAACACATGAGAGAACGTGGCTACCATGCAGCACAGATAGCTAAGCAATTGGCAGCCACGCTACGAAACGGTCTTATCACGGGAACAGGGAAGTTGTCTGTTGATACCGTACCTCACGTACTGCAAGAACTGCTCGCAGTACAGGCAAGTCACGATCCAGAATCGGCACTCGAGATAGCATTATTGAACGTCGTATTGCACAATAATAGCGAAGTACCTGAGCCAGTCACACCCGCGGCAAAAGAAAGCCCCGTCATACCTCCAAAACCTGCTCCTGCCCCTGTGAAACCGTCGGAACAAAAGCAGAAGACAGCTGAACCCGTCAAAAAGATAGCCACATCTCCCAACCCAGCACCGGAACCGAAAGCAAAGAAAACATCCTCCCCACCAGGATCCGTACTGGATGCTGACACCTGGACCAATGCGCTTGCGACCATTAAACAAACGCATAATACGCTGTATAGTGTGGCCCGCATGGCCGATGCTCATATTCAGGACGGCGAGCTAACCCTTGCATTTGGTTTCCCGTTTCATCAGAAACGCATGAATGAGCCCAAGAATAAGCAAGTTATCGCCGAAGTTATGCAAAAAGTCCTCGGCAAACCGGTAGTCATCCACTGCATCGTAGGGGAATCCACTCCTAAAAAGCAGACACAAGCTGCAAAAATCACACCGCCAGCCAGCACAGCAGAGAAACCAGGTGTTATTTCAACCATAAGCAATATATTCGGCGGCGCTGAAGTGCTAGAATCATAGGAACTATGGCAGGGGACAGAAACAACTTACCGGCTGGAGCAAAATTACCACCGCAGAATACTGATGCTGAGGCAAGTTTGCTCGGGGCAATTCTGATTGATGCAGATGCCATTGTGAAGATTGCGGATGTTGTCCACCACGAGGACTTCTATGAAGAGCGCAATCAACGGATTTATGAAGCCATTATTAACTTGTATGAGAAACACAGCCCGATTGACGTACTGACCTTATCCGATCAGCTGAAGGGTAATGGCTTTTTAGAAATGGTCGGTGGTCCCGGTTATCTAACAGAACTGACCAACTTTGTGCCGACTGCAACTCACGTTGAGCAGTATGCAGAAATCGTGTCCCAGAAATCACTACGACGGCGGCTCATAAAGGCTTCCCAGGACATCGTTGGCCTCGGCTACGATGAAGCACGGAGTCTCCAGGAACTGGTAGAAGAAGCAGAGACCAAATTGTTTGAAGTCAGTCAACGGCATGTCAAACAAGACATTACGAGCATTGAAACTATTTTGTCCGAGAGCTTTGATAGACTTGATGAGCTCCACAAAGACAAGGGCAAAATCCGCGGTGTGCCAACCGGATTTAAAGATATGGATAACATCCTCGCCGGCTTACAGCGATCAGACCTTTTCATCTTGGCAGCTCGTCCCTCCATGGGTAAAACGGCATTTGCGCTTAACCTGGCACATAATGTTGCCGTCAAGGCTAACGAGGCAGTGTTAGTGTTCAGCCTTGAAATGAGTAAGGAGCAGCTTGTAGACCGCATGCTCTCAATGGAGTCGGGGGTCGATGCCTGGGCACTTCGTACCGGAAACCTGACTGATGCGGATTTTGAAAAAATTGGTCAAGCCATGGGGACATTGTCTGAAGCACAGATATACATCGACGACTCTCCTGGAATTACCGTCAGCGACTTGCGCACAAAAGCGCGGCGCGAGGCCCATCTTCGGCCACTTGGGCTTATTATTGTCGACTATTTGCAGCTTATGAGTGGCGGGAGCAAGTTTGGTGGTGATGGCAACCGTGTGCAAGAAATTTCTGAAATATCTCGTGGCCTGAAGGGCATCGCCCGAGAGCTTAATGTGCCCTTAATCGCCCTGAGTCAGCTCAGTCGATCAGTCGAAAGTCGGCACCCACAGATTCCACAACTAGCCGACCTGCGAGAATCAGGCTCTATCGAACAAGATGCCGATGTCGTGGCCTTCATTTACCGAGAAGAATATTATAATCCTGAGACTGACCGTAAAAACATCACTGATATATTCATCAAGAAACACCGTAACGGGCCCACGGGGGCGGTAGAACTTTACTTTGACCGTGAAAAGCAGCGATTCCTTGGGGTAGACAAAAAGCATTCGACACCGTTCGATGAATAGCGCATCTGAAACATGGATTTGCTATACTGATGCATAAGCTATGAAAAAATCGCTCAAGAGATTACGGGCTACTATCGCAGATAACTGGCAGTTGGGGCTCGTGTTTACGATAACAATGGCAGCAGCAGTTGGTATTCTATTCTATCAGCTCGGAAGCCTCCTAGGCGGCCTCTCCGCAGATGAATATTCCCTGCAACAACAAGTCGCTACTAACGCATTTAATCCTGAGTCATTACTCAGGAACCCATTATATTTGCCGTATTACCTCATGCTGTATCTCCTGCAACTTGGACCATTCCATGGCCCCACAGCGCTTCGGGCGGTAGGTGCACTCTTCGGATTAGTGGGTGCTGCGAGTTTCTTTATTATCCTCCGTAGCTGGTACACACAGCGCGTTGCACTACTGGGCACAGTATTGTTTATGACCTCTGGCTGGTTTCTCTTCAGCACACGTACTGCCAGCCCAGAAAGTAGCTACTTATTACTTTTGCCGCTCATCGCTGGGGCAGTAGGGCTCCATGCGCAACCTCGTTCAAAGCTCGCCTTTTTAAGCGTATTTCTACTTGGGCCGTTGCTCCTCTATGTCCCCGGTGTTACATGGTTCTTACTCCCGACAATGTATATACAGCGTGCCACCATACTGCAGAGTCTCCGTCTAATACCCACATGGCTCTCAATCGTAAGCATTATCACTGCCGTAGTAATGTTGATACCACTGGTCGCAATGGTTGCATGGCCAGCGGGAATGACTGCGCTTGATAATGTACTCGTCCTCTTGGGGCTGCCTCAGTCCATGCCATCACTCGCTGCCGTCCTATCAAATCTTAGCGCTATCTTTGGGCAGGTGTTCTTCCTGAATAATAATGGTCCTGTATCGGCAGTCAGTAAATTACCTTGGCTGGATATCACATCAAGTGTTCTTGTCTTGCTCGGAATCATCCAATTCGTTCGACATTACAAGCTTGATCGCACAAAGCTACTGGGAATTATAGGTCTGTTGGGAATTGCCTTACTCGCACTCGGTGGCCCTGTCTCAATCGTACTTCTGCTGCCATTCGTATATCTGGTTGCGACCGAAGGGTTACGATGGCTCCTCGAGTTATGGCTGCAAGTATTTCCGCGTAATCCGTTTGCGCGTGGTTTTGCGGTCATTGTGGTGACTATTCTCGTTCTGTCAATTGCGACCTACCAAGTCAGTCGATACTTTATTGCCTGGAGTAGTGTCCCGGAAACACGGGCACTCTATAATAAAGTTCCGTAATAAATGCTATAATATAACAGATACAGCTACACAGTCATAAGGAGACGAATTGTGAGTAAATTTGATCAAGCCAAGATGCTAATGAAGCTAAAGAAACTGCAGAAAGAGTTGCAGAAAATGGTCATCGAAGTCGAAAAAGGCGATGGTGCGGTACGAGTTGAGATCACGGGCGAACAAAAGCTTAAAAAGGTACACATTGATCCCGACTATGTCGATCTTGAGGACATCGGTCAGCTCGAACGGTGGATTGAAGATGCCGTCAAAGAAGCTATTCAACAAAGCCAGAAGATTGCCGCCGAAAAAATGGGCCCCATGATGGGTGGTCTGGGCGACCTCGGCTTATAACCACTCGCTCACAATAGGCGCTGCTAGTATTCACCTACCAGATACCCGCACATGGGAGCCATTACATTAATGAAAACTGAGAAATAATACATGATACAAGTGTTGCCGCCGGCATTGATTGAACTCATTGAGGCGCTCGGCTCATTGCCGGGGGTCGGCCCACGTACTGCAGAGCGGTACGCATATTTTCTTCTGAAGGCAGACCCATCATTAGGCAAGCGTATTGCTAAAGCAGGGGCGACGATTCATGATAAAGTTGCGTATTGCAAACGAACATTTGCACTTATTGAACAAGGCAAGGAGTTGTCTGACTTATACACCGATCCGTCCCGTGACAAACAGCTTGTTGCGGTCGTTGCAGAGCCGTTCGATATTGTTGCACTAGAAAAAACAGGGCAGTACAAGGGCACATATCATGTGCTTGGAGGATTGGTGTCACCCATCGATGGTGTCGGTCCTGAGCAACTCAATATCGCAGAGCTTATGATGCGCATCGATGAAGATGCGGTTGAAGAGATCATTCTCGCTACCAACGCCAGCGTAGAAGGAGAGTCGACCGCACTGTATATCCAGCAACAAATTGGTGAACGAAGCGTCAAGATTACCCGCCTCGCCCGCGGACTCCCCGTCGGGGTTGATCTCGAATACGCCGATCAAATTACCTTAGGTAGAGCACTTGAAGGACGAACGCAGCTTATTTAAATCTGGGTAAACCTCTTCACTACTCGGTTATCCCATTCCACATCAGCCTCCCAATCAGCAAGCGGTCGTACGAACGAGACACCAGAACGCTGCAGCGACGAATAGACAACTGCCAGTGAGTTGTCAGTTTCTTGTATCACAATGTCACCAACAGTATATTCCTCACCCTTGTAGTGCCGCCAATTACTCGCAGGAGGAACGACTAATCGTGCTTCTGCTAACATCTGTTCAAGATCTTCATACGGAAGTTTTGTCATACATCCAGCTTACCAAAGCGAATTCAATTAAGAAAACTGTTAAAATATATGTAATGATAGAAAATATTGCGCAGATTATTGATGATGCACAGCGAATTGTAGTGATTCAGGCTGACAATCCGGACGCAGATTCTCTCGGGTCAGCTTTGGCACTAGAGCAAATACTCAGTGAGCGCGGCAAGGACATCTATTTGTACTGTGCGGTTGAGACACCATCATATCTACGCTATCTCGAGGGCTGGAGTCGTATTAACCAAGAAATCCCAAGTAATTTCGATGCGAGCATTATCGTTGACGCATCTACCCTCACATTGTTTGAAAAATTATCTGCCTCGGGGCAGCAGGGCTGGGTAGCGAGCAAGCCCTGTATCGTGCTTGATCATCACGCAAGTACCGACAATTCCATTAACTTCGCCAATGTCATAATCAATGAACCAGAGAAAAGTTCGACCGGAGAAGTCATTTATGACCTCGCGGAACAGCTTGACTGGACTATAGATGCGACCGCAGCCAGCTATCTTATGACCAGCATCCTTGGCGACACGCAAGGGCTCACCAATAACCTCACTTCAGCACATACCTACCGAATCATGGCAGATCTCACCGAGCGTGGTGTCAACCGAGCGCTGCTTGAAGAACAACGCCGCGAAGCAAGTAAAATGGCAGAAATCATATTCCGCTATAAAGGCGAGCTTATCGCCAAAACTGAATTTCACGCTGAAGGCGCCATAAGTACGGTCACTATAGGCCAGGAGGAGATTAATCAATATAGCCCGTTGTATAATCCTGGACCGCTGATACAGCCTGATATGCTGAGTACTCAAGGAGTGTTGGTTGGTATTGTCTTTAAAGTGTATGACGATGGCAAAATAACTGCTATGATTCGATGCAACGCCCCCGCCGAGATCGCCAGTACACTTGCAGTGCATTTTGGCGGTGGAGGACATGGCTATGCCGCAGGGTTTAAAATTACTGATGGACGCCCTTTCGCAGAAATTAAGTCAGAATGCATAACATACGCGAACCAATTACTCCATAACCTTCACTCGGATCAACCACATGAAACTATATAACACGCTCACTCGTACCACTGAAGATGTGCGTCCATTACATGACAATCTCATTAGACTGTACACCTGCGGCCTCACGGTATATAGCCAACCGCATATCGGTAACTGGGTAGCCTACATATACTGGGACATTCTCGTCCGCGTGCTTGCTGATGCCGGCTTTGACGTCAAAAGAGTTCAAAACATTACAGATGTCGGCCACCTCACAAGTGATGAAGATAGCGGTGAAGACAAGATGGAGAAGGGCGCCCGCGCCGAAAACGTTACCGCATGGGACATAGCTGATAAATATATTGCCGTAGCTAATCATGAAGCCTTTGATCTGCTTGGTTTATTGCGGCCTGATGAAATGCCGCGTGCAACGCAATACATCCCTCAGCAGATTGCTTTTGTGCAGGAGCTTGAGCGCAAAGGATTTACATACGAAATACCGGGCGACGGCATATATTTTGATACAGGTAAGCTCGAAGATTACGGCAAGCTCGCGCGCTTAGACATCGCCGGGCTACAAGCGGGGGCTCGGGTCGCAGACTCAGGTAAGAAAAATCCGACCGATTTTGCCCTCTGGAAATGCAGTCCGACTGATACCACCCGTGACATGGAATGGGACAGCCCCTGGGGCAGAGGCTTTCCGGGATGGCACTTGGAATGTTCCGTTATGGCACAGGAACTACTTGGCAATCAAATTGATATACATACGGGGGGCATTGATCACATCCCCGTACATCACACCAATGAAATTGCCCAAACAGAGGCTGTCACTGGCACGCAGTTCAGCACCTATTGGCTGCACAACAATCATTTGAAGGTTGATGGCGAAAAGATGTCGAAATCACTGGGCAATATTTATACGCTCCACGATATTACTGAGCGAGGATACTCTGTTGATGCTTTCAAATTACTCATCTTGTCTAAGCACTACCGAACTGAAGGAAACTTTACGTGGGATATTTTGGGTGCCGCGCAGAGCCGTCTCCAGCACTTACAGGCAGTTGCTGACCTACGTTGGCAAGCTACCGCAGCCGACGGACCATCAATTGACTATGAGGTTGTCCTGGAGCAGATCAGGAGCCATCTTCGTAATGATTTAAATACGCCAATGGCACTGGCCGTGCTTTCAACAGAGTTCGTTGACAAAATAGGTTCATCAGGGCTACTTTCCGAGCAATCTCGAGTGGCATTTGTTACTTTTCTCCAAGCTATTGATGAACTTTTTGGATTGCGACTTCTTCAAAGCAATGATATTACTGACGCCCAAAAACGGATACTGCATGACCGCCAAGCTGCACGTGATAATAAAGACTGGGCAACGTCAGATACACTCAGAGATCTGTTGGCAGAGCAGGGCATAGCCATTAACGACACGGCTCACGGCCAGATATGGTCGCGCCTGTAGTAAAGAAACTACTTGGACTGAGATGTCTTAGTACTAGATTCTTTGAGCGCACGATGGGCGACTTGCTCGGGTAACATGTCACGACGGTGGAGATAATCAATCAGAAGAATTCGGAGCGACCCAGCGACTGGAATAGCGACAAGACCTCCCAGAATACCACCAAAACTCACCCCAACAATTACAGACGAAAATACCAGAAGTGGTGACATATTTGTAGAGTTCGACTGGACGCGCGGCTGAACAACATAATTCTCTATTTGCTGATAAAGGAAGTAGTACAGCAGAATGATGATTGCTGCGACAGGCGAGGTAAACAACGCGACGGTGCTGACAATAACGGCACCGATGGTGTGACCTACCATTGGTATAAGACCACATATAAATACAATAACCATCAGTGCAACTGGATATCCTACGTCAAGTATAATCAGCGGTACTAATATCATCACTGCAGCAATTGCAGCAAGCAGCACTTGGCCGTTTACAAAGCCTTTCACAACGCGGTACATATCTGCGGTAAGGTCTGCGACATGCTCGCGCTTGTTACGCGGTAACAAATCTTTACTTACCTTCATCCAATACGGGCCCTCAATAAGCATCATGAAGGTGAGTACGAGGATAGCAAGCACTGAGAACGCGCTGCTGGAAATTCGTGAAACACTCGAAACTGCCGTACCGGTAACATTGCCGAGGCGATCAGAAAGCTGCGAAGACAACTTAGACACTTCATCTTCTAGATTGTATTTCCGTACAAAATTGCCAAGTTCCGAGTTCTCACCACGTGCGCTATCGACGAGCGCCGGAGCGTCATCAATAAAGTTTGATGTCTGCTTGACAAGCGGTGGGACTAAACTAGCCAAGAACCCAATGAGAAATGCGATAACAATAAAGAACGATACGGCAGTGGCAATCTTTCGGCTACCACGTCGTTTTTCGGGCAAATGCTGCGCTATCCAGTGAACCGGGGCATTCAACGCCAGTGCGAGGAAAAATGCAGTAAAAATTAATGTCAGTGCGTGAGATGCTGCACGGAGCGCCGCAAGAAAAATAAATGACAGGATGACGAGGAATAGTACACGAATAACCGTTTTATTTGAGATAGTTATCTCAACACTCTGTTGGTTTTTTGAGGAAAAAATACCCATTAGTTCGTATTATGCTGCTTTTTGTTCCGTTTGGCAATTGCGTTTTCATAGATGCCGACTAGTTTAGGGCCGACCTTCGCGATGTCATAGTTGGTAACGGCATGTTGTTGTTGCTGATGAATGCGGCGGGCAGTGGTTTTATTATGAATCATGCGTTCCAGTACTTCGATAAACTGACGCGTGTTGTGAGGGTCGAACAGTGTTTCTGGCCATGGAGCAAGCACACTGCTATACCCAGCGTTGTTACCACCTATTACTACGCCAGCCCCGGCCGCCATTGCTTCAAGCAAGACAATACCAAAACTTTCACCACCCGTAGCAGGAAACACTGCAATATCAGCCTGAGCAAGAAAAGCAGGCTTGTCTTCCTCTGCCACGAAGCCCTCGAAATGCACCTGACTATCAATACCTGTTTCTCTTGCGTACGTCGTTAACTGCTCAAGTAGCGGCCCCTTTCCCCCTATGCGCACCTCAACTAATGATTGCGTGGCCTTCGGGAGGGCTGCAATCGCCTCAAGCAACTGTTGTGCGCCCTTTCGCTCAACCAATCGCCCAAGAAAAACTATCTTTACGGTGCCGCCCTCTTGTCGAGCCGGACGATTTTTTCTGTACCATGACAGATCGACTACATTTGGCAGTACGGTACTACTGATGCCAAAGCTTTGCTTGGCAAATAATTGAGCCGGGGCAGATACAGAGAGTACGGTATCAAACCGCTTCAGTGTTCTCCGAAGGACTGCACCCAAAAAGCGTGTCGCTATTCGCTCCAGATCTGAGTAGGGCAGTATATGGAATGTGCCCACCACTACAGTTTGTAGTGGTACCGACTTGACCACACGACCGGCAAGGAAAGGGCTATATGGCATTTGGACGTGTATGACGTCAAACTGCTCACGCTGCAGCAATGCACTGATGGGACGATACGGTGCGGGTAGCGGTACGGACACTTTGTTTTTATTAAATCTTATCGGGAGATTTCTGCTCAGACTGTGAATATGTGGTATATCATTCCGCCAACTCTCCCCGACGAGATAATGTACTTCATGCCCCTGCGCGGACAGCCACTCTCCCATTCGGAGCACATATTGCTGCACGCCATCAGGCTTATCGAGGGTATCATCAACAACAAATCCAATTTTAAGCGAGCTTATGGGCATATTCGGTCGCTTGTTCATTACATATCGTGTGATAGACAGCCTCGTACCCGTCCACAATACGCGGGTAATCAAATTGCTTTACGTACGATTTCGCCCAGGTGTTCCATGTATCTCGGAGACCTTTATCTGATAAAAGCAGGTGAAGTCGACGGGCAAAATCCTCAGTATGTAATGGGTTAACGAGCGACAACTCGCCTCGGCCCTGAAGCACACCGGTATAACCTGGATTATCCCCAGCCACAACGGGCGTGCCACATGCCATTGCCTCGAGCAGCACAATACCAAAACTCTCGCCGTATAGTGCCGGTGAACAAAAGACTGTTGATGATTGCATCGATCGGATCTTCTCAGCATCTGAAACGAAACCGAGGAACTCGACATTACGCAATTCTAACTCGTCTCGCAATTCTTCAAGTTTTTCTCGGTCAGGACCATCGCCAGCTATCAAGAGCTGTACCTCGGGCATCATCTTCTGCAGTACGGCAAATGCCTGCAGTAAATATTTCACACCTGTGCGCTGTTCGAGCCGTCCAATATAAAAAATAGTAGGTGTGGCAACTTTAGAAGACGGCTTTGGCTTATATTTCTTGAGATCGATGCCGTTTGGCACAAAAGTAACGGGCATGTCCGTGAGCTGCTGAACGTATTCAGCCGCAGAGGGTGAAACGGCTGTTATACAGTGCAGTGATTTTAATATCGACTTGGTGTACGGTGTAATAACTCTCTCGATGGTTTTGCTCACCCGGGTGTCAGGAAGTTTTGCATGAAACGTACCAACATTAATTGCATTACTTTTTGCCAGAATCTGCCGGCTGATGATAGGAATCCACGGCTCGTGGAAGTTCAGTACATCAAATTGCTCTTGCTCAAGGACTTCAGTGATACGGTCTCGGTTGCCGGTTGCAGAAACCTGCACCGTGGTATGGAGTGGTGACTTCATGTCAGTTGATGCACCCATGAAAATAACATTTTCTGGCTCATCGCCCTCGTAACTCCGCGGCCACGGGGTAATTATCTTAGCTGTGTGTCCGCGATGTATCAGCTCGGCCTGCAACGCCAATACGCATTCCTGAACGCCGCCGCCCTTAAATATGTTATACGGGCATACTATGCCAATTTTCATCTTATGGCTATTATACCAGACTTGCGGTGTAAGAGAGATTACGGAGCCTTTGACAGTAGTCGTCGAATTTTTGGTGGAATAAGTGGTGCTGCTGCTTTTTTGTCGGCTATGACACTCGGTGCATGGTTGTCGAGTGTGGAAACGGCGTTGTTAAAATCACTAAAGATAACACGCATATGCTGTTCGACCCGATGATTGTCAAAGTATTTCTCACCAGCGACCGCAACGTGCCAGACAGGCAAATTCACCTTCTTCTGGCAATTATCAACAGTTAATAGCTCGACGGTCGTTGCCATATGCGTACGCGGGTCATTGACATGCCATAAATGTACCTCAAACTGCATGAGTCGCTTGAACTCTTCACGGCTTGTATCAGCAAACTTATGCTTGGCGTTATGAGTTCGGGCATATACGAGATGGAGCAGTGAAGGGTGGAGTAAAACATTCTTAAAGAATATCGACGGTAAACGCCAGGAAAATAGCTTTGCACCAGCCACATACAAACGGTGACGTGACGGGCTAAACATAAAATCGTCATGATGAGCAAAGCCGACTACACTGACAAGTAAATCTACTTTTTTGGTCAGATCAGGGTAGCGCTGCAGCATGCGAGTCACAACCAAGAAACCCCAGGATAATCCTGCAATCGTGACACGCCGCCGTTTATAATGCATCTTCACAAACGCTGCCAAATAATCAGCCATCGTATCAAGATCAGGCTTTTTATCTATCTTATAGAAGCTATCCATACCGCCAAAGCCTGGTAGATCCGGTACCGTCACTGCGCCATATTGATTCAGATCTTGTATGAGACCCCACCAACGTTCAATGGTGGAATGATGGCCATACACAAATAGTATTTCGCGCTTGCGATGGGCCGGTGCTGGCATGCGCAACATGCGGCCATTTAGTCCATTTATATACAAGGGAACAATGTAGTCTTCAGGACTAGGCTGCAGCTTCTCTTTCATCTTGCATAATATTGTAATACATTTACGAAGCCGGAGCAGATGTTTCTTTAGAATTGTGGCATAAGACGCCACTTCCAGTCCGGCGTCGTAATAGTATCTTTCAGTACCACTGGTGATTCGACAGTATCCCGCCCAAACCGTGCAGTTACACGACCAATTTCTGTATTGGCAGTCATACCTTCGCGCGCATCCGAGAGCTCAATCACAGGCTTTACTTCTAGAGATTTCCAGGCAAGACCCTTGATATCATCGCGTAGAACAAGCTGGGCTGATTGTTGCCAGGGAATAGCTATTTCACCAATTGTCTGCCCGGCGGTGGCGATGGTTTTTGTCTCAAAGCCTTCAAATACCGAGTTGACGAGTGGCACCGAATTCTGCAGTGCAGTGTACCTATCAGGCGCGCCCATAATCACACTGACCGCTATTACTCGTTGACCGTTAATCTCTTTTGCAGCGGCAGCCATGAAGCACCCACCAGCTTCTTCCGTATTACCTGTCTTTAAGCCTATTATATTGTTTTCACCAAGTAAGTTATTGACGTTATAAATGGTGCCGGCAACCGGAACGACTGCGCTTGGTTGCGCAGCTATCTCTGCGATGATTGGATTATCCATAGCATTTACCGCGAGCTTCGCCAAATCTTCTGTAGTGCTCACCGTCTGAGGCGAAAAGCCACTGGCATCAGCAAAGGTGCTCTGGGTCATGCCGAGCGATTTTGCAAAATTGTTTACAAATCTTGTGTACTCCTCTTGGGAGCCAAACGCCCACCGCGCCAACGTATTTGCCATGTTATTCGCTGATGGAAGCAACAACGCCTGAAGCGCCTGGTACTCTGAAATTTCTTGCCCAAGTACCACCGTAACATGTGATCCGCCCATAGCGACTGTTTGCACATAATCGTCAACGTCTTCTTGAGTAATGCGAATGGTCGGACCCTGTTCTCCAGGCTTAAGAGGGTGGGCCTTGAGGACTGCCAGTGCTGTCATTACTTTTGCAACACTCGCAGTGGGCATCGGCTTTTGTTCGCCTCGGTTACCAAGAACTCCGTAACCAACCGCACCTACAGATGCCTGTCCATACGTTGGCCAAAGAATTGCGACGTCCGATGTCCGAGTTGGTGAAAGGGCTACTGCGGAGGAGGTGATAAGAGGGATGGGACGGCCAAGCATAACCGCAAGATACGTGACTAGAGTGAGGATGGCTAAGATGCGCCAGGGCTTAACAGGCCTGCGCTTCACCTTAGGGTGTTTTACCCCCTTAAATTGATGTGGTTCAATTACCCTCATAACTTGTCCATAAGTATAACCGGTACTCTGGGCTTGCGTACAGAGCAATTAACATTGTATTAGTGCTATTTTTAGGGTAGAATTCTTGACTGTACGCATGTAATTACAAAGTATAATTTGCCTAAATAAATACTAACGTAGTTCATCTGATCATCAATCATAGGGCGTGGCCAAGTGGTAAGGCACCGGCTCTTCGGAGCTTGCGACGAAAGATCATTATGCGGTCCTGGTAGCCAGTGGCCAAAACCCTGTCCCGAAGCAAGACGTTAAACTGCATCCGTACATCCATCGATAATAGGGCGTGGCCAAGTGGTAAGGCACCAGGTTTTGGTCCTGGCATTCGGGGGTTCGAATCCCTCCGCCCTAGCCAAGAGGAATTATCCGTCGAAAGTGCTAAAAAAACGTCAGTTACCTCTGTCGTTTTTTTAGTTTCTGGTGTTCGAACATTCAAATCGGCGAACGACGGCGTTTCATTGAATATGAGGCTGAAAAAGTTGGCTTTTGCTACTGTATTATTCTGTTGGAGAAGCAAGATGTCCAGGTGTTCGAAGAAATACTTGGTGTAAAGCTCAATCTCGCGTAATTCGACTGGTTTCTTCACGGTTAGCTGTGATTTTTGGTACTGCAATTGGTCGATATCATTCTCTATACGTACTAGGTCTTCCTCGATGAACTTGATCGTTTTCTCACTGGTTAAATATTTGATTTTATCCATGCTCTGACGGGCTTCGTAGGATAGTTGCTTGATTTGTTCCTCAAGCACATCCGCTTCGCTCATAGAGGCGTTAGAGCGCTTATTCCACTCCTCGACAACCTTCTGCATGAACTCGCCTAGATAGGCCTCATTGACGCGCAAGCTCTTCACGAAGGTGGTGATCGTCTCCTCGAATTCAGCAAGCGGCACGCGGAAGTTATGGCCATCCCGGCGACAGTGATACGCAGGATAGTATTTGCCGAGCTTGCCGCGTGAGGCGCTGGCATGAAGTGGCTTTCCGCACGTCGGACAATTGACAACCCGCTTGTAGGGAAACTCGTCGGTTCTTCTGCCGACCTTCTCAACGTGCTTCGGATCTTTATTGACGATGAATTTCAGTACTCCATCGGCATCGTGGATGATGAATTTGCCCTTATTGGCCCGGTTAAACAGATCTACCGATATCAGGCCTGGGAACTTGAGCCGGATGGCTTCGTTGTTCGTCCACTTTTCACAGGTTATGCCTGCATAGACCGGATTGTTAATGATGCGCAGGAAGGATTTCAGTTTGAGGGGTATGCCGCCGCGCTGTCCCGTGATTCGTGTCGGGTCATTCTTATCTCGCTCGTATTGAACGAGGGTCTTGAAGCCGAGTTTATTCATCATGTCGATGATCTCGCTGTCTGACATCTGGCCTTCGGCGCGGAGGGTGAACATTTTCTTCACCAGTACCGACTGTTGCGGATGCGGCACAAGAATCGTTCGTTTACCGTGCGGGGTGATCTTCTTCTCGCACCTCATACCGTAGATATCACCGCGCACCCAGTAACCCATGCGACAGTAGCGGATCTGCGCCCCGATCATGCGGCTCATGATGTCGCGGATCTCATCGCGGGATTGCTCGGCAGCAAGCAACTCACTCTTAAGGGTCGGAGAGTAGACGCTCCAATCGTATTCAAGCCCGAGGTATTCGAGCGTGTTTACTTTCTGTGTGCCAATGACACCGAAGGTATCGATGAGGCTGATATTCAGGTCATCGAGCTGCTCCTTCAAGTCCCCATATGGCTTAAAGCCGCCTCGGGTGAAGCGGTCGATGGACTTGACGATGAAAAGCTCGACGCGTTTATCGTTCTTGATCTGGTCAATGGCTCGTTGCATCGGCTGTATCTTCTTCGAGCCGGATTCATAGAACTTAATGAAGTCGATGATAAGTATGTTGTTGTACTCGGCGTACCTATTTATCTGCTCCATTTGCGCCTGTGGTGAATCCTTAAGGCCTTGTTCTTTTGAGGAGACGCGTATACCGCCATAGGCATAGCGCACCCGCCCTCGATTGGCAAAGTCATTCATGGTTGCTTTGTCCTCCCTCCTGTAACTCCTTTAACAAAAACCCGCCATTTTCCAGGTCGGCTAGGATACAATCAACGACTAAGATAGCTATCATTTCAATGCGGGTTTCAGTCGGAAGCGTCGTGAAGTACTGCTCAGAATTGGCTGCTTTTTTCACTAATTCTTGTACTTTCAACTGCGCCATACTGTTACCCTCCAACAGTATTAACTATCGTTATATCTATAGTTTACTATAAATATATAGATAGTTGCAAGCATTTTTAACCATTTTATGTGAAGACATCGGCGTCTTCACTTTAACCCCTTGATTACCCCTGTAATACTTGTATTTTTATTCTTCTTTATTACTATATAAATATAGGAATAGAACGAGAGAGTAGTAGAAACATCAGAGTAGATTAGCATGAAAACATCAGTAACTGTAAACAAAGGTCAATTAGACGTACTTATCTTTATAGCTAAGTATAGGTTTGTTACCGTTGCTCATATTCAAAAGAACTTTACATATAAAAGCAGGACATCAGTCAACAACAAGCTCAAACGACTCGTAGATGCAGGGCTGGTTGGCATGAGATACGACAGCACAAAAAAGCTTTCCGGTATTCCGGCCGCCTTCTATCTGACGCCTGCTGGTCTGCGTATCGTCCAAAAAGAACTGCCGTACGTCACCGACCTGGCTATCCGAAACGCCTACGCCGACAAAAAGGCCTCGGAGTCGCTGATCCAAGAATCCAGTGAGATATTCGAACTGGCACAATCCTTCCTGCGCAACTACCCGGGCATGAAGGCTCTGACCGCTAGACAACTCGGCGACCTCGACTATTTCCCGCGGCCGCTCCCAGACCTCTACCTCGCCCATAAACAGGACAAAGCAACCTCGCGTTTCTTCATGTACCACTTCCGCGACGTAAAGCGCTACGACGTTGCCGTCAACGCCGGAGTCGGCAGGCTGATTAAATACCGCGAAGCCGGCACCTACGCCGAATCGGGCAACGAGTTTCCGATCATTCTGTTTGTATGTGATTCTGCCGCCATCGAGCGACACGCCCAGCGTGTCATGCGCGGCGCACTCAATAAGTCATACGAATCGATGCTTGCCTACACGACAAGCTACCAGGCGCTCATCAACCAACAAGACAAAGGCCAGCCAATCTGGTCTAGCATCGATGACCCCGACGCCCTCATCGCTCTCGAAGATATCGAAGCTTAGAGCAGTTTTACGTCTTGCTCAGGACGCCGGGATTCAACCGCCAATCGGTACGTCATCCTCGTCGAGAATATAGTCGCGGTCGAGATCTCGGTGTGATACGCTATCGGTAATGTCACCGGAGTCGTCAACCCAAACCTGCACGAAGAACGGTTCTTTATACCAACCGTTCTTCCTGGCGATCATAGCCCAGAAAGTACGGGCTTTCTCAATGTCTTGAGGCAATGGGAGGACGCTCATCGCGCGTCCTCCGCGTTGTTCTCAATTACTTCAGTCCAGTTGATCTGGCCGAAAGCGTGACGGAGTAAGTCCTGCCACATGCACGGGACATCTATCTCGTCTTGTAGCTGGTAGTTCAGCATGTCGCGAAGCCACTCGCCACGCTCCCAATCTTGCATGAAGGGGTGATTCACCGCCTCCATGAGGAGACGGTAGCCACCCTCGTCGTTGGTGAGCCAGAGATTCGCTACCCACGTTTCGTAGTTTACCCACCCGTTGTAGGTCTTGGTTTGTACTGATGCTGCGTAAGTCATTTCTTCCTCCTTTACTTTACGTAACGGAGTCT
>CAZPVS010000021.1:0-16177 GCA_964590315.1 uncultured Candidatus Saccharibacteria bacterium
GTCGGGGTGACAGGACTTGAACCTGCGACCTCACGGCCCCCAGCCGTACGCGCTACCAACTGCGCCACACCCCGATGTGTGTTGTAAGTTTACCATTTTAATTGACTGGGCCGTGAAGTAGACCTCACGGTCACGTTCCGCGACCCCGCAACTTCATCTATGAAAACGTAGTTTTCAAGAGAAGATTGCCTTGCGAATTGCCCCTGGCAACTCTCACCCCAGCCGTACGCGCTACCAACTGCGCCACACCCCGATGTCACGACCATCCTGTTTATTTTAGCTTACATAATTAAGATTTAACAGATGTACGGTACAATATGTCTAGATGAAAACATTAAAACTCGATCATGAACTCGCACAAGCTATCCTGAGCGGCGCCAAAACCAGTACATGGCGTATATACGATGACAAACAACTGTCAGTTAATGATGAAGTGCAACTTATAGATAAGGTTAAACCTGACGACAAGAGCACGTGGGTAATTATCGGCCAAGCAAGAATAGATCGCGTGACCGAAAAGCGACTGAGTGATATAGGCGAGGAGGACTGGCAGGGACACGAGCGATATAACTCCGATACAGAGATGTATGAATCGTTCAGGAGGTATTATGGACCAGAGGTGGGGCCCGAAACACCTGTCAAAATGGTACATTTTACCTTCAAGCCCTATGAAACACCCCAAGTTCCGACGAGTACCAATGGTAGCGCAAAGCAGGTAAAGATGTTTGCTGATGGGGGGTCACGTGGCAACCCCGGTCCTTCAGCTTCAGGGTATGTGCTGATGGATATGGCAGACAACATCATCCAGAAGAGTGGCATCTATCTGGGTATAACTACGAATAATCAGGCAGAATACCAAGCGCTCAAACTCGGGTTAGAGGAGGCACGAAAAATTGGCGCCCGGGAAGTTGAGGTATATATGGATAGTCTATTGGTGATTAACCAAATGAAGGGTGCGTACAAAGTGAAAAACCGCGACTTATGGCCTATCCATGAATCTATCAAGGAGATTGCGTCTACATTCAAGAGAGTGAGCTATACGCACGTTCCTCGCGAACTCAACAAATTGGCCGACGGGGAAGTGAACACCACCCTCGATGCCGAACTAGCTCGCTAGCACTCGCACTCCCCAGAGTGCCAGGTACCTGTGGTATAATCACATGTGTCAGGCTATCGGCTGGCCGCTTGCGGCAACGCAAGAGGAAAGTCCGGGCAGCGTAGGGAAAGACAGTTGCTAACGGCAACCGGGGGCAACCCTAGGGAAAGTGCCACAGAAACGAAACAGCCACACGCACTTTGCGTGCGTGGCTACGGTGAAACGAGTGGGGTAAAAGCCCACAGTCATGCATGGTGACATGCATGGGAGGTAAACCCTGTCTGCTGCAAGGAGGTTGATCCAATACAGGTTTCCCGCCTGGGTCAGCCATAAAATCCGCTAGAGTCTATTAGCAATAGTAGAACTAGATAGATGGTCAGCTCCGTTTCGGCGGAACAGAACCCGGCTTACAGATAATCTGACACTATGAAAAACATCCGCTAAATAGCGGATGTTTTTGTTTGTTCCACCGATGATTATTTAACTGATTTTACAACTGCCTCAAAAGCCTTTGGCTCATTGACAGCAAGTTCAGCTAGGATTTTACGGTCCAAGGTAACATTAGCCTTCTTAAGACCTGCTATCAACCGACTGTAAGTCGTGCCATGCAAGCGGGCTCCAGCGTTGATGCGGGTATTCCACAACTGGCGGAATGTTCGTTTCCGGTCTTTTCGGTCGCGAGTGGCATTTTCCATTGCTTTTACAATGGCTTGTTTACCGCGCTTAATGCTGGAACGATTGCTGCGCGTCATGCCCTTGGTAGCAGATCGGATCTTATTATGTTTTGCGCGACTAGTGACGCCTCGTTTTACTCTCATTACATTTCCTTAACTATATTATTAGCTACTATTCTATGCGCCAAGCTTAAGCTTAATATTCTTGGCCATTTTGCCTACCATCTGGCCGGGAACCGCATAGCGACGTTTACGTGCTGCTGATTTCTTCTGCAAAAGGTGGTTGCTACCTGAATGGCCGTGTAAGACCTTGCCGTTCTTTGTGACTTTGACGCGGTCTTTGGTTCCGCTATGACTCTTTAGTTTTGGCATTACTGTTGCTCCTTATAACGAAACTTAATTGTTTGCCGGATAGTTGTGGTTGCTGGTCAACGATAATTGTTTCTCCAAACCCTTCAATTACTTTCTCGGCGAGTTTAAATCCTAGATCTTTATGTGCATTCTCTCTTCCTCGGAAGAATACGGTAAGTTTAACTTTGTGTCCGGCATCGAGGAAACCGGTTACTTTTTTGAGTTTAACCCCAAGATCGTGTTCGCTGATCTTGAGCCCGAAGCGCATTTGCTTAACTTCAAGAGCTTTTGCGTGCTGTTTACTTTTTTGCAATTGTTTGGTCTTTTGGTAGTTGTATTTGCCCCAATCGACAATTTTACATACCGGCGGATCAGCATTGGGAGAAACCTCTACCAGGTCCAGGCCGCGTTCTTCTGCAAGTCGTAGCGCTTCAATCTTTGATATGACGCCAAGTTGCGATCCATCTTCATCGATAACACGTACGTTTGCTGCTCGAATTGCTCCATTCAAGCGGGTGGTCTGGCTGATAAGCGTGCTCCTTAAAGTAATATTAGCTAATCAGAAGGATTTTAACAGATAAAGCAACAGGGGTCAAGCTTTACAGGTTATTTTGGGTTTGTCGCCTGTACTGAAGGGCTTCGGTGATGTGGGGTACCTCGATACTATCCGAGTCTGCCAAATCAGCAATGGTGCGTGAGACTTTGATAATTCGCATATAGGCTCGCGCGGAGATTCCTAGTTTCTCTGCAGCTTGATCGAGAAGCTCTTTGGCGCTTGTTGATATAGAGGAGTGCTGCTTTAGTTGCCTGTTATTAAGACTGGCATTAAGAATTTTGGGATTATTGAGGCGTGCGTGCTGGCGTTTGCGGGCACGGAGCACCCTGCTACGAATAACGGCACTGGGTTCTGCCTGACCATTGCCGAGTAGCTTCGCATGTTCTACCTCGTCAACATCGACATAAAGATCTATTCTGTCCATGATAGGGCCCGAAAGTTTACGTTGATATTTAACAATATCGTATGCGCTACAGCTACACGTCTTGGTACTGCCATAGAATCCACAAGGACAGGGGTTGGCAGTTGCTATGAGCATAAACTCCGCAGGAAATACTAAGGTATCTTTGGCGCGAGCTACCGTTATGATCTTATCTTCTAAGGGTTGTCGTAGTGCTTCTAAGGTGTGCCGAGAGTATTCGGGTAGCTCATCAAAAAAGAGGATCCCCCTATGACTGAGACTGATTTCTCCTGGCCGAGGCCGCTGCCCACCACCTAAAATCGACACTTCACTCGCAGTATGATGAGGAGACCGGAACGGTCGCTCGGTTATAATCTTATCGTACTGTTGACTTGCGAGGCTATGAAGGTGGGTTACTTCTAAGATTTCTTCCGCTTCTAGTGGAGGCAATATAGATGGCAAGGCTTTTGCGAGCATGCTTTTGCCGGTTCCTGGCGGACCGTTAAGCAGGGTATTGTGTGATCCTGCCGCGGCAATTTCGAGCGCTCGTTTTGCGCGCACCTGGCCAATAACATCAGTGAAGTCATTCTCGTGATCCTTGTACGAGGACTGTTGCGTGGGTATCTCGCCCGACTGTATGGTAGTGAGGGGAACAGTGTTGGTGTGGTCTAGATAAAATTCACGAAGTGATTTTATAGGAATAATAGACAGTTTAGGAACTAATTGGGCTTGCTGTAAATTCGCTGCGGGAATATAAAATGTCGTAAATCCCAATCTTCGTGCCGCAAGCATTTTGCCAATAATGCCTCGCACGGGTCTGACAGATCCATCAAGGCCGAGTTCTCCAATAACAATTGCTTTTGCGAGACGATCGCCCATGATCTGCTTGCTTGCAAGCATAATCGACGCAGCCATTGCAAGATCAAAGCTGGTACCGTCTTTTGGAACATCTGCTGGGGCTAGGTTCAAGGTAATACGCTTTTTAGGTAGTTCAATCTGAGCCTCAGCAAACGCGCTTCGCATTCGTTCCTTTGCCTCATCAATGGCTTTATTGCCAAAGCCAACAACGATAATATTCGGGAGCCCGTTCGATATATGGCACTCGATATCAATGCGAATTCCTTGGGTTCCTGCTTCAGATACCGTACTCACAGCTGCACTCATTGACGAGTATTGTACATAAGCTTAAGCAAAACTACTAACCTATAATTAAATAATGCCCTGTTTTGTGACAGGGCATTATTGCGATTTTTGGGTTTGTTTGACGGTTTTTATTGAAAGACTTCAGGCGTTGTTCCTTGTATGGAACAACGGCTTGCGAGAAGCCGTTGTTTCGAAGTCTTTTTGTTTTTGAGCACTTTTTTTATTCAGTGCTACCCCTATAATAAGCACCAGAAATCCACTTGTCAATAATGTTTATGCTAAAGATAACAACAAAATTTCTAAAGGCAAGCTACCACCGGTGTTACTGTCTTTTCCACTAGGGGGCTAGGGCAGTAGATATGTTTTCGGCATCTGGCATTCTCTAGACCTTCTTTATTGAATGGTAGTGCATACACTACAAGCGTACCCAGGCGCCACGAATATCCATGCTTGGTTTCTATAGGGTTCGGTTGCTACACATGACCCGTTCTAAAGGGCGTCACAAATGGGGATGATTATACGCATACTGTGAGCGACCATGTGGCCGTAATAATGTCTTTAATGTGCTCAGCTCAGCCGTTGTTCCATCCTCATTAACCCGGGGCTCAGCAAGCACATTTTGAGCGCTGATATTGCAGTGACTCAACTCGTAAAACTTAATATAGTAAACTATATATATATATTTTACGTTGTTTGAAAAACATCATATATTTAGAATGTATTTCATCATTAAATATATGATTAACAGATGCTCATTGTTATAGATACTACAAATAATTATTGACAATTCTGGACTAATGTAGTAAGTTAGACGTGTAAGCCAAAAACAAAAACTTACAATCTACGGCCCAAGCAGCCGATAACGCTCTCATTACGAGAGCGGTCAGTCACCGCAAGCGACGACAACTGCTTAATAGTCTATTTATAGAAGCGGATTTGTCGTCCTTGCACCATGCTTATTATTAAACCGAGCACCGTGTCCAAAGCGGTGCTTTTTATGTATGTGTAGTTTTCGATGCTGAGACAGTGTCAGGAGAGTAATCTGAGTACAATTCGTTTGTAACGCTCTATGAAAATTCTTGTATACTTCAAGTATGGATAAAAAAATAAATAAACGTGTATATATGGCTGTATCCTTAGGTGCGCTGTATCTTTTTGGCCCAGTATTTTTTGTCGCCACAGATCCAAGTAAACTCCCGCTCCCATTACTCATCATTCCATTCCTATGGTTGTTCACATGCATATTTGTCACTATGTGGTTGCTACTCCGGCAGAAGAGGAACGTTGCTCCCCGGCAAGCCGTTATTGTTGCGGGAGTTGTGGCGACCTTTCCGGTGTTATTGGCTGTCTTTCAGTCCATACATCAACTGTCCATTCGGGATGTCTTGTTATCAGTTACGCTGGTCGTGTTTACGGCTATATATTTGCTTCGCGCTGATTTTATCAGTCACCCCTGAATATTGAGCTACATAAGCGTATTTATCCCTATATAAATACGATATTGACTGCTATACTTTACAAAAGTATGGACCAACAAATAAGCAACGAACTTCCACCAGTACAAAATAGGGACGTAGAATCACAAGTGTCCCCGTTTGTTCCTGAGCTTTCTGCTCGACCAGAACTGTATGAGGAGCAGGCAGCACGTGCAGTCGAACTACCGACCTCTCATGCGCCGGCTGCTATCGCCATGCACCCCATCCAGTCCAGTACCACACCGCAAGATTTTCCAGGTGGCTCTTCCGCAGTTCCGCCAATCGTATCGATTGCCGGCACTTTACCACAAATAGCAGAAGATACTGATCTTATAGAGAAAGAGTGGGTTCTTAAGGCAAAGGAGATCGTGGCTCGTACGCAGCACGATCCGTATCAGCAAAACAAAGAGGTTGAAAAAATAAAAGCTGACTATCTTAAAAAACGATATAACAAGGACGTAAAAGTTACGGAAGATTAAACATGGCAGCTTTCTTATCAATATTGGTTGTCCTGCTCGTCCTCGCACTCATTGCAGCGCCGTTGGTTTTTTTGCAGGTCAGGAAAGTATTCAGGGAGCAGAAGAACTTTGAACGTGGCCTGAAAATGGTACCGCTACTCATACACCTCCCACCTATCAGTGATGATACTGATGTGGGCGGAAGAGATGCCCGTGATGTTACTGAAGAAAACATTTCAAAGGCACAGATACTCTACAGCATTATTGCGAGTACTATGCAAAAAGGCTTCAAACACAAGTTTTATGGCCAACGACACTTTGCGTTTGAAATTGTCGGAAGCAAAGGATTCGTGTACTTTTACGCCGCTGTTCCGGTCGCAATGGTAGAGGTTGTTAAGCAAGCTGTTGTGAGCGCCTATCCAGCAGCTCGCCTGGAGGAAGTGGCCGAGCACAATATATTTAGTCCGGTTGGAAAGATAAGTGGCACAATAGGCGGTGAGCTGACACTTAAGAAAGACTTTGGGTATCCGATTGCCACCTACCAGGATCTAAAGCGTGACGCAATGATGTCCCTACTAAACTCGTTATCCTCGCTTGATAAAGAAGATGGAGTAGGTATACAGATTTTAATGCGGCCTGCACACGAGGGATGGACAAAAACCGCTACCGGGTTGGCTGGTAAAAAACGAAAGGGCAAAGAGAGCAAGAAAGGTACTGCGGTAGCGGGAGGTTGGTTCAAACAACTTGCCGTGGCATTGGTAAAACCTCCAGAAGATAAAGGTGGGGGCGGGTCTGACGCGCCTCAGCTGTCCAGTCTTGAACAGGCAACGCTGGATGCAATTGACGAGAAGACACGGCATCCTGGGTATGAGGTTCTTATTCGTGTCATTGCGTCATCTAACATCTCTCAGCGTGCCGACACGCTGTTACGTAACGTCGTAGCGTCTTTTGCTTTGTTCGATGCGCCAGGCAAGAACGGATTTAAGTACACTCCAGCTAAAGACATCGAACGCTTTGTAACTGCATATATAATGCGTTTCTTTCCGCAAGAGAACAATCGTAATATTTTGAACGCTGTTGAGCTTGCCACAATCTTCCACTTTCCTGATCAGCGCAGTATCCCTACCTCACAACTCGAGCGACAGGGGAGTAAACAGGTGGACGGACCGCGTAATATATCTGATGATGGTCTCCTGCTTGGCTACAACTTATTTCGAGGGGTTAAGAAGCAAATCCGTCTCAGCCTTGAGGACCGCAGACGTCATATGTACGTTGTTGGTCAGACAGGTGTGGGTAAATCAGTCTTCCTTGAAAATCTTGCGCTACAGGACATGATGGAGGGTCGTGGCTTTGCTTTTGTTGATCCGCATGGTGACTCAGTTGAGAGACTTATGGCACTGGTTCCTCGAGAACGTACTGAAGATGTCATCTACTTTAGTCCTGCAGACATGGAGTATCCGATGGGGCTGAATCTGTTCGAGTTTGATGACGCATCGCAGCAGGATTTTCTTATACAAGAAGCCATCAACATGCTCTATAAACTATACGACCCCCAGCGACAGGGTATCATCGGCCCCCGTTATGAGCACTGGTTCCGTATGGCGGCAAAAACTGTCATGGCAAATCCAGAAGGCGGCACCTTTATTGATATACCGAAAGTCTTTACCGATAACAAATACGCTAAAGATCTCCTGAAACACGTTAAGGATCAGGTGGTTCTTGATTTCTGGAATAAAGAAATGGCCCAAACCAGCGACTATCATAAGAGTGAAGTACTCGGATGGTTTGTGAGTAAATTTGGTGCCTTCATGGCCAACGAAATGATGCGAAATATCATCGGTCAATCGAAGAGTTCATTCAGCCTTCGCGACATCATGGATAATAAGAAAATTTTGTTTGTAAATCTGAGCAAAGGGCGTACCGGTGAGCTTAATTCCAAGTTACTCGGTATGATATTTGTCATGAAATTCCAGGCTGCGGCGATGGCTCGGGCGAATATCCCAGAAGAACAACGACAGGATTTCTGTCTCTACGTTGATGAGTTTCAGAATTTCTCAACTGACTCATTTGCAACCATCTTGTCAGAGGCTCGAAAGTATCGTCTGAATCTTATTGTCGCAAACCAGTTCACCACGCAGCTCACCGATGAAATTCGTGATGCCGTATTTGGAAACGTTGGGTCAATCGCGTCATTCCGTGTAGGTGCTGACGCCGATGCTGACGCACTTAGTAAGAAGTTTAGCCCAGTATTTGATAGGGAAGACATCCTGCGAATACCAAACTATAATACCGTCACCCAAATATTGGTAGGTGGTATTCCGACGCAGCCATTCAGCATGGCTACCTTGCCACCACTTGGCAATCCCAACCCGCAACTTGCCACCGCTCTGCGGCAATTATCTGCAGCAAAGTTTGGACGGCCAAAAGCGGTCGTTGAGTCAGAAATCTTCGGTCGTCTGGCAACAAAAGAAGATCCAAAGCCTGCATTTGGTGCGGGTAATCCATTCGGACAGCCCTCAACAACAAGTCCGTTTAACACCGCCCCTGTACGCCCAGGTGCGATGCCACCAAAAGCTGGCTCGTCTGGTTCATCGTTTCTTGATGAATGGCTTGCAAAACGCAAGGCTAATCCAGCCCAATCGCAACCAGTATTAACTTCTCCCCACGCTCCGAAACCATCAATCCCTCAATTGGATAAAACTTCTCCTCAACTCAAGAGCTCGCAGCACGTGCAGAATACAGTCCCCACAGCGCCCGTTTCATCATCTCAGTCAATACAGAAGAGGGATAAGAACGAAAGCGTTCAGGCGGCCCCTGTTCATCAGCCAAATAGCACGAGCGGCGTACAATCTGATCAAGATGACGATACTATATTCATCGATCAAGAAGGAACATTGCACCTACGTGGCGATTCCTAAAAAGGCTACTAAGACTATCTTCTTCGTACGAGTACACGCATAAGTAGCTCTAGTAAAAGGCCTAGGAGAAAACCTCCGATGAACAACATAAATAGAACTGCATAGTTATAGGTGAATCCGTATTGTCGTGCCATATAGAGCAGAATAGCGCTTCCAACCAAGGCCATAAAGCTTCCGCCAAGGAACGCTGACGGTCGTGCTACAGACTTGCTGAGGGCGTTGCTGACTGCCTCAATAGCTGGCTGGTGAACAACCTTGCTAATGACGCGCTCAGGCACGTTTAAATTGCCTTGAACGTGCCTGAGCGTTTTGCGGTAGGCATCGTTCTTGAGTGATCTGGTGATACCGAAACTCTGTTGATGTGTCTCGCTATGTTCGCTACCGGGAGCTAGCTCTTTGCCACTTACGGCTTGTTGCTCTACGCGTCGCCGCAGTGACTCGACTTGTTTGTTGAGGGGGTCTTGTTCGGCCTTTTCTGCCGCTTTGTGAAGTCGATTGAGATTTTCTTCTGCTTCCGCCCCCGCGTCAACGGTTTCAGCAAGTCGTTCATGGTTGCCGCGTAATTGTTCGCTCATGTCTTAGTAGCCTCCCGTGCTGGCAAAATTAGATCGTACGATATCCAGTTCTTTGGCCATTAAGCGACTTCGTGCAAAAAAGTAAGTTATAAACACGGTTAGTGCAAATCCTGCTACCAGAGATGCTCCCGGGCCGGTATTCGGTAACTGAGTAACAGTCATTTCAACTGACTTGTTTACGCTGGGGGGCAATGTAATATTGACCGCATTACCGTACACGTTTGTCATCGTCATATCAAAATGAGCGGGGTCAGATGCAGATGCCGGGGTCGTAGGAATCTCGGTCTTTATACGGACTGTTATTTTATTTTCGAGGGTCTGCTTGGCTGCGATATCGGCTTGTGGCCATGTTATAACCTGCTCTTTATCAAGAGTTCCCCCATGAAGATCAACTAGTTCGGCATAATCGAGCACGTCACTTACATTCTCGGTGACGGAAAAATCCTTAATAACAGCCTTGCCCTTATTATGCGTTGATAACGTGTATTCAATAACATCCCCCGCCTGTGCCGTGGTCCCATTAGCATCAGATATACCCTGAGTTACATTAGCGGCTGTCTTGCGATATTCAAGACAGGCGGTGAGATCCTTACGGGTCTGAGATTCTTCACATGGTTTACAGTCGGGGCTGTTTTTGGCGATTGTACTGTTGTATGGACAGGGTTCAAAGCAGTCCTCAGAAGTGCGAGGAATGTCACTCTTGCCCTTTACGGGACACGGCTCAAAACACTTGGGGCTGCTGGCTGGTAACTTCTTATTATAAGGACACGGCTCAAAACATTTGTCTGATGATTTAGGGATGTTATGCTTTCCGTCTATCGGACACGGCTCAAAACATTTTGCATCCGAAGCGAGTAAGTCATTATCGTACTCACATATTTTAGGTGGTTTGGGGATACCGATAAACACAAGGTTTCCGCAGTCATACAGTATAAAAAACTTCATGCCGTATTTGGTGATCCCAGACAACGCTTTGTATGATGGCTGCTTGTTGAGGCTCCAGAAGTGGCGGAGATACAACGTGCCAACTCCCTTGATATTGACTGGCGTTTCGCCAGCCGTCCCATACGCCAGCCGTCCCATGGAATATAGTTTCCCATCAAAATCACGAGGGCTTATCTGGACAGACTTACTGTCTGAAATATCGGCACAGGTAATACCGAAGTGCTCGAGTATATCTTTATAATGACGGGTGTTTTGCCGACAGTGGGACACGGCATCTGCTTTGCTCGTAATACCCCCACTAATCAGGTCACTGTTTGAACTCGCAAGCGTTGGCTGGGGAGGGGAGAAAACCGCAAACAGCTGCAGTACCATAGCAAGCGTCATCATTATGGCTCCCATCTGACGCACAGACGCCTCATGGTGCATGCGCTTGGCATAAAAAGAAACTTGCCCAATCAGGCTGGGGTTGTAGGGGAGATTACTCAACAACTTTTTGAACATTATTTGTCTACTTTTTATTTAGATAACTCTCATGTTTATTTAACCATGAAACCATGTGTTCAAACAATAGGAATAGCTCAGTTAATACCGGAATATCTACCGATGTTAGATACTTGTCGTTCAATGGAAAGATGTTTATAATAGGCTGCAAGAGTGGCGAAACTTAAGCAAGAGAGAGGGTTATAAAGAGTGTCTGCTAAACAAAAAGACTATTCTGCTGATCAAATTCAAGTTCTAGAGGGTCTTGAGCCTGTCCGAAAGCGTCCCGGTATGTATATTGGTGGTACGGGCGTAGAAGGCTTACACCACCTAGTATGGGAAATCGTAGACAACGGCATTGACGAAGCGCTTGCTGGCTATGCGACTGAAGTTCGGGTTAAGCTCATGGCCGATGGTGGTATCACAGTGAGTGACAACGGACGGGGTATCCCTACTGACATTCATCCAAAAACAGGCAAGAGTACTGTTGAAACAGTTCTGACTGTTCTGCACGCTGGCGGTAAGTTCGGCGGCGGCGGTTATAAGGTATCCGGTGGTTTGCACGGTGTGGGTGTGAGTGTGGTTAACGCACTATCAACGCGTTTAATCGCAACTATTCATCGTGACGGTAAGATTTTTCAACAAGAGTATCGTATTGGTGTTCCCCAGGGTGACCTTAAGCCAATTGGCAAGACAGACAAGACCGGTACAGAGATTACATTTTACCCGGATGGATCTATATTTGAGACAACAAAGGTAACATATGAAACCGTTCTTGACCGACTTCGCCACGCTGCGTACCTAACCAAAGGTATTCGTACCTCGCTAGAGGATGAGCGAAGTGGTAAGCGGTATAGTTTTTATTTTGAAGGTGGCATCCAGTCGTATGTAAAACACCTGAACCACGGAAAAGATGTGGTGGACGATGATGTATTTTACGTCGATAAAGTAGTCCATGATGTGCAGGTAGAAATTGCATTGCAATACACGGATGCATTCACGGAAACGGTCAAAGCTTTTGCTAACAATGTATATAACCCTGATGGCGGAACGCACCTGACGGGTTTTCGGGCGGCCCTTACTCGCGTGATTAATGACTACGCTCGCAAGAGTGGCTTACTGAAAGAGAAAGAAGAGAATCTCTCCGGGGAGGACACGAGAGAAGGTCTTACTGCTGTAATCTTGGTAAAACTCCCGGATCCTCAATTCGAGGGACAGACGAAGAATAAACTTGGAAATCCTGAGATTCGCGGGTATGTTGAACAAGTGCTGAGCGAGTATCTTTCCTATTACCTTGAAGAACACCCAGCTATTGCGAGAAAGATTGTCGGCAAAGCCCTTCTGTCTGCTCGTGCACGTAAAGCAGCACGTGCTGCTCGCGAGAACATTATTCGTAAAGGCGTGCTTGAGGGAGCAAGTATGCCCGGCAAACTCGCAGATTGCTCTAGTAAGGACCCTAAGGCATCCGAGCTATATCTTGTCGAGGGTGATTCAGCAGGTGGTTCCGCAAAGTCTGGTCGAGATAGTAAGACACAGGCTATCTTACCCCTTCGCGGAAAAGTACTGAACGTGGAGCGTGCGCGGCTAGATAAAATGCTTGCAAACAATGAAATCCTGGCAATTATTAAAGCGCTTGGCGTAGGCATCGAGGACTCCTTTGACATTAATGGATTACGCTATGATCGAATCATCCTCATGACTGATGCTGACGTAGACGGTAGCCATATTAACACGCTACTCCTTACCTTCTTCTTCCGTTACATGCGTGAAGTCGTTGACGGGGGTCATTTATACCTAGCAAAACCTCCTCTTTTTGAGTTGGTTAAGCCAGGTCGAAAGTCGAGCGAATTTATTTACGATGAAGCCGAATTGCAGACCGTTCTTGATAAGGCTATTGCCATGCGTAAAGAGTCGGGTATATCTGTTGACGAGTCTGTAGAACGATATAAGCAGGCAGGATTCATTGAGCAGAAGCGTTACAAGGGTCTTGGAGAGATGGACGCTGAGCAATTGTTTGAGACGACGATGAACCCGGAAAAGCGCGTATTAGTGCAGATTCGTGTCGATGACGCAGAGAAAGCGGATTCAATCTTCAGCAAGCTTATGGGCACAGAGGTAGAGCTGCGTAAAAACTTTATTCAGACGCATGCAAAATTCGTAAAGGACTTGGACGTTTAAGATGGATACAGATAAGACAACCCCAGAAGATAATAACTTTGACTCATCTGCTGACACCGAGGTGCTCGATAGCGTTCACTCTCGAGTAGTGCAGGGTCGCACTGTTGAGAATGTTATGGAGGATAGCTACCTTCGTTATTCAATGAGCGTGATTGTGGCCCGCGCTCTCCCAGATGTACGTGATGGTCTTAAACCGGTACACCGCCGTATCTTGTACAGCATGAGCTCAGAAGGTTTACGCAGTAGTGCGAAGCACCGTAAATCAGCCAATGTGGTCGGTAGCGTGATGGGTAAATATCACCCGCACGGCGATTCCTCAATTTATGATGCATTGGTCCGTATGGCACAACCGTGGTCTATGCGGTACATGCTTATTAATGGGCAGGGTAATTTTGGATCCATGGATGGTGATCCGCCAGCAGCTATGCGGTATACCGAGGCAAAAATGGCTAAGGTTGCTGATGAGCTACTTGCAGATATCGATAAAGAAACAGTAGATTTTGCCGAAAACTACGACGGCACAACAACTGAGCCGCAAGTACTTCCCGCACGTCTCCCTAATCTCCTCCTAAACGGTCAGCTTGGTATCGCGGTCGGGATGGCAACCAACATTCCGCCTCACAACTTGACCGAACTCGTCGATGCTACTATCACCCAGATTAAAAATCCTGAGGCGACACTTGATGATCTCTTGGAGCATGTAAATGGTCCAGATTTCCCAACGGGTGGCGTGGTGTATGGTAGGGATTCTATCCGAACAGCCTATGCAACTGGTAGAGGAGGCGTGGTGGTCCGAGGAGTTGCTGAAGTCGTGGAGGGTAAAAAGGGCCGATCACAGATAATCGTTACCGAAATTCCTTATGCCGTAAACAAGGAAAGTCTCATCATCAAGATTGCTGATCTTGTGAAGGACAAGAAAATCAGCGGCGTAAGCGATATTCGCGATGAAAGTGCGCGTGGAAACGTGCGTGTCGTCATTGATCTGAAAAAAGACGCTTATCCGAAGAAGCTCTTAAATCAGCTCTATAAATTGACCCCACTCCAGATGACTTTCCACTACAATATGCTCGCGCTAATTGATGGCATTCAGCCTCGAATTCTTGGACTACAGGACATCATTAAGGAGCACATCAAACACCGTCAGGTTGTGGTTCGTCGTCGTACTGAGTTTGAGCTTAGAAAAGCAAAAGAACGCGCTCATATCTTGGAGGGGTTAAAAATTGCCCTCGACCACATTGACGAAGTTATCGCAACCATTCGGGCGAGTGAAACAACTGAAGAGGCGCAAGCCAACCTGATAGAGAAATTTAGACTGACTGAAATTCAAGCTCGCGCCATTTTGGCGATGCAGCTTCGAACACTCGCAGGACTTGAGCGCAAGAAAATTGAAGATGAACTTGCGGAACTTCTGAAAACTATTGCTAAACTCGAAGCGATACTTGCTGATGAACAGCGCATTTTGGCTATCATTACTGATGAGCTGAAGGAGCTTAAGAAACAGTTTGGTGATGAGCGTCGGACCAAAGTTGTCACGCAAGAATTAGGCAGATTAGGGGATGAAGACTTGATTCCAGATGAACAAGTTGTAGTAACTCTTACGTCAGCAAATTACATAAAGCGGAGTCCTATCGCTGAATATAAGAAGCAGGGTCGTGGCGGCAAGGGTAAGCGCGGTATGGTAACACGTGAAGAAGATGTTATTGAACACGTCGTCAACGCTAGTACTCATGACTTCCTCCTCTTCTTTACAAATAAGGGGCGAGTATTTCGGCTGAAGACATACGAAGTGCCAGCAACTAATTTAAGTGCCAAGGGCGTGGCACTCGTTAACTTACTGCAACTACAACCAGAAGAAACGGTCAGTTCTGTAATAAATGTGAGCAAGCAGATGAGTGGGGGTAACTTGCTCATGTGTACTGTTCGCGGTGTCGTAAAGAAAACACCGTTTGAGCAATATCAAAACGTACGTAGCAGTGGATTAATCGCTATAAACTTAGATGAAGGTGATGAGTTGAAGTGGATTCGCATGACAAACGGTGATAATGAGGTTGTTATATCTACCTCGCAGGGCCAGGCTATTCGCTTCCATGAAAAGGATGCTCGTCCAATGGGTCGCGTATCACGTGGTGTTCGTGGCATTCGCCTTCGTACTGGTGATCAGGTAATTGGCATGGATATCGTCGAGAAGGATACGAGTATCTTTGTTATTAGCGAACAAGGTTACGGTAAGCGGACTAAGGTTGCGCAGTTTACGGCACACGCCAGGGGCGGCGTCGGCATTCGTTCCGCAGTTGTCAATAGTAAGACGGGTACATTGGTTGGTGTTAAGGCGCTTACAACAGGAAACGACACCCAAGAAGTGATTATCATATCCAAGAACGGCCAGACTATTCGTCTCGGACTCAAGGATATACCTGAGCTTGGTCGCGCAACTCAGGGAGTGCGTATCATGCGGCTGAACGATGGGGATTGTGTGGTTTCTCTGGCTCTCGTCGAAAAAGCTGAAGAGATCGACGGCGAAGAAGACGACGTTGTTATTGAGGGGTAGTATCTACCACTACCCTCTCTAAACAAACTGTGGGCAAAATTACAGCATTACTTTCCGAATTTTGTATTGACACATATCTGTTTAACAGGTAAGATTGTGTAAGTTCTTGCGAGGTCTCTATTAGATTGTCTCTAATTACAAGAGTAAATATATTAGATACACTGCCAGAAGTGGACATTAAAAATTTATGTAGTGCAAATCAACGTCAGTTCAGTAATAACTCGCAAGAGTTATTACACTTGAACTATGTTTTAAACACACGTGGACTTGAAATAGAGTTCACAAACAGTAAGTCAGTTTCTGACTAAGCTTACGGAACAAGTTCTTTTTTGGAGAGTTTGATCCTGGCTCAGGATGAACGCTGGCGGCGTGCCTAATAC
>CAZPVS010000022.1:0-14866 GCA_964590315.1 uncultured Candidatus Saccharibacteria bacterium
ATCGACTTCATCTCTCTGGTCCGCTATGATATCGAGTATATTGAGAAGCAGAGCTAGACACACTCCTAAAATAGCAGGATAGCCTTTAGCTCTTGCGTATGTTGCAACTCCCCAGAACCACAGCAGTAAACCTAAAATTATTAAGACTAAGGCGAGATAAATAAGGTTTTTCTGTCCTGCATAAACCAAAGCTACGCCAGACCACGAAGCTAATAGACCTGCGACAATACCTATATTCTTCTGTCTCTGCAATCGAACTATCATACCCTTTTATGATATAGGATAAAGCCCGATATTGTATAATATAGTTATAGGTATTGGACAATCTGATCCAGCTACTAGCTCTCCTTAATACAAAGAAGTACGCCCGAAAATAAGACTAGATACGCTATAGGTTCTAGACTACGCAGGGAGAGGTAATGACCACTGTCCACCCTTGATTATCTCTACCCAGCGTAGTATTTCATTACAGATAAGGTTCCAGTTCGACTCGATCAGGGTCACCAAGAAAAAAGCTCACCTTTTGGTGGGCTTTTTTCTTGGCTATCGCCGGGTGGAATCGAACGGATATGCCAGTGGCATATCCCGAACCTTGCCCCAGAACGACCAGCGGGAGTTGGGGTCATCTAAGCTACACAATTTGTGGAGCTGATGAGGCGATTCCCCCATTCTCATCGCTAAAAACACCCCATTCCAACCAAGCTATTTATAAATATAACTGAAATAATCCCCGACTCCAGGTTGTATTACACATACGAACAAGGAGTATCATCATGAAAGCAATAAGCTGGATAAAACAACAAAAGCGCACGGAGGTACTATTGGTAGCACTTGCTGTATTGGCACTGAGCGGCGGCCTCATATACGCTAGCATCGCCAACACGACACCTGCGACAACACAGACCACGAGCCCGGTGGCAGCGAATGACCACGCTGACGAGTATGTACCACCTGCTACACCGGAACAGGAGATTGTGAATCAAACGTCCACACAGGCCAAAGAGTCATTACTGTACCTTATTGAGGAAGAAAAACTCGCGCATGATGTCTATCTAAAAATGTATGAGAAATACAATGCCCGCGTGTTTGGTAATATCCTAAAAAGTGAAGAAAAACATCAAGAATTAGTCGCGACCGTACTGGATGCCCGAAACGTGACCGACCCCCGCTCCCAAGAAGTGGGAGTGTTCGTTAATCCTGATCTACAGCGTCTATATGATGAGCTCGTCGCACGTGGTAACCAAAGCTTAACCGAAGCCTACAAGGTCGGTGTGACCATAGAAGAAATGGATATCGCTGACCTTAAGTCAGATCTTGCCGCCCTTGATCCTGCCCAGACAGATGTGAAGTCCACCCTTGAGACGTTGCTCAAGGGAAGCGAGAATCACCTCAGAGCATTCAATCGTAAACTAAGCTAGTATATAGGTAGCATGTCTACGCACCACGAGAGTACTGATGAAGAGATTGTCGCCCGGGTTACCGGCGGTGATGTTGATGCGTACGCCGAGCTCATGCAGCGTTATGAGCACAAGCTCATACGCTACGTGACATATCTTATCCATGATGCAACAGCGGCAGTTGATATAGTGCAGGAGACGTTCATTAAGGCCTATCAGAATTTGCACGGATTCAATACAAAACTCAAGTTTTCATCATGGATATATCGGATAGCACATAATGAAGCTATGAATGCGGTGAAAAAGGACCGTCATATTAATCACCAACTTGATGTTGAAAATATACGGGAAGCCAGTTATGAGCCTGGAGTTGCTCAGGATATTGACAGAAAGATACTGCAAGCAGATGTCCAGGCATGTATAGACCAGCTGGAGAGCAAGTATCGGGATATCGTGATACTTCAGTATTATGAGCATATGAAATACCGCGAGATTGCCGATGTGCTTCATATGCCGGTGTCAACCGTCGGGGTACGGGCAGCGCGCGGGCGAACGCAGCTCCGGCACGTGTGTGAACAGAAAGGGGTCCACTATGAGTGAATATAAATCGACGGTATCGGAAGAAGTTATGCAGAAAATAAAGCATGGCAATGTCCGCATGAAGCCCCGTCTGTATTTTTCATTACTATCTGCCGCAACGCTGAGTATTGGTCTCATCGTCGGTATGGTGCTTGCCTACCTGTGGAGCATTGTATTCTTCTGGATCAAAGTAGAAACGGCTGATGGCATGGCATACGGTGCCCGCCGAAATCTAGGCGAGGCGATAACCGCATTTCCATGGTGGGCGCTCATCATAGCCACCGCTCTCTCGATGCTTGTTGTGTTGCTTGTTCGGAAACATGGTGCAATTTATCGGCATAAGCCGCTCACTGTTGCGCTCGTGGTGGTACTCATTTCTATAGGTGCCGGGTTGCTGCTTTCTAGCTGGGGTGTGGGGGATATCGGTCATGCACGAAAAGATGGCAGGAACCCAGATCGGGGTAATCATAGCCCCCAACAAAATTACATGAAATAATCTGCCGCCGAGAGCTGTACTACATATGCAAACTGATAAACAGGAGATATGTATTATGAAAAGCAAACTTATACTCGGCGCGGTTGCCGGTATGGCAGTCGTAACCGCTCTTGCGGTGGCTCCCACTATAGCTACCGCTAAGACAGCGCAAACACAAACACGAAGTGGTGGCTATGGGCTGCACGATGGCACGGGCAACGGTAACGGTCGCCAGGCATCGCTTGAGTCCAAGGCACAGATACTTGGCATGACGGTTGATGAGCTGAACACAGCACTGAAGACCAAAACGATGCTCCAGATTGCCGCTGACAAGGGCATGACGCAGGAGCAACTGCAAACCAAGCTTCGCGAATCGGTAGCAGCTCGCTGGCAGGATCGCGGTTTAAGCGCCGAAGAAATTCAACAGCGCACCGCAACCCAGCAAGAGCGACAGGCTGACTGCGATGGCAGTGGCGAGCGTATGGGTCAGGGTGGTTACGGCCAGAACCGCTAACAGCATTGAGTAGCAGTGACTCAGTCTGACATGTACAAAGAAGCTTCATCCATTCGGATGAAGCTTCTTAATTATATATGTGCAACAAGGGTGTGAAGCAGGGCATCAAGGTGAAAATCTCACCAAAATGCCCTGCGGCTTCACCCCACTTCTACTCTGGGCGTCTCAGTTGACGCTGAATGATATGGTCTTTTTCGGATCCTTTGCGAACCCGACGACGACCTTGAGGTCGACAGTGGCCTTCCATGTCTCGGTAGGTGTGTTGGGAAGGCGGATGCGCTTTCGTGCAGTTCCGTCTTCTTCGCAGGCAAGAGTCAGATTCACGTCCTTGGTGGCGTAGTCCATGCTGATCCCGTACAACACTTTGTCGTAGTTGTCGAGGATGCTGCCGCCGCAGTTGACGGAGTCGACCTTACCAGAGTACGGGTCGGTCCACCGTGTGCTGGCAACTAACCATGCCTTCTCGAACGACGTGCCGTCTGAACGAGTGCAGTAGCGCGTGACCACCTTGGAGGTGATGTGCAGCTGGTACTCACCGTTGACGTACTTGATCGCATGCGCGATCTTGCCGTCCGCCTGCTGGGGGCCGCAGGTGACCGAGGGTTGTGCCGACACTGCAGGTACGGTGACAAATCCTGCCACCAGGAACAATGCCATGATATTGCGAATGTTACGGAACACCTTAACTCCTCAGAAGTAGCGATAGATGAATCGAGATACACGTATGTATCGTGGGGTGAAGCGTACATGTACCATGTCAGAAGTCTGAACAAGACACAATTATATAACTATAACATAAACAAGTTGTACATGTCAATATCACCAGACAGCGGTATACGACTGGGGCTTTCAAAAGGTGGGATAAGCAGTTACACTAGATTAAAGTATGGAAAATATGACTTCCCAGGCACCGAATGTGCCTATTGAACAATTCAAAAGATCAAAAATTGTTGCGACCGTAGGGCCAGCAACAGATAGTTATGAGAAAGTTCTCGAGCTGATAAAAGCTGGCGCCAACGGATTGCGACTCAACTTCAGTCACGGTGATCATGCAGAGCATGGTCGCCGCATAGCCTGGATCCGCAAAGCCAGCGCAGAGTACAAAAAGCCTGTGGCTATCATTCAGGATTTGCAGGGACCCAAAATCCGGCTTGGTGATTTTGACGGCATTATTACTGTCAAAGCGGGGCAGAGCCTCAGCCTCAAGTACAAGGCAGACTACGAGCGCACCGGCTATATCCCGATCCAATATGATTTGAGCAAGAAAGTAAAACGCGGCGAACGGCTATATATTTTTGATGGTAAAGTCCGGACTATTGTGACGAGTGTCAAGGATGGCATTGTGCACGTTAAGGCAGACAACGAAGGTATTCTTATTAAGCGCAAGGGTATTAATCTGCCTGATACGGATTTTGGTGGTGATATCATAACCGCCAAAGACAAAGAAGATATGGCATTTGGGTCCACTCAAGATATTGATTATGTGGCGATGAGTTTTGTCCAGTCAGAGCAAGATATCCGCAATGTCCGGAAGATCCTCAAGAACCTCGGCAGTACCTCTAAGATAATTGCCAAGATTGAAACGAAGGCCGCTGTTGATAATCTCGAACGAATTATGCTGGAAACAGATGCGGCCATGGTTGCCCGGGGCGATCTGGCGACTGAAACCCTGCCAGAATCGGTCCCTATCGTACAGCGGAAAATAATTGGCTTAGGTCTCAAACACGCCAAGCCAACCATTGTTGCGACCCAAATGCTCGGCAGCATGACTGATATGCCGGAGCCAACTCGTGCTGAGGTATCTGATGTAGCCACCGCAGTCATACTTGGGGCAGACTGTGTCATGTTGAGCGACGAAACTGCCAGCGGTCACTACCCAATTGAGTCAGTTGAAATCATGAAACGAGTCATTAAATACACTCAAGAACACAACACCGTACAGGTAACGTTCAGTGATGTCGAGAACACTGATCGCCAAAGTGCAATTAGTACTGCCGTCATCACTTTGTCTGAGAAGCTTCATGCCAAGGCAATTGTAGCAGAAACGCTGACAGGTGCCACAGCGCTGCAAATTTCGTCACATCGTTCGTCAATTCCCCTTATTGCCGTCACCTCCACACAGCGTACTGCCGATCAGCTGGCTATCGTTTACGGGGTGAAGAGTTATGTTCGTCCTGTCGATAAGATGGCTGCCAGCAAGCTCACTGATTGGCTTCGTAAGTCCAAGCTATTTCACAAGGGTGATATGGTTGTTACGGCCTCGGGCAAATATCCGGGCATCGTGGGAACAACAGACACTATTAAAGTTCGTGTGCTAGAGTAGATTCTATATACAGAAAGGGTGGGGCAAGCGCGATGAGCTTTCATAAGAAAACGATTCGGGATATTGATCTGCATGATAAGCGGGTCCTCGTACGTGTTGATTACAATGTACCACTGGATGAACAGGGGAATATCACCGATGATTACCGAATACGAAAATCGCTTCCAACGCTCCAGTATCTAATCGAACAAAATTGTCGTATTATTCTGTGTTCGCACCTGGGAAGGCCAGCCGGGACGCGCGATATGCGATATAGTCTCCGGCCGTGCGCCCAGCAACTTTCAGAATTACTCCATCGGCCCGTCGCATTTGCGGAGCAAGCTCTAGGAGATGCGACTACGCAACAGGTAGATAGACTTGAACCTGGCCAAATACTAATGCTCGAGAACGTCCGATTTCATCCAGAGGAAGAAGCTAATGATGAACAGTTTGCGCGGGCACTTGCGGCGTATGGTGATGTGTTTGTGCAGGATGCGTTTGGTGTTGTCCACCATGGTGCGGTGTCAGTCTCTGAAATTCCAAAATATATTCCCGGTGTGGCCGGCTTGCTCCTTGAGAATGAAGTCGATACGCTGACAAATGTTATGGAAAACCCCACGAGGCCACTGATGGCCGTCATCGGTGGTGCAAAAATAGAGGATAAAATAGATATCTTGAATCGTCTCATCGACATAGCTGATTACGTTGCCGTGGGTGGGGCGATGGCAAACACCTTCTTGTTGGCAGAAGGTATAGCGGTTGGCAAAAGCAAGGCCAGCCCAGAAGAAGTTCCCATGGCCCGAGAAATTATACAAAAGGCCCGGAAAAAGGCTGCCGAGCAGCACTTTGTTTTCTATCTTCCCCAAGATGGCGTGGCCGCCAAAACCCTGGATGGTAAGAGCCCAATCCGCGTGGTTGACTGGGACGCGCATGTTATGGCAAATGTTGAGAGCTATCCCAAACAATCTGATCGTGAGACAAGTGAGGTCGCAGAAGACGAGATGATTCTTGACGTTGGACCTTATTCTGGTGCATTTATTGCGGGTAGCATGCAGTTTGCCAATACGGTCATATGGAATGGCGCGTTGGGAGTTACGGAAACACCCGGTACCCAAGGACCGGTCGGGCCATTTGCGCATGGCACTGAAACATTAGTAGAAGCCATGCTTGGACAATTCGGTCATAAGCCATTTACGGTGCTTGGCGGTGGCGATACGGTCGGCTATATAGAAGACCGTAAGCTCACAGAGAGTTTTAATCACGTATCGACGGGCGGGGGAGCAAGTATGGAACTGATGAGTGGTAAGCAGCTGCCAGGCGTGGAAGCACTACTCGACAAGGATTAACAGACAATTAATGATACAATCTAGTTAAACATAAGCAATAAAGAATCATGCGTAAAAAACTTATCATAGCCAACTGGAAAATGCACCTCAATACAAGTCAGGCGAGTTTGTTATTGCACCGGCTTCACGAGCGAATAAAAATCCATCGTGATATTGAGGTGGTGTTAGCGCCGAGTATGTTGGTATTACAACCACTCAGCATGCAGATTGACCGGCGCAAGTTCCGACTCGCTGCCCAGAACGCATTTCACAAAGACGAGGGTGCCTACACCGGTGAAGTGAGCTTCACGATGCTTCAAGATCTGGTGCATTACGCTATTATCGGCCACTCTGAACGACGACTATATTTCAATGAGTCACATGATATGATTCGCGACAAAGTTGCCGCGGCTGTGCGTAACGGCATTATGCCGGTATTGTGCGTCGGTGAAACGCATGAAGAACGACAAAATCGTGAGACAAAGCGTGTCCTGCATGATCAACTTATGACTGGATTGAGTAATTTGACGAGCCAAGAAGTGCAAAATATTGTCATTGCCTACGAACCAGTGTGGGCTATCAGTACTTTTGGCGGTGAACTGGCAAAGCCAAGTGATATTCAGCAGCAATTTGATTTTATCCGCCATCATATTCGAGAACTATATGGTCCAAAGGCCGCACAACAGGTGCGTGTGCTCTATGGTGGTAGCGTTGACGATCAAATTGCCCGCGGATACCTCGAAATGGATGGTTGCGATGGAGTGCTCGTAGGTGGAGCCAGTCTGAATTACCATAAATTCTCAGGTATTGTTGACGCGGCTTATCGAGTACAGCAGGAAAGCCGAGAGTAAGCATGGCTACACCAGCGAGTAAAAAATCTGTCATGGATGTGGAAAAACCCGGTAAAACTCCCGCCGGTGCCACCTCACGGCCGGTCATTGTTAGTCATACTCCAATCATGAAAGATCCAATGGTGACCAGTGAACCCTCCCGTGAGGAGCAAGCTGAAACCACTCCTGCTCCTGAACCACAGACATCACTACCTTCGCACAAGGTTATTCAACCACTTGCAGCGGCAAATAAAGAGGCACCGGCATCACCTGATGAAGTTCATGCGAAAGAGCACGCTACTGCAGCCACTAAAGCTGATAACGGAGACGAGGCGTCATCTCAAGATGGCCTGTCTGGCTCATCACGTGCGTCAGTGAGTGATGACGCTGTTGTCGATGCGGTTATTGAACAGGTAGGCAACAAGAAGCAGCAAGACAAGCAAAATACTGAAGACGAGAAGCGTCAGGAGCTCGTTGCAAAATTAGTTGCTGATAAGACATACTTTGTTCCTATAAATGTTGCGCAGCATAGGCGCACTAACCGCACCGCAGCAGTGCTTGTGCTCGCACTCATCCCTCTTCTGATTGGAATTGTCCTGGCTATTGACGCTGGTATTATCACGACAACGTTCACATTACCCTTCGATATCATCAAAAATTAATCAACAGTAAGATGCTAAAATAAACGGGTGCTAGAAAATCTGACGAGAGGGTTAAATCCGGAGCAATGCCGGGCTGTAGAGACGACTGAAGGGCCGTTGCTTATACTTGCTGGGGCTGGTTCGGGAAAAACTAAGACACTGACACATCGTATAGCTCATCTTATCGCAGGGCGAAAAGCCACGCCTTATAACATCTTGGCAGTTACCTTTACGAATAAGGCTGCTCGTGAAATGCGTGAACGCGTGGCGGTACTACTGGGTGAGAACTCGGACAACCGGAGCTTCATGCCGTTCATGGGGACGTTCCACGGTATTTGTGTGCGCTTGCTTCGTCAGGACGGCGAGGCTATCGGTGTTCCGCGGAACTTCGTGATTTTTGATGAATCAGATCGTCAGAGCGCCATTAAGCAGGCAAGTAAACAATTGATGCTTGATGAGAAAAGTTTCCCAGCCCGTACGCTCTCATCCATTATTAGCAATGCCAAAAATGAGCTACTTGCTCCCGAAGAATTTGATGGAGCGGGCAGTGGGCCAGTGCAACGAGCAGCTGCGCAGGTGTATCCGTTGTACCAGAAAATATTAAAAGACGCGGGGGCACTCGACTTTGATGATCTTATTGGCCGAACAGTACATATGTTGCAGAGCCAGCCATCTATACGGGCAAAATGGCGTCAACAATTTCGATACATCATGATCGATGAGTACCAGGATACAAACGCTGCTCAGTACAAGCTCGTCAAGTTGCTGACGAACGATCAAAAGAATATTGCCGTTGTGGGTGATGACTGGCAGTCAATCTATAGTTGGCGGGGTGCAGACTTCAGGAATATCTTGAATTTCGAGCGGGATTATCCCGATGTCACGATTGTAAAGCTCGAGCAAAATTATCGCAGTACTAAGGCGATTCTTGATGCCGCTCATGCGGTGATTACGAAGAATCAGCAGCGATCGAAGAAGGAATTATGGACTGACGCTGGGCAGGGAAAGCCTGTCGATATCCTCCAGGTCGCAAACGAGCGCGCAGAGGCCGAGGCAATACTCCGGCGAGTCAAGAACGCCGTTGATGCCCGTTTCCGGAATTTTCAAGACTTTGCGGTGCTGTATCGGACTAATGCCCAAAGCCGTTCGATAGAAGAAGCATTTGTTCGTTTTGGTGTGCCCTATCGGATTGTTGGCGGACAGCGCTTCTATGACCGGAAGGAAATTAAGGATATTATGGCGTATTTGCGCCTCATATATCAGCCGGAAGATCGGGTAAGTTTTGAACGGATTGTGAATGTTCCCACCAGAGGCATCGGCACCAAGTCACTGGAACATTTCTACACCTGGCAACGTGATAATGAGCTCAATCTTCATGATGCGCTGTCTCGTGCAGGCGATGCACCATCATTGACGAGTAAGGCAAGAAAGGGCTTGAGCGAGCTGGGTGATATCTTACGAACGGCGCGGGAAGTACTCGACGAGACACCACTACCCGTATTACTGGAAACCTTGCTGAGACGGCTTGATTATTACAGTCATCTTGACGATAAGACGCCTCAAGGTGAGTCACGGCAGGAAAACGTCCGGGAGCTGGTAGGTGTCGCCAAAAGTTATCAGGACTTGGGGCTTGACGGTTTCCTGGAAGAAGTTTCACTTGTTAGCGATAGTGACAACATGGAGAACGGTGCCAACGTCGTGACGCTTATGACACTGCATGCTGCCAAGGGCTTAGAGTTCCCTGTGGTGTTCATGACAGGGATGGAGGAAACGATTTTTCCGCATTCCCGTGCGCTCTACGATCAGTCGGAAATGGAAGAAGAACGGCGGCTCTGTTACGTAGGCATGACTCGCGCCAAACAAGAACTCTATCTCTGCTATGCTACCGGACGCTTACTGTATGGTGGGGTGCAACACAACCCTCCCTCACGATTCTTGAGCGACATTGATGGACAGTTTGAGGTTGATAGCGTCTCCATGGGAGGGTCGATGTGGCAAAATTCATACGACCAAACAGCTGAAGATGATTACAGCCAAGAGCCCCGCTATGTGCCCGAGTTGTATGAAGGTGATAGTGTTCGCCATGATGTATTCGGCGTCGGAACAGTCGTTGAGATGCAGGGCGAAACTGCAGTCGTGTATTTTGCAGGCAAGGGTGCGAAAAAACTAAATACGGCCTTTGCGCCACTGAAAAAACTATGATGAAACTGTGGGAATGGTTCGGCGTGGTTATGTTCTGGCTAACCTGGCCGCTGATCTATGTGTATAGTCTCATTACCCCGTCTCGGACACGGGTGATTCTGATATATCAGGATCAGGTACTGGTCGTGAAGAACTGGCTAGGAGCGGGTTCATGGGCCTTGCCAGGCGGAGGTATTCACCGAGGAGAAGCGGCGCTTACTGCTGTCGTGCGCGAGGTCGCTGAGGAACTTAGTATTTCCCTCGATCCTCCTATGGTGCAAGAGCTGGGTCAACATGTCTCGCGGGAACGAGGTGGTTTACAGAGTAAGTATTATTTGTTTGTGACCGAGCTTGCGCAGAGACCGTCTGTCACCCTCCAAAGGCACGAAATTATGGCGTATCGTTGGGTGGCGCTGAACGCGCTGGAACACGCTGATGAGCGTATGTCTGTAACGGTGACGGATGCTCTAGCGACTTGGAAAGCTCGCCAAAATTTGCTATCATAGAAGCTGGCTTTTGAGATGGAGTTCGATATTTCAACAGAGGTAAAGAATCCCTAAGCCGTATGTATGACGAAACCAAAGCTACCACAGCAATTTCAACGTATTATCGCTTGGTTGGGCAAGCATAATTGGCACAAGCACCCCTTTGTTATCCCGGTAACAATATTGATGGTGCTGTTTTTTGTGTCTCTTGGACTGTTCGTCTCAGCCGGTAAGGAACGGGTTCTGGCTTCCGACTCACATGTCATTATTTTCAGCCATGATAAAAAACAAGAGACCATTCCAACTCGTGCCAAAACAGTCGAAGAGTTTTTAGAACGTGTGGATATTAAGCTTAATGAAGGTGATGTTGTTGAACCGAGCAAGGACACCGAAATCCTCGATGATAAGTTTCGCGTCAATATATATCGAGCTCGCCCGGTCACTGTCATTGATAAAGGCCGCAAGACGTTTGCGTTTAGTGCTGCGACAACACCGCGGAGCGTTGCGAACCAGGTTGGGATAGAAGTGTATCCTGAGGATAAGCTCGAGAGTGTCATGGAAACGGAATTCCTTCGTGATGGTGCCATCGGGGAGAAAGTGATCATTGATCGTGCTACACCGACCAATATTAACCTCTACGGCACACAGGTTCCCGTCCGGACGCATGCAGAAACCGTCCGAGAATTACTCGAAGAGAAGAAAATACAGCTAGCAAAAGACGATACGATACAGCCTGAACTCGATAGCCCCATTACTCCTCAGACACAGATTTTTGTCATACGGAATGGCACGCAAGTTGTAACAGTTGAGGAGCCAATTCCTATGGAGGTTGAGACGGTTCAGGATGCGAGTCTATCATTCGGTACAACTGCAATCCGCCAGAAGGGCACCCCAGGCAAACGGCTTGTTACGTATCAAATTGAATTGAAGAATGGCAAGGAATCCGCGCGCAAGGAAATCCAGTCAGTTGTCGCGCAGGAGCCAGTGAAACAGATCGTTGCACGAGGTAAGGCATTTGATATCAGCAAGGACAAAGCAGCTGTCATGGCTGCAGCCGGTATCAGCCCTAGTGACTATCAGTATGTTGATTACATCGTCACCCGTGAAAGCGGCTGGCGCGTCAATGCGACCAATGGTAGCACCTGGGGGCTTTGTCAGGCATTGCCGGGCAGTAAGATGTCGACGGCTGGTGCTGATTGGCAAACGAATCCTGTGACACAGCTACGATGGTGTGATGGCTACGCGATGAGTCGTTATGGTAGCTGGGCAGCTGCCTACAATACCTGGGTTTCTAAACATTGGTGGTAAACTACCAGCAATGAAATACAGAGTTCGTGCAATTGTACAGCAGGGTGAAAAATTACTCCTGGTACAACATAAAAATGCCGCTGGCGTTCCATACGACACCTGGGCCTTACCAGGTGGGGGTATGGAAGACGGCGAGATGGTGCTTGATGCCCTTCGACGGGAAATGATCGAAGAAACTGGTATTGATCCAGTGATCGGTAATTTATTGTTTATCTATCAGTTTTTTAACGAGGATCGGTATGAGGCTCCAGAATTTTTCTTTGCTGTCCTTAATACTGACGATTATAGTGATATTGATCTTGATAGCACCTCTCATGGGGCAACAGAAATCCATAAAATCGGATTTTATGATCCACGTACCGTGACAGGTGACTTATTACCAGACTTTCTGAAAGATATTCGTACGATGGATCTAACACATCCGCAGTTAATCGTAGTAGGAGCGCAAGGATGAAGGATTTACCGTATGCGAAGAAAAGCCTGGGACAACATTGGCTGACTGATTTTTTGAGTCTGTCGGCGATGTGCGATGCCGCAGACGTTTCTGACCACGACACAGTGCTCGAGATTGGCCCAGGGCTCGGGACACTGACGGAGCTCCTGTGCGAACGTGCAGCGCGCGTTATTGCCGTAGAGTTTGATGAAAAGCTGGCTGAGGCATTGCCTCGACGGGTGCCAGAGAGTAATTTGCAGGTAGTTCAAAACGATATCCTGTCTTTTGACCTCACGAAGCTCCCCGCCGATTATAAAGTCGTTGCTAATATACCATATTACCTGACAAGCAATCTCATCCGCGTATTATCAGAAGCATCCAATCAACCTACTCATGTAGTGCTTCTTGTCCAAAAAGAAGTGGCGCAACGTGTCACCGCTCGGGCTGGCGCAATGTCATTACTTTCGGTGACGGCACAATTTTACTGGGAAACATCTCTGGGAAGTCTTGTTCCTGCCCAATTATTCACACCCCCGCCAAAGGTCGATTCGCAGATTCTTATCCTCAGGCGTCGTGAGACAACGCTGTTTCCGGATGTTGATCCTAAGCAATTCTTCCGAGTTGTCAAAGCGGGCTTTAGCAATCGCCGTAAGACGCTTCATAATTCTTTAAGCGGGGGGTTGCAGATTGACAAAGCGATTGCTGGGCAGCTGCTTGCATCGGCGCAGATTCCCCCGACTGCACGGCCGCAAGAGCTGACATTGCAACAATGGTACGATCTATATCAAAAAGTTTTATCCCATCCCCTGCACTCTTGACGTGTTAATACTTAACAAGTAAAGTATAGTCATGGACACGCGCAATAACCTGGGCTACTTGTTCCATCACATATCATTTGTCATCGCCCGTCAATCGGATCAAATTCTCCAAGAACAGCTTGGCATTGGCTTCTCGCAGTTTAAGATTTTGTTGATGTTGCAGAATGGTGTGGGCATTCAGCAAAAGCAGATTGCACAGATGCTTGGGCAGACAGAGGCGAGTATTAGCCGTCAGATTAAGTTACTTTCCGATCAAGGAATGTTGACGAGCGAAGTCAGCCCACAAAATCGTCGCGAACATATCACTCGCCTGACCGGAAAAGGTATTCGCATAAGCGACAAAGCCATGGAAATCCTCAACAATTACCATGCGCCTATCTTTTCTCGATTAAGCGAACGTCAGCAGCAACAATTGCGAGAGTTGCTGACCCTCATGCACGATGCAACGTGCAACGGCATGCGTGGTGGTCCGTGTCACCCCTCTCATTCATCATAATTCAGATATAAGGACACCTGTGGATACAATCAAATCAAAAACTTCTGGTAAGGCCTTGCCTATCGTTTTGCTCATCGTCTTCTTGGATGTGCTGGGCATTGGAATATTAATTCCGGTCTTGCCGCAGCTTATCTACACTATTTTTGAACCGGCCGGGTACAGCTTTAACGGTGCATTGATAATGCTTGGGTGGCTGACGGCAATTTTTCCATTGATGCAATTCTTCTCGACTCCAATACTCGGGCAACTCTCTGATCGATACGGCCGCAAGAAAGTCTTGGCTATCAGCCTGTTTGGAACAGCAGCTGGATATATCCTGTTTGCAATTGGCGTACTGACTAAGAATATCCCGCTGATATTCTTTGGCCGTGCACTGGACGGGGTGACCGGTGGCAATATTAGTGTTGCCCGCGCCGTAATTGCTGATGTCACCCCGCCTAAAAACCGTGCCAAGAACTTTGGACTGATGGGTGCTGCATTCGGTGTCGGGTTTGTCATGGGACCATACATTGGTGCGCGCTTGGCATCACCAAATACCGATGTCTTCGGGCTCTTTAATACTCCCGGGTGGTTCAATGCTGGGACGCCTTTTTGGTTTGCTGCCCTGTTGAGCCTCATCACGATGGGCTTGGTCATGCTGCTCTTGCCCGAGACACACCAGCACATCAACAAAAAATTAAAGATGACGTGGAATAAATCTTTGGCAAATATCAAGGAAGCTGCCACTCGCCCCTCGCTGCGCGTGTTGTTCTCTGCGGAATTTCTGTTCTGGGGTGGATTCACCTTCTTTACGACGTTCTTCCAAATTTTACTGATTGAAAAACTTGGTTTTAGTGTCAATAATGTCGGCGATTTCTTTGCGTACATCGGTATCACCATTGCGTTAGCGCAGGTTTTACTTGTGCCGTTTGTGGGTAAACGTGTTAAAGGTCATACAATTATTCGCTTTGCGATGTTCGGCACCGGCCTTGCCTTGTTTGCGCAGCTTTTACCGAACAATACCACGCAGCTTCTATTGGTGGCGCCATTCATCGCTGTATTTAATGCGCTGTTTATGGCTAACATCTCTGCACTGGTGAGCT
>CAZPVS010000023.1:0-13721 GCA_964590315.1 uncultured Candidatus Saccharibacteria bacterium
GGCAGCAATAGCTACGCCATCCAAGACATTGTGCGCAATATCGCCAGCGATGATCAATGTTTTTGAGGGATCAGCATCTTGGTGTTGGTGGTGATGATGAAACCAATGCAAGAACCGCTCTGCAAAGAAAAACAGGAGAATCCCAGCTAAAGCAGCGATTAGGACTGAGTCGATGGGCGCCGTATGCACACCTTCTTTGAGCAAATCGAGGAAAACCGCAGCCAACAAGGCACCGGCAGCAAACGGTGTAGCATAGCGAGCAAGCGCATCAGCCGTGCCTTTTTTACTAAGTAAGAGGATACCTCCAATAAGTGAGAACACCCCACCCAGTAATGAAAACACGATAACATAGGTAAATTCTGACATGGAACTATACAGCCTTTCTGCACACTAATGTACGGCGTAATTACTATTTTTTGCAAATTTGTCGCAATTTCATATAAAATTGCATCATGAACGATGCAATTCTTAAACTAAGCCACACCCTTAAACAACACGGCTACAGCGTTACTAAGTCTCGGCAATTAGTCTTTGCCGCACTTCTCGGCCGAGAACCATTGTCCATAGGAGATCTCGTAAAAGTATTAGGGGATGAAGTGGATCGAGCAAGCGTGTATCGAGTTGTTGCACTGTTTGAGCGAATCGGTGTCGTTAATCGTATTCAGTTCGGGTGGAAGTATAAGCTCGAGCTCAGTGATTCATTCGCAGCACATCATCACCATATCAGCTGCAGCGTGTGCGGAAGCGTTCAATCATTTGAAGAAAGCCCGACAATCAGCTTTGAGCTAAAACAGCTCGCAGATGAGCATGGTTTTCTAGAGACCGGTCACCAACTAGAAATACGCGGAATTTGTCGTATATGTCGTGCTCACACAACGCCATAAAAAAGACCCCAGGCATAAAGCCCAGGGTCGTTGGAAGCCTCACACTTCCACTACTATGATACCCCCCATTTCAATGATTTTCAAGCCGTAAGCATAACTACTATTTAGCCTGCAGACCGTGCAATCCGAGAGACAAAGGGGTTGTCAGCTATATAAAAGCGAAGGGGCTCATCCTGTGCCCTAGCGATACCAATTCGCCTTGTTTGTACTATCTCTTGTGGCTGTATCCCCGGTTCCAGGTGAAGCCCCGCGCCAAGCACTGACCCATTGTAACCGGCATGAATGCCAAGTGCTTGCACGAGCTTGGCTGGGCCGTTAGTCAGCTGTGAGTCAGTGTTCATGCCCCGATTGTGCTTCATACTGTGAATGCCTTCAGTAGGCTCAAGTGCGCGTATCAGAACACCCTCTCCTCTACCTCTCGGTCCAGTGACGATATTGACACAGTGGTGCATGCCGTACGTAAAATATACGTACACTGTGCCGCCTGCTTCGTACATCGCCGCGTTACGTTTCGTCTTGCCGTTGAACGTATGGCTCGCTGGATCATCTTCATGATATGCCTCTGTTTCAACGATATAGCCCGCAAGTCTTCCACCAGGCGTTTCGTGCACCAGTTTCCATCCAAGCAACAAAGGCGCCGCAGTCGTGGAGTCTTTTGCAAGAATTTCTTTAAGAAGCGCCGAGTGCATACGTTGCGCTGCTACGAATGCCGCCGTAATGGCTGGTGTAGTTTTCGAGTCTTTATAGAGCTATATGCTGATGCAAAAATAAGTCCTATACCTGCCGAGCCTGCGACAGCTTCGGGCACGGGATAAATCAAACTGCCAAGCATCGCCACCGACAGAACACCAATCGCATAATGTGCTCCGTGTTCAAGAAACTTATAATTCTCTAACACGCCGTGACGCACCATAAATACTGTCAGTGATCGTACCCAAACCGCACCAATGCCCAACCCGACGGCAATTAAGATCACCTCATTCGTAATCGCAAATGCGCCCAGCACGCCATCAAATGAGAAGCTTGCATCAAGTATCTCTAAGTATACAAACATGGAGAATGCAGCCCAGCCGGTTAATTTCACTGCGGCACTACTCTTACTGTCGGGGGTATGGCGGCTTAAGAACCAGGTGAGTCCATGAATAGCGGAATACGTGGCAATACCAATAAATCCGGCCTGGAGCGTTTCAGACTGTTGATGATTGGCAGGGAGAAGCGACACGAACATAACGGACAGGATTGCCAAAAATGGCGGTACCCACCATATTCCAACTTTCTTAGCAGGCTCTTCAAGCCATCGTAACCAATCAATTTCTTTCTTGTGATCAAAGAAGAAATGAAGGACGAGCATAAGCAAGAAGGCGCCACCAAACGAGCTAATTGTCGGGTGAGCAATTTCAAGTTTTTCCGCGTACAGTTCCGGATGGTTCAGCGCCAGATCAACGACTTCCTGCCAGGGTATGCCAGCCGTAAAAACAACAATAGCAATCGGGAAAAACACCCGCATACCAAATATTGCTATAAATATGCCAATCGTGAGGAACAATGTCTGCCACAGAGGCGACATGTGGACCAGTTTCTTGGCATTGACGACCGCATTATCAAAACTAAAGGTCACCTCTATGGCGATGAGCACTAGAAGCACCCACCACACACCCAGACCCAGGAAGTACAGGGAGGCCACAATGCCCGCGAGCGACAGAAGACTCGATATCCAAAATGTTCGGAAAAACCAAAATGTGTTTTTTAGCATACGTATTTAATCCTATCATGCCTGACCACTTTGTCAGAAGTGGTTTTTGGGCTATTTCCAGTTATCTTCGATGCCATGAATGTGCTCATGATCAAGACCATAATGATGCGCGATTTCGTGCCACAACGTATGTTTTACCTGACGTTTTACTGCAATCACACTGTCACAATACGCGAGCGTAGGATGCTTAAATATAGTGATCTTGTCGGGCAGCACCAAGTTATACCCGTCGCCTCGACGAGTTAAGGGGATACCCTCATACAGTCCAAAGAGTGACTGATTGCCCCTGAGCCGCAATTTCTCGCGCTGCTCAGGTGTGGGTTCATCCGCCCACACAATGGCAACATTTTTGGCGTGCTCTAAAAAGTGTTCCGGTAGAGTGTCGATTGCCTCTGCAATAATTTCTTCAAAAGCAGTATCTGATATATCAATCACTATCTTATTGTAGCAGCCATTTACAGCACGCGTAGCGCATCATACAATAGAGCAAATATGGAGTCATTGACGCTTATACCGCAAGTCCTCTTTCTCTTATTGCTTGCAGCCATTTGTTCGGGCTTGAATGTAACACTACTCGCACTCGACATCAGTGACCTCCGTCGCAAAGTACACCTCGGCAACTATAGGGCGCGTCGCGTGCTCGCATACCGAGAAAATGTCCACCTGACACTCTCGGCTATCCTGCTCACCAACGTGGCAGCTGCTTCAGCGACACCCCTGGTACTCAACAACAGCCTCAACGGTATCGTGGCAGGAGCGATTAGTACGTTGTCATTGGTTATATTTAGCGAGATACTCCCCCAAGCACTGTTTGCGCGCCATGCGCTCACTTTCTTCTCATTCTTCATACCACTGATTCGGGCCATGATCATCCTCACCTATCCTATCGCCAAGCCCCTCCAGCTACTGCTCGACAAACTAGTCGGTAAACATGGCATACGCCTCCACACCCGACATGAACTCGGGGTCATTGTCAGCGAGCATTTGGGCGATGACTCGAGCGAACTAGATGAGGATGAAATAGAAATCATGCGTGGTGCACTCCAATTGAGTGAGAAACGCGTCCGTGACATTATGACACCTATCAAAAACGTCTTCTGGCTCGCCCCCGACACGGTGATTGATAGTAAACGTATCGATCAGATCAAAGCCGCCGGAAGAAGCCGCATACCCGTGCTTAATCGTCACCATACCCGAATTTTTGGTGTCGTACTTATGAAGGACATGGTCGATATAGATTTTGACAATCATCCCGTCAGGGTTGATAGCCTGCCGCTCTACCCCTCGAAGACAGTGGGTGCCATGACCGCTCTTGACACGCTGTTTCGCAAATTTATTGGTGCCCAAAGTCATTTATTGCCGGTCGAACGCGACGACAAAATTGTCGGCATTGTGACAATCGAGGACTTGATAGAAGAAATCATAGGCCACGAGATACGTGACGAGTCTGACCGTTCAAATAAAAGAGACTAGATCCACCGTTGTTTGTGGAACCATATAAGCGCCAGCAAAAAGAGTGATACGATAATGCCCAACACCACCCAGAATGCATAGGAAGCGTTCGCAAATGGTACGGCCACATTCATACCCCACAGTCCTCCGACAGTGGTAGGAATCGTCAGAAATATGGCGATTGATGTCAATCGTTTAAACGTCAGGTTCAAGTTAGTCGTAGCAATCGTGTCATATGCCTGCCGGATATTAGCCAATCCCCTAAGACGCGACTTCGTGAGCTCAATCAGCTCGGCAGTACTCAACCTCAGGTCTTCAATAATATCTTTATCGTCTTCATACAGACGAATATATTTACCGTTCAACAGAACATTAAGCACTGTTGCCTGTGGCTGAAGGGCAGTCAAGAATTCGTTCAGATCTTCTTCGAGCTCAATGATAGCGATAAAATCACGTCGCGATAATTCATTCTGACGCATTTGCGCACGCGTTTGGAGCGTACGGCGAGAAACTTTCAGTAACTGCCGGCGGTATGAGAAGTTAACTTCATCAAGAATCTGCATCAAGGTCTTCGTTTTTTGTGTCGTGATAATTTCTGTGTCACCCGACCATAACCTATTGAACATACCGGAGTCGGTTCGCATGACGGTCACAAGGTAGTTCGGTGTATAGATTATCAAGAGCGGCTCAGTAGCAATTTCGCGGCCCTCAGGGTAGCAATACCGTGTGTAAATATAGACGTTGCCCTCATCCGTTTCAATACGAGGTGCTTCGTAAATATCGATTGCGTCGTTCAGCAGGTCAATATCAAGGTGTAAGTCTACTGCTACCTGCTCTAACTCTTCAGTGGTGGGCGCGACCAAGGACACCCATGACCCAGCACGTGGTTTATCAACCGGTGTGATTTGGCGACTTCGTGCGGTGCTATGGAGGGTTGTCAACATAAGCGTATTGTACCTATCTTATTGAGACGCTGTCTAGCGTGCTTTACTTACTTTTGACGCTTGCGTTTGTTGGGATCAAGTTCGCGCTTACGGAGCCGGAGATTCTGAGGCGTTACTTCAAGCAATTCATCATTCTCGATAAAATCGAGGCATTGCTCAAGACTAAACTTGGTTGGAGGTGTCAACTGTACAACGCCATCACTACCCGAGGCCCGCATATTGGTCAGATGCTTGGCTTTGCATATGTTGATCTCGAGGTCTTCCTGGCGGGTATTCAGCCCAATAATCTGTCCAGCGTACACTTTCTCTGCAGGTCCGACATATACCGTCCCGCGAGCTTCTGCATTCTGGAGTGCATACGGAGTCGTGGTACCTGTCTCGAACGATATCAGCACCCCGTTCCGAAGCTGCTGTAAGGGTGTTCCCTGTGGCTGAAAGCCTATGACAAGACTGTTCATCACAATCGTGCCTTTTGTATTGGTCATAAGAATATTGCGCATTCCTAGTAGAGCGCGAGTGGGCATTTCGTAAATCAACTTCGTGACGCCTTTCGGGCTGGCGAATTGCTCTTTTAAGGTAGCGCGGCGCTGACCCAATTCCATCTGAACGGTGCCAACATGCTCTGCAGGTACTTCAATAATAACTTCTTCTACCGGTTCAACAACTTGGCCTTTTTCCTCATGAGTGACCACTTGGGGGCGCCCCACTTCAAACTCATAACCTTCACGACGCATGGTCTCAATCAATACACCGAGGTGTAGTTCACCGCGTCCCGCAACCGTGAACCCAATACCGTCTTCTGCGACGCGTAGCCCCACATTCGTCTCAAGTTCTTTCGTGAGCCGCTCGGCAATTTGTCGAGAAGTACTAAACTCACCTTCTTGACCTTTGAATGGACTGGTATTTGGACCAAGGTAGATCCGCAACGTGGGTGCTTCAACTTCAATCGTTGGTAGGGCTTCAGGTGCAATAGCATCCGCAACTGTTTCTCCGATTTGCGCATCTGCAATGCCAGTCAGCTGTACAATATCACCTGCAATACCGCCCGCAACTTCAAACTTGCTAACGCCATGGCTCATAAATACATTGTCTACGCGCGCCTTTGACTGACTGCCATCCTTTTTGCAGAGTACGACTTGATCTCCAGGTTTTACCGCACCACGTGTGATACGACCAATAGCATACTTGCCTTTGAATGTGTCGTGGGCCAACGCCGTCACCAACATCTGGAATGGCTTGTCGAGCTCAATAGTCGGTGCCGGTATTTTATCAATGATAGCGTTGAAGATTGGCTCCAAATCAGCATCTTCCTCAGCATTGTCAGGGGCAACGACCCAGCTCTTACCCGCTCGGCCTATTGCGTAGTAGACAGGGTAATGCAGTTGATCTTCATGGACTGCTAATTCTAAGAATAGGTCTGCTAGCTCATCCTCAACTTCCTTGATACGCGAGCCCGTCTTATCTATTTTATTAATAATAACAATCGGCTTCAGTTCTGCAGCGAGCGCCTTGCCCAATACAAATTTCGTCTGTGGCATCGGCCCTTCTTGTGCATCTACAATCAGTAGACAGCCATCTGCAAGATTCAGCGTTCGTTCAACTTCACCAGAAAAATCAGCGTGTCCTGGGGTATCGATGATGTTAATCCGATAATCGCCATGCTGTACGGCCGTAACTTTAGCGGTGATGGTGATTCCCCGCTCCTTTTCTTGGTCGCCGCTGTCCATGATAAGTTCTTGGCCCATCTCGGCCTGATTATCACGGAAGGTTTTGCTTTGCTTTAAAAGCCCGTCGACAAGCGTGGTCTTGCCGTGGTCAACGTGCGCGATAATCGCAATATTACGGATTTTAGTTGGATCTTGATGCATACTCATGAAAAATGCGCCAGTTTGCCGGCGCGTACCTTTACGTTAATTATAGCATAACAGATGGGAAACTGCAATATATGGCGTATACTGAGGGCATGAGTATGGTACCCTTAGCGGAGCGAATGCGTCCAGAACACTTGGCTGATGTGGTCGGCCAAGAACATCTTGTTGCAGCCGGGAAAATCATTCATGAAATCATCGCCAAGAAACAACCCGTCAGTCTTATCCTTTGGGGCCCACCGGGATCAGGCAAAACGACCTTGGCGCGTATCATCGCTACGGAAACTGACGCTGAATTTGTTGAACTAAGTGCCGTCACAGCCGGCAAAGCCGATGTGTTGAAGGTTATTCAGCATGCCAAACAAAACCAACGTTTAGCACAAAGAACCATCCTGTTCGTCGACGAAATTCATCGCTTCAACAAGGCACAACAAGACGCCTTTCTGCCCCACGTCGAAGATGGCACAATTGTACTTATTGGTGCTACAACAGAAAACCCCAGTTTTGAGGTCATCAATCCACTCCTCAGCCGTAGTCGGGTACTCGTATTGCAGCCGCTCAGTAAGGACGACGTCATCTCCATTCTCAAGCAAGCAGCACGCACAGAGAAACTAACCGCCAAACGATTGCCAGCCAAAAGTATTGATCTGCTTGCCGAGCTATCGGGGGGTGATGCACGTGTGGCATTAGGTAATCTTGAGCTCGCAATGCAGCTCACCACCGATACTATTACCCCTGACATCGTCAAAACAGCTGCCCAGAAGAAACTGCCGGGATATGACAAAAACGGCGAGATGCACTATGACATTATCAGTGCGTTCATAAAATCCCTACGCGGCAACGATGCGAACGCCAGTCTCTATTACCTTGCGCGGATGCTCCATGCGGGTGAGGATCCCAAATTCATCGCTCGACGCATGGTTATATTCGCCAGCGAGGATGTAGGCATCGCTGCCTCTCCCGCTCTAAACCTTGCCGTATCAACATTTCTTGCGGTTGAACGAATCGGCATGCCGGAGTGTCAATATAATCTCTTCCACTGTGCGACTGTCCTGGCAAAATGCAAAAAGTCTCGTGCTGTGACTGATGCAATGCATGCTGCGCAAGCAGCAGCTGAGCAGTACGCAGACGCACCCGTACCGCTTCACCTCCGCAATGCGCCAACGAAACTCATGAAAGACCTCGGGTATACCAAAGACTACAAATGGGAAGCCGATTTTAAACACCAAAAAGGCTTTCTCCCAGACGACGTAAAAGACCTTACACTGTTTTGATAGCTTCCCAGGGCAGACCTGCTTTGCCGAAGTGGCCATACGCTGCCGTCTGGAGATAGATTGGTTGGCGGAGGTTCAGGCCCTCCACAATGCCACGTACAGATGTATCAAGGAGTCCTTCAGCAAAAGCATTGATTTCATCCGCACTGGTCTTTGCACTTCCAAAGGTCTCTACTGTAAAGTTAACTGGCTTCTTGGCGCCGATATAGTACGCCAGCGCAACCTCAGCCTTGTCTGCCAATCCCGATGCCACAATATTTTTTGCAATATAGCGTGCAGCATACGCGCCAGAACGGTCTACTTTGCTCGGATCTTTGCCACTGAACGCGCCGCCACCAACACGTGCATAACCACCATACCCGTCCACCACAATTTTTCGGCCAGTCAGACCAGAATCTGATGAAGGACCGGGTGTATACCAAACTCCTGTACCATTCACGACAATATCCGCATCGCTAATCGTATAACCATAGCGTGACAGAACAGGCACAATGACCGTTTGATATATATCACTTCTGACACGCTCAAGACTCAGGTTCTCATCATGCGGTACCGCAACAGTGACATGTTCAACTGCAACCGGTTTATCATCCTCGTATCGCACGACAACTTGCGCTTTACCATCTGGCCGGAGATGGGGTAAAGTACCATCTTCTCGGGCCGTATCGATAGCACGCGTCAGGGCGTGTGCAAGTGTGATCGGAAGTGGTAAATACTCCGGGGTCTCATTGGAAGCATAGCCAAACATCAAACCCTGATCACCCGCTCCAAAATCATCGACTCCCACTGCAATCTCTGGTGACTGCTGATGCAAAAAATTATCAAGTGGTGACTGATCGCTAAACCCCCATTCCGGACGAGTATACCCGAGTCGCTTAATTTCAGTCCGCACTATTGCATCAATATCTATCTGTGCCGTGGTATTTATCTCACCGGCTATCACGATCCGATCATGTGCGACCAGCGTTTCAACCGCAGTGCGCCCATGTGGGTCTTGGGCGAGAACCGCATCCACTATTGCATCACTAATCTGGTCGGCGACCTTATCGGGATGCCCCGCACACACACACTCTGATGCAAACCGAGTTATATTTTTAGACATTAAAATATCCTTTCTGCCCACAGCATGAAAGGATATGAAATACGTGTTGGATTCCGATATCTTCCCGCTGGTGGCGGCTAGATGGAGCACCTACTTTGCATCACGGCCTTTACGTGATTGCCAAGGGTTGCCGGCAGGTCATTGAGCTAGATCTCTCACTGCACTCTTTATATTCATATTGTCAAAGAAAGGCTAGGACCAGTCTACCATGCCGCTTATGGCCGGTCAAAATTACTCTTCAGCCACCCGTGTAGCTATTTCATCAAGATTGCTATAGGTATACTGTAACCGCTCAAGTTCCGGCATGACCAATGTATTCAACAGCCACAATGGGCTCAGTAACAACACCCCCAATAGCAGTACACTTACAACTCTCATACAATCACTGTACCAGACACTTCCACCCGCAAAAATTGCTTACGGCTTCTTTGTGTGCGCAGTGGATATGAAGCGCGTCTGCACCACAATAAACCGCCAGCCGTGCTGTATGCCGCGTAGCACATATGGTGCAACTAGGAATGCCCCTACTGCATAGAGCGCCCCTAACACTTCGTCAATAACATAGTGCTCGCCCTGATACACCGTGCCAAAGTAAATAAATAACGGGTAGATAAGCGACACGTACCGCCACCGGCTTTTAAATAAGGTAATGGCAAACATTGCGAATAATGTCGCGTACGCTGCATGGAGAGACGGCACCGCAGCCACCGGATTGGGTGCAATCTTATTATAGAGCGACGGGAAATCATTAACGCCGAGCGCCTGCCATACAGAACTTGATATCCGGTCAATCTGCTCGATATACCCGAGATCACTTGCCATCCACGGCGGCGCCGCCGGAAAAGCAAGAAACGTCAAAAAGCCAGCAAACGATACGACGAGGTATGCGGTAGCATATCGCCAGTATTCAGACTCGAAGAGCTTCCAGATGACCACCGCCAGGACAAGCGGCAGCACAAAATGCAACATATAGGTCAGATACAGCACAAAGTCGTACCACTGCACCTGCCCATTCCATAGGTACTGTTGCAGCCATGCGGTCGGCAGATGACCAAAGAACATCCATCGATCGACATCGTGCATCCACATATAATTCACGTTGCTATTGAGATGTGGCACAATGCCCCGGAATGATTCGTAGGCTATGAGTAACCCGACGAGCGGCACAAATCGCTTTAACATTTCCTTGGTTTGTTTAAATATCAAAAACAGAAATGTGGCAAACACGAGTAACTTATCAGGCGTGGGAAAACTTGGCTTCCGAATGAATATCAGAACAATGATGAGTGTTCCGATAATTCCAATAACTTGCGGGATAGTAAGCGTTGCTTTTCGCATCAGAACATTATACTCACAGAGCTGTCCTTTTCGACAATTTTTGGCAGCATTCACCGGCCAAAACGCGTATAATTAAATGACATGGATAGAAAACATATTAGGATGCCGTTGCTATTATTTGGCATGTTTGTCCTTGCAGCAGCACTAACGGTCATGATAACGCAAACGTTCAAACGAGAGGTGCCTTCCGGGGAATCACCCGCGGTCGCTACATCACTTGCGCCATTTGCTGTGCACAGCCCCGCATTTGAGGATGGTGCAGCTATACCTGCCGTGTATTCATGTGGGGGTGCTAACATCAACCCGCCACTTCGTTTTGAGAACACGCCGTCAAATACAAAAGAATTTGCGCTCATCATGTATGACGCAAATGCCGATGCGGATAATCGTGCACACTGGATCGTATGGAATATTCCCTCAGAGACAACCACCCTATCAGAGAACGGCACTCCAGCTGGCAGTATGACGGGTACAAATGATCTCGAGAAAGTAGGTTATAGCGGACCGTGTCCTACGACAGGGAGCGGGACTCACCGATACATTGTCGAGTTATACGCCCTGAATGACACCGTTCATCTCCCACCAGAAACCACTCGGGATGAACTGATTACGGCAATCAACGGAAAAGTTATTACCAGCACCACATTGACGGGAACCTTTGAAGCTCCCGCCGCCCCATAATTCAAATGAAAGTTACGTTATAATCCCTAGAGTGCACGTGGGGTTTGCTCGTATTCCCAGAAACTGTCTTTGGTCGTGTCTTCTTCTGTGCGGAACCTATCGGAATCAATCCGTGCGGTATACTTGAGCGTCTTCCAGTAATATTTGGCCGTCTGCTTTGCAATAAAATGTTGTGGACTCATGCCATACTCCCCTGCTCGGCACTGCTAAAGAGTGTTCCGCCGTTCGGTACCTGTGGGACCTGCTTTGTTTGATAGAGAGCAGGCCTACGAAGCGCAAGACGGTGAACGTCATCAGCTGCCCAGTAATTATTTTCAGAGTGCATATCCCTAGAACTATTCGTGTTCTGATTTGTGTTTGCGTTGCTATTAAAATCTTGATTCATATCCCTACTCCCTCCGTAGCAGTATTGTCCACTATATGAAGTGTGCCATCAGTACGAAACATCACTTTCATATAGTGATTATTATCACCGGCGAGAATCGTCCAGTTGTGGCCACATACCGAGGACGTCCTCAACTCCTATTGTGCTCGCCAAACCTGAGACGTCCCTGATAATAAAATGTCCTTTGCCGTCCTGTTTTATGTAACCTTGGCGTTCAATCCGCTCAATCATGCGACTGGCGGTTTCCCGTGTCATGCTCAGTGACTCGGCAATCTGCTGGTGTCGGAACGTCAGCGTAATATACCACCCCTCTGGATGCCGTTCCCCGAACCGGCCAGCCAAATGAATCAAATGATAGGCGATTTTATCATAGGCATTACTAAATGTCAGATTTTCCAACCGCGACGAAAGGTTATGTTCCTGATAGATAAGAAAGGTTGTCAACTCGTTATGAAGTTTCTTGTTGTTCGCCACCGCCCGCTTAAAATCATCGGGCCTAATCATATACAGCAATACATCAGTATGTGCTTCTCGATAGACATTTGGTATAAAGTCCAGGTAGATCCAACTAAATGAGAAAATATCTCCTGGTTCAAACACATATGTTAGATGCTCTGACCCGTCATACGACAGTGTGTACTCCTTGACAAAACCCTCAGATAAAAAATAAACCCCTCGCGGGGTTTCCTGTGCACGTTGGATTATTTCACCTCTCTTAAAGTTCAACTTTCTGCCTGAACTAAAGAGCTTCTCTATCTCTACTCTCGCATGATGACCGGTATTATTCATAGCCATATTCCAATGGTGAAGTTACAATAATATTATACCATACATCTGTCAAATACCGAGTAATGAACGGAGTATTCCTGGCATCTTCGCGCGTAATTTAGTATAATCTGCATCTGTACTGGGGATTGGCCAAGTGGTAAGGCACCGGGTTCTGGTCCCGAGATCGGGGGTTCGAATCCCTCATCCCCAGCCATAGAGAACGAAGAGACTGAGTAAGCTCGGCACGACCCCTGTTTTTGGGGTCGTTTTCATTGAGTTCGAATTTTTCTACCAGTTCTTTGTGAATTTTAACCTTATCAGCAATTGCTAATGCTAATTCTGTAAGCTCGACTTCTAAAGCCGGACCGTTAATGCTTAAGTTCGAAAATAAGCGAGTGAGTATGATCCGTTTTTGTTCCGGTGAACGGCTTGCATAAACCTCGGATGCCTTTTGCGAAAGATCAAGCATCTTCATACCGTGCTCAAATTGTTGATTAGCAAAAGTGTCTACGCTTTCTAAATCTTCTTTGGTATCTGCTTCACTTGCAAGCAGTTCCTTGTATTTCTTGTCGTAAGCTTCCGAGCTTATGCGTTCAGCTAAACGATCTTCGTAAAGAATATCCTTCTTACGTGTGATTGTATCTAGCTGTGTACGTAATTGGTCTGTGCTTGCGTGATGCAAGTGCATAGTAGTTTCGTGTCTTGCACGAAGAGCGTTTTTAACCCAATCCATAATTGCAGGTGATGGGCAAACAAGTAGATCGAACATATCGAGCAACTCTTGTTCTATGTTGTCTTGGCGTATCCACTTCTGCTTAGGACAGCCGTTGTATTTGCTATGGCTATTGCAGTGACCGTACCAATAGCCCTTGTGTTGCTCCCACGTCACCATTCCACCGCAATTAATGCAAGTAAATAAACCTTTATAGTCGGGGTTATGCTTGTTGTACTTAGGCGGATTTTTGCGTGTCATCTTGGCTTGCACAGCATCGAATACTTCTTTTGATACCAAGTGCTCTTGTAAGCCGTTTGTGTAATCAATGCCACACCAGCGGTTAATTCCGATGTAGAAAGGATTTCTCAAAGTCTTCTGAACGTGACTTCTCGATAGTGGCTTTCCAAACCTTGTCTTAAGTCCAAGCTTTGCCATATCTTTAGTCACTTTCTCAATAGACATACTCGGCTCAAGATACTTTTCAAACATCTTTCTAACTAAATGTCAAGCTACCACCTTTCCGAACACTCTCCTTGGACGTTTCCGGTACTTGCCCA
>CAZPVS010000024.1:0-9908 GCA_964590315.1 uncultured Candidatus Saccharibacteria bacterium
CTTTTGCGGTAATTGTGTATTCGGTATCGTCATCGGCTGCCCTGAAGATTATAAGACCCACGAGTGCAATGAGTCCGATAAGTGCCAACCACCAAATGTGCCAAATGAGTGCAAAGCCAACCACAAACGCCGCACCAGCTATAAAGATACCAAAAGGCGTGTTCTTTGGGAGATGGATATCTTCATAAGGAGGTTTACTAGCGTGGGTACCATGCTGTTTTGTCTCCCAGAATGCATCTCGACTGTGTACCGTCGGTACGACAGCAAAGTTATAAACCGGTGCCGGTGACGGCACAGACCATTCCAGTGTGCGTCCATCCCATGGGTCACCCGTGAGATCCTGGCGCTTTTTGCGATCGCGGATACTCACAAAGAGTTGTAATAGCTGCACGGCTACGCCGGCCATAATAATTGCCGCCCCAACTCCAGCCACGATGAACAAACTTTGCCATCCGAGCGAGGCATCGTAGTGGTCAAGCCGCCGGGTTGCGCCCATAAGACCTAAGATGTAGAGCGGGATAAATGCGGTACAGAATCCGATGAGCCATAGCCAGAAGGCGATTTTGCCCAGGCCTTCATGAAGGGTAAACCCAAATATCTTTGGGAACCAATAAGTGAGCCCAGCAAAGTACCCAAAGACCACGCCGCCAATAATCATGTTATGGAAATGGGCCACCAGGAACAAGCTGTTATGAAGTTGGAAATCTGCGGGCGGAACAGCCAGGACTACTCCCGTAGCACCACCTATGGTGAAGGTAACCACAAACCCAATGAACCATAGTATGGGTGACGTAAATCGTATGCGGCCACCGTACATGGTAAACAGCCAATTAAAAACCTTAACACCGGTGGGGATGGCAATGATCATGGTCATAATTCCAAAGAAGGCATTCACATTTGCCCCCGCTCCCATCGTAAAGAAATGGTGCAGCCAGACAACATATGACAAGAAGGTAATCGCCCCGAGGGCCCATACCATAGAGGTATAGCCAAAGAGTCGTTTGCGAGAGAATGTCGCAACAACCTCAGAGAATATACCAAATGCCGGTAGGACTAAAATGTAGACTTCTGGGTGACCCCACGCCCAGATTAAGTTGACGTACATCATGGCGTTACCACCTAAATCGGTCGTAAAGAAATGCATGCCGAGCAAGCGATCCAGCCCGAGCATCGCGAGTGTTGCCGTTAATATAGGGAAAGCGAATACGACTAGTACCATTGCACCCAGGACGCTCCATGCAAAAATCGGCATCTTCATGAGCGTCATGCCCGGTGCCCGCATCTTCAGAATAGTGACAATAAAGTTTATCCCAGAAAACAGACTACCCATACCAGCTATTTGCAGGCTCCATATCCAGTAATCGACTCCCACACCGGGACTGTATTCGAGCCCTGATAGTGGTGGATACGCTAACCATCCGGTGGCGGCAAATTCGCCAAGCACCAGCGAGACGTTCATGAGCATTGCCCCCGCCACGAACAAATAGAAGCTCACAGAGTTTAAGAATGGGAATGCCACGTCCCGTGCCCCCAGCTGCAGGGGCAAGACGAGGTTGATAATACCAAACATCAATCCCATGGCAACAAAAAATATCATGATAGAGCCATGGACGGTAAATACCTGTTGGAAGGTTTCGGTATTGAGAATGCCAGTCGATTCACCGGTAGACAGTGCTTGTTGTGCTCGCATCATGCCCGCATCAGCCGCTCCTCTAAGGAGCATTGCGAGTGAAACCACTATGTACATGACACCTATCTTTTTGGGATCGAGTGATGTCAGCCAGTTTGACCACAGATATCGTACCGTGGCAATAATCCAGCGTAAGCCCTTCCATTTCAGAAGTGCCACAGCCCCAATCATGCCCATGACGGTAGTAATAATGAGGGCGCCAATGGTGAACGGGTCATTCGGCAGTGCATCCAACGTAAATCTTCCGAGCATATCAATGTCCCCCTGTGTTGTTAGTCTCGTCATGCATCATGTCAGTCGTGTCTGATGGCGTGCCGGGGTCATGATATTTGTTAATGACCCAGTCAAATAGTGTTTCGTCTCGGCCACTATATGAACCGGCAGGGACGTTCTTGCTTGGTTTGGCTAACTGCTGATACTCGGAGATAGTAAGTTTTTCGGGAGTTTCCCACGTGCTTTTCACCCATGTCGTAAAGTCTTCTTTGGTGGTCGAGACTGCTTTAAATCGCATGCCAGCAAAACCTTCACCACTCAAGTTTGCGGATGAGCCCTCAAATTCGCCCGGATCGTCCGCCATAAGGTGCAGCTTTGTGGTCATACCTGACATCGCATAGACTTGGCCGCCAAGTTTAGGTATCCAGAACGAGTTCATCGGGGCATCAGACGTTATCTCAAAGTTAATGGGTGTATCCTCAGGAAACTGGACGTAGTTCACCGTCGCAATGTTTTGCTCAGGATAAATAAATAGCCATTTCCATTCCAGCGCGACAACCTGAATGGTGATGGGTTTCACGTCGCTCTCAAGTGGACGATACGGGTCAAGTGAGTGCGTGGTCTTGTAGGTAACAACGCTGAGAACGAGGATGATAACAATCGGAATTCCCCACCAGATAGTCTCTAATTTCTTACTACCATCCCAATTAGGACGATAGCGGGCCTTTACATTGCCGTCCCTGAATCGCCATAAGATAAAGATAAGTAACGAGAATACTGGGATAATAACCACCAGGCTCAATACCGTAGCAAACACCATCAAATCCTTTTGCTGCTCGGCAATAGTTCCAGCTGGCGTGAGCAGATCAAAGCTACCATTGCGCGAAGCAATAACCATCAGTGCCACAATTTGTATGGCAATAATGCACCCTAATAGTGCGAGCAGATAACGGTATTTTTTCTTTATATGGGTAGCCACCGACCAACCCTCCGCGGTAAAAAAGCTTATGGCTCTACTATATCATTTGCTGGGCAATATCATGACGAATTTTGTACGCCCTGACGTACTAGCTAATAAACGGCGCCCGTTTTACCCAGGCAGAGGCTTCGAGCTCATCTGTCATGGCCGTTGCGACTGCCGTGCGAGCTATCGTCTGCCATGGAAGGGGCCGTTTTGGTCCAAGAGTATAGGCACGTGGGTCACCGGTATCGCGCATTATTGGAGAACGAATTACGGTCCAATTCAGTGAGCTCGCCTCAAGTTGGGCAATATGCGATTCACCATCTTTCAGAATCTTACTGGCTGTGATGCTGAGAAATCCGTGCATTAGATTATGTATAATTCCTTGCTTGTCACCTGTGGCGCGTGCTTCCGCTCCCGTCAGTGAGATGATACGAGTGACAGCGTGCGTGTGCATGGCTGGGATGATATGTTGCATGCCAACCTGAAGAATGTCTTTCCGGGGCGTGCCCCAACTCCCCAGTGCGCTGATAACCGCATCCATGCCTGATACAGCAGTATCAACATCAACACCATTGTATATATCACCCTGCACGAATGTCAGTTGAGGATGAGACGGCAGTGACGAGGTTCCGTGTACAAATGCGCGGACATCATGACCGGCCGCAAGTAGCTGTGCAACCACCAATGAACCGACTTTTCCATTCGCACCAAAGACGACAATATGCATAAGTACATAGTATCATCACCAGCCCCCTGTTGTGCTAAATACGTGCTTGCGGGATACGGCAGGGAAGACCGTATTGCAGTGTTAGATATTTCACCAGCTGATGTAAGTTGTCATGTACACTTGCATTATGCAGGGGCTAAAAAAAACACTGTTTACGCCTGTCGCGATTGTATTTGCGGTGGTGATGGCCGTCGTGCTGATTGCGTTTCTTATGGCGCAAAATAGTGTTGAAAGAGAAATAGATCGCAGTGTCGAGACCTACATAAAGGAGAATGAGGATGCTATCAAGGATCGTCTCAGCATATTTGAAGAGACACTGCGCGCAGGTGTAGGGCTTTTTGCGGGTAGCCCTAATCTTACCCCCGATCAGTGGGCAAAATTTATTGCGACATCGGCAGTTATCGAACGTTATCCCGGCGCGCAAAATGTAGTCTACACTCGACAGGTAGCCCAGAAAGATGTTGGGACATTCACAGAATATGCGCGAAATGCTATTACACCAGCGTTTACCATTAGCCCGGCCGGTAATCGTGAATCGTATGCGCCACTATTATTTGTTGCCCCGTCTCACTCGTCAAATACTGCCATGCTCGGCGCAGATTTATACGCGGAGGCATCTCAACGTGAAGCATTCATAGATGCCCAAGAACGTGGCGAAGCGGTACTTAGTGCGGTGGGGTGGCCATTTACGCAGGCAGGGGAAGAGAACAAGGCCTTCATGATGATTATGCCACAGTACCGATCCGGACTACCGATAGAGACAATCGAACAACGACAGATTGCAATTGAGGGCTATCTCAGTATCGTCTTTCGGGTTGATGCATTTATGCAGCACATTACCACGCAGCAGGACCAGAATGACGTTTCGTTCAGTATGTGGTTGGCAGACGCAGATGAATCATTATTTGAGACAAAGGAGTTCAAGGAGATAACCAGCGATGAACACGTAACCCGGACGAGTAAGCTAGATTTTGACGGCACTTCTATAAACATAACGTATGCCTATGACAGGAATGCTACACTACCTGCTTACATGGCCTCGCGCCCCATGGCTATTCTTGTCTTCGGAAGTGCGACGGCCCTCCTTATCGCAATTGCTGTGCTTCTTGTACTTCGTGGCAAGGCAAACGAGCTCCTACTTGAGCAAGAACGTGGGATTAATGAGGCGAAAGACAATTTATTGTCCCTGGCCTCTCATCAACTGAGAACACCTGCAACGGGTGTTAAGCAATATATTGGGCTCATATTGCAGGGGTTTGCCGGAGATATAACTCCTCAGCAGCGTGGATTACTTGAAAAAGCCTATGCTGGTAATGAGCGACAGCTAAAGACCATTAATGACGTCTTGTATTTGGCACGGCTCGAGTCTGGCCGGATTGTGCTGTCCAAATCAGAGTTTTCTCCAGCAAAGCTCGTAACGGATCTGGTGAACGAGCTAACATCTGACGCACGTGAAAAGCAGCATCGTATTAGTGTCAAAATCCCTAAACGGCAGCGTACCGTGTTCGGCGATGAACATATGATTCGCATGGCAGTTGAGAACTTACTGACAAATGCTATTAAATACACTCACAAGAAGGGCAAGATAACTGTTCAGCTTATCTATGGACGAGAATTAAAAATCATCGTGCGTGATAATGGTCTGGGTATTCCATTGGATCAGCAACACCGTATGTTTAACCAATTTGAGCGCATTGACAATGAGCTGAGTGTGTCAGTTGGGGGATCGGGTATTGGCCTGTATGTCGTGCAGAATATTATCGAGCTGCACGGGGGTCATATAGAAGTTGACTCTGAGGTGGGTAAAGGGTCAGAATTTCGAGTTAACTTGCCGTATGGAAACAGGAATGAAAATGCTAAAGTGTAATATAGCTTACAGCGAAGTGGTGCTGAGATAGGGATAGTATATGAAAGTGACTGATAAAAAAACCAAATCCAAGGCAACCGTACTCATCGTGGAAGATGAGGAAATGCTTAATGAGGCCTACCAAGTCGTCTTAAAGAGTGCCGGCTACAATATCCTGACCGCATTTGATGGTAAAGAGGCTTTGGGCGTATTGGCCAAGCATGCCGTCGATATTATTTTGCTTGACTTGCGTATGCCTGTACTGGACGGTATCGGGTTTCTCGAGGCCTATCAGCTCGATAAGCAGAACGACCCACCTAAGGTCATCATCTTTAGCAATTTCGACATGCAAAAAGAAATCGATCAAGCATATGATCTGGGGGCAGATAAGTACATGTTGAAGGCCTGGGCTTCACCCAAAGAATTACTGCAGTTAATTGGCAATCTTCTTGAGGAAAAGTAGTTTCCTCGGTTACGTTACTCGGGAAATAAACATTTCACACATCTCCTGCACATCTGTAAGTGTGTGAAAACCTGCCTTTTCACAAGATAACTCTGCGTTAGTTTTCATTGTATCGTTACAGCCAGCATTGCTGGTCGTGTATTAATTAATGAGGCCACTGAAGTTGTCTTCGCCAATGACTTGTTCAAGCTTACGACGATCAATCTTATATATTTTCTTAGAGTACGTGATAATGCCCTTGCGCTTGAGTTTATTCATTTCCATGGTAATTGTTTCGCGTGTTAGGCCAACCAGATTCGCGAGGGTAATATGTGTCAAATTCATGTTAATGACGTATATCTCGTTGCCAATATTCTTACCATATCGGAACAGGAGATAGTACAACGTATACTCCAGCTTTTCATTGGCACGCGGTTGCTCTAGAGAAATTATGCGCAGGTTTAACGCGGTCTGGTCACTGAGCATAGCATCAAATATATAGTTCGTCAGCTCCGGGTCGTGCTTAATGATAGTGTCAACGTCCTGGCGTGTCACGCTCACAACTTCACAGTTTTCGACCGCTTCATAGTAGTAGAACTCTGTGGCCATCTTGCCGTACAGCCAGGGGAGAGGGAAGAACTCGCCTGGTCCGTAAAACCGGAGAATCTGCTCGTTACCGTTATCATGCAGATTGTAGACTTTGACAATGCCTTCTTTTAGATAAAAACCGCACCGAGGAATTTCACCCTGATAAATGATAGGGGTTTTTTCCCTGAACTTCCGTACGGTGCCCGGGAACTTGGCGGCTATTTCTTTTACGGTCATACTCACTAGTCTAAAGTAAACACTGTTTACAAAAAAGAAGGTGTGAAATAATTAACCGTTCTGCTGTGGTTCACTTAACTGTTATTGTCCACCCTACCCGCTACAGTAGTAATTACTAGCAATTAATTCGGGAGCATATAATGTACACGGTAGGGAATAGAGAAAATACACTGGGGACTGCCTTCCAGCAGTTGCCGGGCCTCGAAAACCAAAACATTACAAACACCGACCCATATATTGTCCCACAGCGCTCATTCGCCACTATTTTCCGTGATACACCCAGCATCAGCCGGGCGTAGCATACACTCCATCTTCTTGTACCCCCACCTGCAGGCGGCCGTTCATCGGTCGCTTTTTAATGTATGGCCCGGGTATAAAAAAAACCGGCACAGGCCGGCATAGCATTTCATGGTAATGCCGGGAGGGAACAGGTGAATCGTGCTATGCACGTTCGTATCTGTTCCCTCCCGGGGTTTCGCCGCGAGGGCGAGAGGGGTGGTTCTACCGTTTGTTGCTCGAACCCCAGTGCTGGAGTGCGCGTTCACTCACGGGCATTGTTGCTGATCGTGAGGACACAGTAGTCCTAGCAGGCAGCTTGATGTTGCTGACGTGTCCGTTGGACGCGTACACCCATCGTGGGCCGAGATACGCTTCCCAGTCAATCTCCTTGCGGGCGACCTTGAAGATCTTCTTGCTGCCAGCCGGCACGTGGATCATGCCGTCAGGCTGAGGCCGTCGGTAGGATCCGTAGACAACATGTGCCCGGACATCGTTCGGGTTCACTGCAACCAGCTTGCCAGGGACGACCTGTCCGTCACGACGGAGCTTGCGGACCTTGACAGGGAGTGTCTGCTTGACTGTGATGGTCACCGTTGACTCGCTCATGTCGGTCTCGTCGCAGTTCCAGTACCGGAACGTGAACGTTCCACCTTCGGGCATTGCGTCAGGGTTGACGTATACCGCAAGGGTGTAGTTGTCCACTCTCTGAACGATCCCGTAGGTTGGGTCGGGCTCCTGAAATCGGCAGACCTGCACGTCGACACCTTCGGGGACCACGTCGTTTGCCAAAGGGGAAACGAGTCGGTACTCGCCCTGGTAGACGGTGAAGTCCTTGCTGTCCGGCACGTCGGCGAAGTCCACACCATCCGGGTGGGCCATGTGGCTGGTCGGGTCGGCGTGGGCCGGCGTGCTGAGCAGGCCGATCAACACTCCTGCGAACACGATGCTCGCAAAGAGGCGAATGAAACGACTCATGTGCATTTCCTTCTCTGTGGGTGAGGGGTAGAACCATGAATGTACTAGCGCGAACTGCACGGTGAGTACAGTACAGGCTCATGTCGTTATCACGTGCGTGAATAACCGATCTATTATACCATAAGAACTAACAAAACTCAATACCCCCTTACAGATTTGCTCAATCTTGTCATTAAAGCTTTGCTTATACGGGAACATCGAATAAATCGTGACTGATTTTGACTTTTATATGGGTCTATAAGTATTGAAATTTCATATCATACCGCCTTTTGGACCGAGTATTTTTTCTTTATTGAGTAGCTCGGCAACACTACTAATAAGTACCAAAGGTTGAATGCATAGCACGATGCGTCTATTGTTAGAGCATAGTTCAATATAACTACGTCCGAACTGCAAAGTAGAGTCTTATTGAGAGGAAGAGGCATGCCGGCACATAAGCAATTTGTTATTCCCAAAACATTCACTGATATAGGTAATGGCGCATCGGTAATCAAATTAATAGACGAATTATTTGAAGAAATATATCTGGTCGGCGGCGCAGTACGTGATGAAATATTAGGAGTAGAGACACGAGACCTTGATTTTGCCACCCCGACTTCGGTTGAAGAAACAGCTAAGATCCTCCGAAAAGCCGGCCTATCCATTAGAGAGATCGGTAAACCGTTCGGCACTATTGGCACAAGTATAGCTGATTATGACATTCAGATTACAACATATCGAAACGAACATTACCAAACTGGGAGCAGACAGCCTACTGTTATAACAGGCACTGATATTGATAGCGATTTGGCACGTCGAGATTTTACAATCAATGCAATGGCGTTATCGCGCTACGAATTCGTTGACCCATATAATGGCCTAGTTGATATTCAGGATAAGCTTATACGTGCTGTCGGCAATGCAGATAAGAAATTTAAAGATGATCCATTGAGGATGTTGCGAGCATATCGCTTTGTCTCTGCCCTTGGCTTTAATATTACATCTGAGACTAAAGATGCAATTAAGAGCAACTTAAATAATATATTCATTCTGTCAACTGAGCGCATAGCTGAAGAACTAAAAAAACTTATCGCGGGCCAGTACTGGAGCGATGCTCTATATGAAGCTGCAGCAAGCAAAGTTCTGGAAACGTGCCTAAAAAATTTCGATATCAAATATTCAGTCACTGAAGCCGTAGTTCAATCATCGATTGAATCATATTCTCTAACCGACCTCGAGAAGATGACTGACGAGGAGCGTTGGCACTTGTTTTTTGTTGTTCTTTGTAACGCAGAGAGGAGTAGTGGTGTGTCAACAGTGGACGTTGTATCTATCGTTCAGGGTCTTGGGCATAAATTACAACTCGGCAAGCCCAAGCTCGCCAAGATTTTAGCGCTTGCAGAGCAGCAGCAGATTACTCCAACGATTGCAGTGGCTTCAAAAGTCGTATTGCTTGAAAACGAGTATGCTGATTTAGTTAAAGTATCAGATTCAAGGTCAAAGATTGTATTAGCAAAGTTGCACCGTGAAAAAGGTAAAGACGCCTATAGATCAAATATGTATGGCGTTGCACTCAGGGAGTTTGAAAGTGCTATTCTTGCAAATGAAGCAAATCTCGAGATTATTCTTAACCAGATTCAACACGATGAGACGTACAAAATTCGTCTCACTCAGATAAAAGACTATATAATATCTGACTATGGTTTGTATCTTGCTTCACTGATCCTTCACGAAAAGCTTTATAGAAAATTCGAGTCGTCAGACAACCTTATGCAGTATCTGCTGAACAAGAAGTTTTTTACTAATCGTCTGTCACGACATGAATCAGTTATTGCAGTTGAAAAGGCTCTCATTCGTGTTTATGAAATACACCCAGCCGAAAATATATTAGAACCCTATGAAAAGTTTCTCGCATTGTCAAGCTACCACCTTTCCGAACACTCTCCTTGGACGTTTCCGGTACTTGCC
>CAZPVS010000025.1:0-9659 GCA_964590315.1 uncultured Candidatus Saccharibacteria bacterium
GTCTAGCTCGCAACCACCGCCACGATACTCATACCGCTCTCGCGTGATGTGTTCTGTTATATTCATAGGACTTCATCCTCCTCGTTAAGTACATAGTCTTGGTTAAGCCCACGGTGAGAGACGCTATCGGTAATGTTACCGTCATCATCTACCCAGACTTGGACAAAGAACGGTTCTTTGTACCAACCGTTCTCTTTAGCAACTTTCGCCCAAAACTGGCGGCATTGCTCGATAGTCAAAGAGGAGGCGCTCATCGCACCTCCTCCGTGTTGCTTTCGATGACCTCGACCCAGTTGATGCGGTCGAAGGCGGTTCGAAGCAAGTCTTGCCACAGGCTTGCGACTTCTAGTTCGCAGTCCAGTTGATCTCGCAACCGGTGTTCTAGCCAGTAGGCTTTCTCGTAAGGCTCGCCCTTACGCTCGGTTGCTTGCATGAGTACCGAGTAACTGTACTCATCGTTTGTGAGCCAGAGATTGGCAAGCCAAGTCTCTCGGTTTGACCAGCCGTTTACCACGTCTGTTCGTATTGTTGCTACGTCGTACATATGTACCTCCTTTACTTTACGTAACGGAGTCTGCTGACGGGGTCGCATGGCAAATGCGTCAAGGCTGGAGATTCCCCTTGAAGATACTTAAAAAAGAAAACCATTCATCTTCATGGGCTGAATACTACCTTTACGTGTTTGCTCGACCCGTATAATGAGGCAGTACGTGAAGTGAGGAACCTTATTTCCCTTAACACAAACTTACGAAAATCTAGACATTTATTGTATTGTACCCACACTAGGCTGATGTTGCCCGAGCCTAGCGCAGATGAACGATTGTTCGAAAGGAGGTGAATCCTATGTGGACGAACCTCAAGGTGTGGTGGTGCACCGCGTGCCGCCTGGGTTACTGCACGAAGCACTGAGCTTCGCGTGCAGTAGCCCGCAGAGTGGGAAGGTCGAAGTCTGACGAGCCGTGGTCATAACGCACGTTTCTGAAAACCTCGGCCTTCCCGTAGTCCAAAAATGCTTGAGCGCCTCGCTCGCATTATTACTCCACGCTCATCGTTCATCTGCTATCTTCCATAATTCAAACTATGACGTAAGCTGCGCGAACTGTGGTCAATGTCGATATTTCTTAATGCCAACTTATTGACATCTGTAATATTTTTGATACAATTGCACCAATAAGAGAAGCGTCGGGGTAACCCGCCGTTTTTTTATTGAGGCAAATATTCAATGAGAATACGAATCCACGACAAGCGCCAGGCAAAATACCACTACGCATTATCCAAAAGCGATGCGAAGCGTGTTCAAGTCGTTGGGGTAGCGGGACTAGTCTCATTGGCTGCCCTGATAGTTGGTTTCTATTTCTTCGCTAGCCAGTCAATGCTCATCATGGCAGTTTGCGTGCCATTCTTTGTCGTTATTGCTCTATACCACCTTGTGAATTACTGGTTAATGGCGCTTTACCCAGGCTTCGATACTAAAAAGCACCGCAAACTTGTGGCTACATTTCAAAAATCCAAAAAACTCCCAAAAGTAGCCGTGTTCATCCCGGCCGCTGGCGAAGATGTATCAATCGTGTCGCAAACAGTACGCGCTGCGGTCAAGATTGATTACCCGAATTTCGACGTCTTTGTCCTTGACGACTCAAAACAAGGCATTTATAAAGGTATGGCCGCTGAACTCGGTGCGCGGTACGTGCGCCGTAAAGATACCGGCCACCACAAAAAAGCCGGCAATATGAACTCGGCAATGGCCAAGATCAAAGGTTATTCGCACATCCTTGTCCTCGATGCGGACTTTGTTCCTCGCAAGGAAATCTTGAAGGAACTCACCCCTTACGCAACTGACGAGGTGGGTATTGTCCAGTCGCCGCAGCACTTTGAATTAACAGACGAAATATATAACCGCTCGAAGATTGAATTTGGCGCAGGCATGATCCAGCGCGATTTCTACCGTATCACCCAAGTAGCCCGCAATCGCATGGGGGGGGCGATATGCGTTGGAACCAACGCGCTATATAATATTGCCGCCCTCAAACAAGTGGGTGGTTTTGAGGGTGTTGGCCGAGCTGAGTGGGGTCATTCTGAAGATGTTCATACAGGATTGAAAATGATTAACTCGCTTAACAAAAAAGGCGAGCGCTATCAGATTAAATACGTCCCGATTCAACTCGCAACAGGCATATGCCCCGACGACCACTTGTCGTTTTACAAGCAGCAGAACCGCTGGGCGACCGGCAGTATGCAGCTTATCTTCTCGCGCAAAACGTTGTTTTCAAAGATGCTTTCTGTACCGCAGAAGATTACCTACTTCTCGAACTCAACCTACTATTTCTACACCATGGGCTTGCTGTTCGCTCCTGTGCAGCTACTCATACTGTTACTTTCGCCAAGCAGTTACGACTGGCGCTATACGCTACTATTCTTGCCAATGCTGTTCGTAACCTACATACTAACCCCATTCTTGCTTCGCCAGAAGATTGAGCCTATCGCATCGTCGGTGGTCGTCATCTCTAACGCCTATACATTTGTCCAGGCACTATGGCTACTTATTATTCGTCGTCCGCTTGGCTGGGAAGCGACCGGTGCAAAATCAGCGGCGAAAAAGCGCCATCCGCAATTCTTCACTATGAAGCTGTTGTCGTCGGGCGTATTCATCGTGGTATACCTTGCGACGCTGGCGACATTAGTCATGAATTACCATCTTGGGTTCAACCCGTCGACATTTATTGCTCTCGTGTTCTTTGCTTCATTTGTTGGCCACATCATCTATCTGCACCACATGCTGGCCGCGGACATCAAGCTGAAGCGCGCTCACAAAAGCGTTCACGCATACGGCTATGTCATGCTGGCGATTATCATAGCGACGACGACACTCTCGAGTTATGCATATGGTGCGCACTATGACGTAAAGCGCGTTGACGGCAAAGGTATCGCCTTCGTCGAAGAAGCACCTGCCGAGAAGCCAAAAGTTGTCGCTAAAGAACCCGTCAAGAAGGCCACCGTAAAACCGGAGCTGACCAAGCTGGTATTTGATGTTGCTCAGGATCAGAGCCAGTCTGAAATTGCATCACTAGCGGTGAAAAAGATCCGCGAAATTCGCAGCCTTGATGCTGCGCAGGCCGGTAAACTACAGGATAAGCTGATGCACGAGATGGGCTACCAGGATCTTATCTTTGCGGGTAATCACTATGAATTTACCATCGATAGAGTTGATGAACTACTGAAGCTCGATGCAAGACTTATTGACGGGGAAGCTGGCTTCTGGGCGGCATATGCGCAGCAAGTGGGGGTTAACTAATCATGGCTAAAAATCTCACGCGCTATGACAAACGAACCTATCGTCTGCTATCAATGATTGGCTTGGTACTTGTTGCGGCTTTTGCGATCACCTGGTTTAACCCAAGTAACTTCCCGCAGACATTCCAAGGGCCACTGTGGTTTGTGAACGTTCTGCTATTCATCCTGACTACCTACATCATCTGGCACGAGATTGTATCTGGCCTGTATAGTTTCCAGTTGCTGCGCAAGATAAAACCCTACCGACATAAAGCTCCACAAAAAGGTCTAAAAGTCGCGTTTATCACGACCTTCGTACCTGGTAGTGAGCCGCACTCGATGCTGCGCCGCAGCCTCCAGGCGATGACCGAAGCCCACTACGAACACGACACCTGGCTACTCGACGAAGGCAACGACGCAAAAGCAAAACAGATCTGTAAAGACCTCGGTGTGAAGTACTTTACGCGCAAGAATAAAAAGAAGTACAACACCGATGGCGGCAAGTTTGCCCAAAAAACCAAAGGCGGTAACCACAACGCATGGTACGACGCCCATGGACACGCCTACGACATTGTTGCACAGGCTGACACGGACTTTATCGTAAAGAAGAACTTCCTCACCGAAACACTTGGTCAATTCCGAAACCCTAAGGTCGCATTCGTCGGTACACCGCAATATTATGGCAATTACGACGATGGCCTTGTCGCTCGAGGTGCTGCCGAACAGACCTATAGTTTTTACGGCCCAATGATGCGAGGTCAGTCTGGCTATAACTCGCCAATGATGATCGGGGCAAACCATATCGTACGCGTATCAGCGCTCAAGAGCATCGATTACTACGCCGCACACCTGACCGAAGATCTACTGACTGGTATGCGATTATTTGCTGCTGGCTGGCAGAGTGTTTACTGTCCAAAAGTTCTCGCCGTCGGCGAAGGCCCAACGAGCTGGGATGCCTACTTTGCACAGCAAATGCGCTGGGCACACGGCTGCTTTGATGTACTATTCCGTCACTCGTGGAAGCTGCTTCCTAAAATGAACATACATCGAAGCCTTCGTCTGTTTGTGTCGCTGCAACACTATTTCTCCGGGTTTAACCTCATTGTAGGGAGTGTTCTGCTCTCGCTCTACTTCCTGCTCGGCATCGCCTCGGCGAACTACTCGCTCCAAAATACGCTACTTATCTATCTGCCACTTCTCGCATGGCTGTATCTTGTGCCGCTTTGGTACCACCGTTTTAATATCCTGCATAAAAAAGAACATGGTCTAATGCTGGCCGGCAAGATTGTAAACCTAGCTGTGCAACCGATATTTTTCCTCGCTTTCATCGGTGCGGTACGCAACAAGAAAATATCTTTCCATGTTACGCCAAAAGGCCAAGATGTCGACGATGTGGTATCATTCAGGCTATTTAGCTTCCATATTGCACTCGGAGTGTTGTCGCTAGGCTCGCTTGTTGTCGGGCTGATTCTTGGGAGATTCTCGTACATCTTAGTATTTTGGGCGATTGCAAATACTATAGTTGCTTTGATATTTATTGGTATTGTTTTGAAGTCAAAGTTAGTTCGACGTAATAACGCGACTTTTGTACGCTCTGAGCAGTAGCTCTAATATGCATCTCGATCTCTGGAAGGGAGTGATGGTAAATAATCATTTTCCGCTATAATCAGCTCATGACTACCGAAGTAAAAGAAAAGACCGAAACTGTAGAGCCAAAACCTAAAACCTATTCTCGAAAGCGAAAAGTACTTTCGGCATTCCTCTGGATTATTGGCTGGCCATTCATCATTGGTTTTATTGCATTTATCATTGCAGTCACTGCCGGAAACGCCATTGTAGATGGCGGGAATATGAACAGTCCGCTAGGCTGGCATATAAGAGGATTGTGGTCACTATACGTAGGTGTCCTTGTCATCGTCTGTGCTTTCTTTATCTGGCTCAAGTCGCGCAAGAAGAATCCACTTAACAAGATCAGCGCCAACGTTCTCCGCACCTATATGTGGATTGGCATCATCGTCGGCACGGCTATTACGGTTGTCATTCCTGACCCGCAAATATCCACTGCTAATGCCGGAATTAACGTGCAACAAACTGACACGCTCTTTAAGCCGGACATTAAAACCGATACGACCATCAGCGCTTCGCTCGCCAAAGTTGGCGCGACTGACACAGAGTGGGTCGAGACGAAGTTTGTACCAGGCTATGACGATAAGATCCTCAATGACCAAGCTGGTGAATACCAAGCGTTTATCGATACGGCCGGTAACTGGTCATATGGCGTGCTCACTGTAAAACAAGGTACAACCGGCAATGAACTTGATGTCGTGGTTGCTCATGAATACCTGCATCATATCTGGTTTAAAACACTCGATGATACTACGAAGACAAAGCTTACCAGTGACCTCATCGCTATCTATGGTAAAGATCCGGTCATGCAAGAGCGAGTAAAGTCATATGCCGAGAAGCAGACACTCCAACCAACAGAATTATTCTCATACTACTGTACCGAAGCTTCCGATCCGCTCCTTACATCATATATCGTGTCTGAGTGCAATAAATATATAAACCGTGGCGCACTACACTTAGCGAGGTAAAAATATGAGTACATGGGTAATCGCATCAAATCCAGCAACCTATAACGCCAAAGGCTCGCTTGAAGCCAACGGTCAGATGGACTGGGTAACAAACAACAAGTTCGAGCTTGGCGATGTGGTGTACGTATATGAAGTCATTCCTCCACGTGGACGAGGTGGAATCGTGTACAAGCTTGAAGTGATAGCGGACGATATCACTATGGCCACAAAGATAGATGATCGTAAATACTGGGCCGGTGGAGTATATCCAAAAAACCTCGAAAGTTATCCGCGCATTTTTCGCTTGAGGCTAGTGGGCGAGGCTGAAGGCGGAGTTATCTCTCTAGCGAAACTCAAACAGCGTGGATTCACCGCGCCGCAGATTGCATACACACTCGACAATAATCCAGTCTTGATCGAGTACATTGAAGACTCCATTGAGGACTTCAAGATATGAGTGACAAAGAGAAGAAACCCCTAACTCAAGAAGAAACTGACGAGATTATAACCGTCATTCTACCTACGATAAGCTCATGAATGTTTACTTGGACATCGATGGCGTACTTCTTGCCAATGAGGAGAACCTCTCAATTGGTGCGGTAGAGTTCATCAAATACGCCGTCGAGCATTTCGACGTGTACTGGCTCACAACTCACTGCATGGACGGCACGACAGACCATGCCATCGAGTATCTTCAGCGTGCAACCGATGAAAACATCCGCCCATGGCTTGAGAAGTTTAAGCCGGTTACGTGGAGTATGAAGAAAACTGAAGCAATCGACTTCAGTAAGCCGTTCCTCTGGTTTGATGACGACTGTTTCAGCGGTGAGAAATTAGACTTACAGGAACAAGACGCGCTCAACTCATGGATTGAGATTGATCTCCGTAACGTGCCAGATCAAATGACGAAGGAGCTCGTCACACTTCAGGCATTCGCCGAGCCTGCATAACCGTTTGCTACAATACGAGCAGAAGATTCGTGTTTCGAAGCGTATTGCGAGGAAACAGGAGTCTTCTTTATTTTCTGACTAGCTTGAGCACTCGAGCTGCGATGTCGTCCCGTACTTGACGGTGAAACTCAATATCCTGATGCTGGGGATCTACGACTTCCCAGAGCTCAATATCGTCTTTACGAGCCTGTAAATATTCAGGTAGCTCCTCAATCGGCTTAAATGAGAGGATCTTATCAGCACTACGTACCATATCTTCGTTGACGAACTTTCGTTCATTATGCGACAAGTCAAAGCCCACCTCGCGCATTACTTCAACTACGAGCGGATCTATGGGTTTACCAAGCTTGACGTTAACGCCCGCACTTTGAGCAGTATCAGCGTCATTGGTCTCGTGTGCTTCAAAGAACACCTCGGCTTCTTGGCTACGAGCAACATTACCATTACAGATGAAGAGATAATTCACTAAACTTCCTCAATCCTAAAGTCTAGTTGCTCTGTCGGAATACCAATACTTTCACCGTAAGTAATAGCATCCCTCCAGGTATCCTGATCCGAGTATTGAATCTCAAACTTCTTATTTGGGAAAACAACCATTACATTATCACCTTGCCAGAAGTGTGTGTACCAGCCAGTTGGCTTGAGCCGGGTGGCTAGTTCATCGATTTGCTCTGGCGTAGCTTCGACTTCATACAGATGCCAGCGATCTTCAGGTTGTTCGGCGTTAGAGATACGTACCTTATTGACCCTGAAGGAGTTAAGCAGCCTGTTATCTAACAGGCTCTCTTCGACGATGGTGCCTTTATAACTAGCCATGGATAAGCTCCTCTACCTTGGGCTTCACCGCATTAAAAATAAGCTCATGTCCTTGGTCATTCGGATGTAGGCCATCGGCCAGTAGCGTCGTGTAGTTTTGCTGCGCATACAACTCGCTTACTTTAATGCATGGTAGCCACTGTGCCTCACAGAATGTATGTAGTGTTTCGTTAAACAAACTGATTCGATCATTTGTATAGCACTTACCGCTCGATGAAGACTGAATAGGGTTGGTGAGGCTTTCCTCAACCGGTAGCAAATCTACGAAGGTAATATTAGAGGAAAACTTTCGGGCAAGTTCAGCCAGCTGCGTTAGCTCAGTTTGGTATTGCTCTGGTGTCGACTGAAAGTCACTGTTATTCCTATGGAGCGTATCGTTGGTGCCGATGGCAAAAATGAATGCAATCTCTTCGTCTGGCCATAGCCGAGCGGTCGTTTCTGCTTCAAAGCGGGCAATGAGCTGCTGGGTTGTGTTGCCATCGATGCCAAGATTATAGACCTCGTGGTAATTCTTAATGCCCGATGCGACTTCTTTAGACTGCACAAAGGCTTTGGTCCTATCTGCCCAGCCACCCTGGCTGTCCCATAGGCCTTCGGTGATGCTATCGCCAAAAATGAAGGTAATCATACTATAGTCGCTCCTTGAAATAATATTCCCAAGCAGGTAATTCAAGCCCGAAGAGCTGTTCCGGGGAGCTCTCGACTAGTCGCTTAACCTCATCGGCGACAACCCACTTGGTGTCCTTGTTCTCACTGAGCTGGCTTGTAGGCTCGCCGTTCTCAACTTCTGCGATAAATATGAACCCAACCCAAGGTTTGCCATCTTTGAGCTGCTGCGTGCAACAGAACGGCCTAAAGGCAATTATTTCATCACTTCCGTTAGGGCTATATATGTTAGTCCTGTCTTCACCTTTAATGCTCTTAAGCGTCAAGCCGACCTCTTCTTTTATCTCGCGCGCTATGGCATCAAAAACACTCTCATAGGGTTTATCCAAAGTACCGGCTGGAAACTCCAACGTGCCAGAGTATAAACTGTCGTAGCTACCCGCATGCCACCTGGTAGATAGCAATACTTCTTTTGCGCCATTGTTATCACGCTCAATAATTGCACCGACATACGGTATAGCAAGCTTGTATGGTCGTGGTTCCCTAGGCTTCCTTCCAATGAAGCGTACGAGATTATGCACGCCTTTGGCGGCATCTTTGTACGTTTCACCAAGCTCGTCCAGTAAGTTAATGTCGAACCACTGCACAAACTCTCGTGTAGATGCTTCGCTAAAGTAACGCTTGGCTGTTTTGTCTATTTGGAAGTAATCCGGTTCAATTTCTTCGCCTTGCTTGTACTCAGGATCATTTACGGAATTGACCAGAAAGGCCAAAACGCCGCCAGGTTTCAATACTCGCTGTATTTCACCAAACAAACGCTTAGTGGTTTCTTTGTCGAAGTAATGGAGAGCAAGGTGGGAATAGACGACATCAAAACTCGCGGTATCAAACGGCAGCACCTCGCGCAGATCAACTTTTTGTAGCTCTACATTTACATTCTTGTCGGCCACTTTTTGTCGCGCCAGCTCTAACGCACTATTCTCAAGGTCGGTTGAGACAACCGAAAAACCGTTCTCTGCAAAATAACAGCCGTCTTGCGCTTGTCCCGCGCCGAGTTCGAGTACTCTTCCGTCTTGTGGAAAATACGACATGGCTTGCTCTGCGAACACTGACGGTTTATCTATCCAGTCCTGTTCTTTGTAGTTTTTGTGTATGTCTTGCCAAACGGTGCTCACACAAGCTCCTTTAATACAGCAAGATTCTGGATCGGCGTACCGGTCGATCGGTAGACAGTATATTGCTTACCTGTATCGATACTCTTGCCAGTGAATAGATCTTTGAGGTAAATCAGATCCTGCTCGTTCAGTTGCCCGGCGTCCAGTGCACGCTTCAGATCTTTCGCGCCGGTCAGGGTTTGTGGCCAATCGGTAATAACATTGGCTTTTGCTTTGTCGTAAACTTGATCAGGAAACTCGCCATGCTCTGTTGACGAAATAAACGAAGC
>CAZPVS010000026.1:0-6408 GCA_964590315.1 uncultured Candidatus Saccharibacteria bacterium
TGAAGATATCCATCTCCCAAAGAACACGCCTTTTGGTATCTTTATAGCTGGTGCAGCGTTTGTGGCTGGCTTTGCGCTCATTTGGCATATCTGGTGGCTGGCACTTGCGGGTCTTATTGCACTTGCGGGTCTTATCATCGCCAGGGCATCCGATGACGATACCGAATACACAATTACCGCAAAAGAAGTGGCAGACATAGAGATGGACTTACAGAAACGGAGGCATGCAGCATGACATCAACCACGACCCATCCACCGGCTGACCTCGCCAAGACCAGTCTCGGCTTCTGGATATACATCATGACGGACTGTGTACTGTTTGCAACACTATTCGCCACGTATGCCGTCCTTCGCAATAATACGGCGGGCGGACCTGGTGCCGCTGAACTTTTCAGCCTGCCATTTGTTCTGACCGAAACACTGTTGCTACTCACCAGTAGTTTCACTATAGGGCTTGCCCTCCTCGCAGCGCATCAGCGTCAGAACCGTGCGGTACTGCGCTGGCTTCTGGTCACATTCTTACTCGGTGTGGGATTTGTCGGGATGGAACTATACGAGTTTACCGAACTCTACCACGAGGGCCATAGTTGGCAAGCAAGCGCCTTCTTAAGCGCCTTCTTTACCCTTGTTGGCACACACGGACTACACATAACTGCGGGGTTAACGTGGATGATTGTGGTCGCACGTCAAGTATGGCGCAAGGGAGTCACTGACAGTGGCCTCAAGCGACTGACGCTGCTCGGCATGTTCTGGCACTTCCTCGATATCGTCTGGATATTTATCTTTACTGTCGTGTACTTACTAGGAGCCGTATCATGAGCAAGCAGCACCCCGGAAGCGTAACATCATATACCAGTGGGTTTTTATTATCGATAATCTTGACGCTTATACCATTCTGGTTGGTGATTGAGGGAGCTGTCAGTGGCAGCTCACTCCTAGTACTGCTCGCACTGTTTGCTATCGCGCAAGTGCTTGTTCAGATTCAGTTCTTTTTGCATCTTGGCCAGGAACCAAAACCTCGATGGCATGGTACTGCATTCAAATATATGGTCATGGTAGTAGTGATCATTGTGTTTGGGTCTATTTGGATAATGAACAATCTCCATTACAACATGATGCCTGGTCATGAGGTTGACACATACATTAAGGATGAAGAAGCGATTGAACGCACCCATTAAAGCCTACTACCGTCTCACGAAACCGGGCATTATATACGGCAACCTCTTCACGGCGGCTGGTGGATTTTTATACGGAACTATACTGCGTGTAGAGATCAAATTATTCATCCTCACCATGCTTGGTATAGCGCTGGTTATGGCCAGTGGCTGCGTCATCAATAACTACTTTGATCGGGATATCGACGCAGTTATGAAGCGCACGAAGCGCCGTGCCCTCGTTAGTGGTACAATCAGCCCCCGCGCGGCATTAGTCTATGGCGGCGTACTTGGCATCAGTGGACTCGCCGTCCTCGCATTCTTCGTGAACAGTCTGACCGCATTACTCGGCGTTATCGCGTTTGTCAGCTACGCGTTTGTCTATACATTCGCAAAACGACGGACGGTACACGCCACACTTATTGGCACGTTCCCCGGTGCATTGCCGCCCGTGGCAGGCTACACCGCGGCAACCGGACGTATCGATACATCCGCCCTGCTCTTGTTTCTAATTTTGGTGAGTTGGCAGATGACACACTTCTATGCGATTGCTATTTTTCGAATCCAGGACTACCGCGCAGTGAAGATACCGGTATTGCCTGCAGTACGCGGCATGGCGGCTACCAAGCTTCAAATGACACTGTACACCGTTGCGTTCATGGTAAGTGTTATTGGTCTTGCGGCCTATGGCTACGCGGGGTTATTGTTTTTGGCAATTATGGTGCCGCTGGCATTGTGGTGGCTAATCATTATTGTACGTGGGTGGCACGGCGAACATCACGATGCATGGGCACGGAAAGTGTTTCTCATCTCACTGATTATTCTTCCGACGTTTAGTGTAGCGCTTGCATTAAATGCTTACACCCCGTAACAATTCACGCTATAATAGCGGTTATGTTATTACTACACATTTTTATCGCACTCATGAGCGTCGCCTTTGCAAGCTACTTACTCATTGTTCCAACCCCTAAAAAACTGCATGCATCCTATGGATTTATTGCGGCTACACTGGCAAGCGGCACCGCACTGGTAATCACCGAACCCGCCTACATTCTCCATAGTTGCGTGTCCGGTTTGGTATACATTACTGCGGTTTCATTGATCACGATGCGTGCTCGCACAAAAGTATTTGCAATTGAAGCGCTCCATAACAGCAGAAATCACACTGACTATGGCCGCAACCAGTAACAATGCAATCCCGTTCAAGGAAGCAACCGTAAGCGTTGCACGGTTGCACTTCGTTGTTTTGGCCCTGTTTGCCATACAGACAATCATCTATCATGCGGCAAAAGTAGCCGTACCTGAAGTCATTCACGAACGATGGCTCGCTACATCCGCCCTGCTTATCGTCACTGCTGTGGTGTGGTATGTTGCAAAAAACAAAGTTCCACAAGCACAGGCTATCAAAGGATTGCTCTGGGTGCTGATTGTAGCGGACATTGCCTTTGCGGCATTTAATGTCAACCTGACCCGCGGCTATGCAAGTAACGCAGTAATCTTATTCATCATACCGATTCTCGTGGCAGCCATTATGCGGAGTCGAAGTGCACTCATTGCAACTGCCCTTTTGTGTGTGGCAGTGTATGGGGGGACTATTCTGAACTACTTCTTCCAGAATTTTAACGAAGGGTATATGTCTGAACTTTATGGTGAGCTGCTCCTGTATGCTGGTCTATTCCTCGTCACGGCTCATATGCTCTGGGCCATCGTAAAGATAAAGCAATCCTAGCAACGAAGTGATACCATAGGAAAGTGAAAGCCCTCGCTTATAGCCTTGCGCATCCCAAAAAAGCCGAACACTCTTATCTACCCGATTTCACCGCGAGCAGTGTAGATGATATTGACTTTGCTCAGCTGCGTAAAATGGGCATCAAACATTTGTTGTTTGATCTGGATCAAACCCTGCGCCGCCCCTACTCCCGCAAACTCGATGAAGATGTCGTGACCCTCCTCAAAGAAGTCAACACCTCGAAGCATTTCATAAGTCTTAACTTAGTTAGTAATAATCATCGCAAATTACACCGCTTTAGTAATCCGATTGGCGCCCGGGTATTTCAGCCGTTTCGTCGCGGGCTCCGAATAATTCGCAAGCCAAACCCTGATTTCTTTCGCTACGTCCTCGGTGAAATTGGTACTGCACCCGAACACACCGTCATGATAGGCGATCGTCTGCATGCAGATGTACTTGGTGGCAACAAAATGGGAATGTACACCATTTACGTACGGCAACGCGGGCCAGTTGACTACTGGTTTGACTGGTTACTCTTTACCCGAAAGCGCGATGAAAAACGATTGCGAGCAGCAATTGCAAACCATCACGCCCAGCAAAAAAGCAAAAAACAATAACCACACGCCTGCCCGTGGCGTCTACTAAACCAGTAAGGTATACTACAGACAATGAAGGGTGAGGAAACATTTGCGTCGCTGTTAACTGATGACGAACGCATGGCGAGGCTCCAGCAATTACTGGGTGAGCGGTTCGAGAACCGCGGTAAACTGTCCATGCCAACAACTGACACATACAACCAGTTGTCTGATGACGATGGACTACAGAAATTTACGTTAGATATGTTCCGCTGGCTTGGCATCAAACCGAGGCGACTGACCGTGAGCTATTCTAATGAGGTACCGGCACAAAGACATGCCAGGGTTGACGAACACAGCATCGCCATTCCACTCGTCTATAAACAGCACCCGTACATGGCGGCAGCGTGTGCCGTATTTGGCGTCCTGCGTTATGTTGGCCAACGCTATGATCACGAAACGAATGACACATTCATAGAATTTGCATCTATACATACCGGCCTTGGCTTGTGGGTACTGAATGCCCTGCGCCCATCACTCCACTGGCACGAACGAATGTACCATATGATTGATGGGGGATGGTTCCGTCACGAAGGAATAACGCTTTCGGCATACAACCCCTACCAGTACGGCGAACATGTCGCTGCCTATGCGCATGACAATCGCGTACAGGCAGAAGATTATGTACCGGGCGTATCTCAGCACAGTCGCTATGCACTTCCTCAGGCCGTTCTGCGGCATTCACGACGCACGCTCGTCGAACCACATGTCGTCTATCAACACTCGCGGGCAGCGACTGTCATGTGGATTAAGATATTGCTATTAGCGGTAACTCTCGCTCTGGTAACGATCATCGGAGTATCTATATGGGCGCAGCGCACGCAGCCGATCACCAACGAACAGCTTCAAGCCGAATACAGCATAAAAGTCATTAAAAATGCGCATGCTGTGTGTCAGCAACAAGCCCTTGATCAACTGAGCACCAACGACCCACAGGATCTATTTCTTGCCCGACAAGTCGAAGCAACGACGTCGCGCTGTGAAAGTCTCCGCAATCAGTACAACTATGCCCTTGATGAATATAATCAACGGTACGCCCGCCAGTAGTCTTCTCTGGGGTTAAGGGTTCTCTACGGGCACCACACGGGACTAGAAATGTTCACGGAGATGGGACATAGAATATTCCCAGTTCGCGTCAGTCTTCTTGTGTGGATTGAATATATTCTGCGGGTCAAATATCTCTTTGACGGTTCGCATATGATCGGTAACTACTTTGCCAAATTGTTGCTCGAGCCACGGTCCCCGAACAAGGCCGTCATTATGTTCACCGCTCAATGAACCATGATATTTGAGCACCAGCTCGTTGACCTCTTTTTGTGCGGGCTCTATTTTGGCGCGCTCGGCAGGATCTTCAAATTTCATGAGTGGTATGACATGGAAATTACCATCGCCCATATGCCCCGCTATGGTCGCGAACAATTTATACTTTTTAATAATCTTCTGCAACTCGGGTAAGAAATCGACTAGATATTGTGGTGGCACGCAAAAATCATCGATAAATGGTGCTGTGTGCTTGTCCTTCACCTTGCTTCGTAAAATCTGAAAACTGTTACGTCGCATGATCCAGAATTTTTCGGACTTGCCCTCGGTCGGTGCCTCTTCAAATCCATTGATTTCATAGCGGGCTTTGTAGCGGGCAAGATCACGGTGCAAGGCTTTTATCTTGTCCCGTACTTCTTGTTCGGTATCGGCATTAAATTCAATCATCAAAACCAATTTAGGGATACCCCTCACCAACTGCATGCCGTCAGGAATAAGACTAAAGAGTAATTTGATAAACCGCCGCCATCCAAGCATCTTCAGGAAACTCGGCATGAAGCGAATAGATAGCAAAAGAGTTGCGTCATCAAACGATTCAAAGGTTGCGGGCTTATGCTTCAATACGGCAGGGATCAACTCGCCCAAATCATTAATGTTCTTGAGGAATAAGACGAGGAGCCCGGAGTGCTCACGGTGCGGGACAAGTCGGAAGGTGATGTCAGTTACCATGCCAAGCGTGCCTTCTGAGCCAACAATCAATCGAGTCAGATCAAATACGCCAGCTTCTCTGTCCCATACATCCCACAACGCATAGCCCATTGAGTTTTTACTCACGACCGGCTTGGCAGCCTTAATCTCCTCATAATGTGATTCGCATAGTTCATAGACTCGCTTATAAATATCAGCCTCAAAATCATTCTGCGCAATCTTGACGTCAAGCTCCGTCTTCGTGAGCGGCTTGACGACATATTCATTACCATCGGCAAACACGACTTTCAGCTCTTTTATATAATCAGCTGTCTTGCCAAATTCTAATGATTTTTCCCCGCCGGAGTTATTACCAATCATGCCACCAATGGTTGCCATGTCGCGGGACGCCGGGTAGGCGGGCATGAGTGCCTTATGTTCCAGTGTAGCCTTTTCAAAATCACGATAATAAACCCCTGGCATTGCGTGAGCAGACTCAGAAGTAACCTCATGGATTGCCGTCAAGTACCGTGGAAAATCAATAATGATCGAGTCATTAATAGCGCCGCCCGCCATATCAGTGCCTGCACTCCGGGCAGTCAAAGATAGATCTGGTACCGTCTTCTTGTGTTTCTTGACCAGCCCGACAAGCTGTTGGATATCGTGCGAATCTTTTGGTGCAACCACTACTTGTGGTAACAATTCAAACATACTGGCATCGTGACTATATTGTTCACGGGTAGCCAAATCGGTATGTATATCACCCTTAAATATTTTTTGTAATTCCTGCAGGAAGTTTTCCATGTTGTACCCTGTGTTACCGATTGGACATACAGACAATCCCCCGGCTATGCCACCCAATGCGCCTAATGCATATCTTGGGTGCTAAACAGAAAGGACGTATCTGGCATAAGTATAAGCGGTATGCTACTATTTAGGCAAA
>CAZPVS010000027.1:0-5065 GCA_964590315.1 uncultured Candidatus Saccharibacteria bacterium
CACTACACGTGGCAGAATTACCGCTTACTACTTGAAATTCATCCTTTGAAAAGTCAACCGCCTTACCGTTAACCAGTATTTGTGTGCGGTAATGGTAATGCTGATAGGTCGGTTTTCTGAGATGTTCAGGAGTAGATGCGTATGCGTAGCCGTACCAGCCGCCAGCCAGTAGTACAACTGCCGCTATAGCCCCTAATACATAGGTAGCGACTTTTTTGTTAAATCGTAATGCACGTTTACTGCTCTTAGCTTGCTCGTGTGGCTCTTTGTCGTTCATTTTAGTGCCCACCGTGCATCATATCGTTCATTTCGCCAGTAGAATAGCCCCAGTCTCGCTGCCATTGCTTCATATCCGCAATTTCCTTATCTTGAGCCGTAATAATGGCTTGACTTAGTTGTTTTATCTCATCGTGTTTTGCACGTGAGGCTGATAACTCAGCCATATCAACAGCTCCCTCGTGATGAGTGATCATCATCTCAATGAACGCTTTGTCATAGTCATCGCCCGATAAACCCTCTAGCTGTTTGTTCATATCCATCATAGACATTGAGTTATGATCAGTAGCCGTTGACTGTTGTTCAGTGGTAACAGATGTATTGGTATTCTTAGCGTCATTTTGATTACCCAACGTGTAGCCGCCAAATCCTGCCGCTACGATGATTGCAATCAGTGCTATTGTCATTATGCTCTTATTTTTCATAGTTATCTCCAATCCTTAATTATCCGATTATTGTTTAGTCCAGTAACTTATTCCGTTCGGTTTTTTGCCAACTTTAATGCGAGCAACTTCTTTTCCTACGCTATTATCAACTACTGAAACATCGTCACTCTCCATATTTGTAACGTATGTGTACCTATCGTCTGGCGATACAACCACACCGTGCGGAGCTGTGCCAACTGGTATAGTCTGAACAGTCTTTGCTTGCTGTACGTCAACTTTATACAAGCTGTTTCCTGCCGGTTGCCCAAAATCATTACCCTGGTCTGCGACATACGCATAGCGAGCATCAGACGACGGGTAAAGCTGCAACGGTCCTTTTGCATCGCTCGGTAATAACGCATACCTGACGCTGTCGTTGGCAGTATCAACGATAGCCATACTCTTGTCAGTAAAAACAGATGCTAAAGCGTATTTACCATCTGCGGTAATACCAGTTTGAACAGGCGTGCCATTCAATGGAATGTACTTAAATGTTAGCGTTGACAGGTTTAGCTTACCAATACTTTTATCTCCCATCAGTGCAACGTAAGCGGTTTTACCGTCCGGCGATATGCGTAGCCCGTGCGGTTCTGCATTGGTTTTGGTTTTTGCTTTTGCTGTTCCGACAACTTTAAAGGTTTCAGTATCAATTTTGTAAACCTCAGCTTTATTCTGTGATGTAGCAAGAGCAAATTTACTGTCAGGCGTTAGAACCACGTGTGCCAAGTGCAGGTCGGTTCCTATATCAATCCGCCTTGTTATCTTGTCTGTTAAAGCATCAATGACAACAACTTGATCGGAACTGGTGGCTACTTCATCGTGTCCTTCATCGGCATACGCCGTCGGGAACAGCTTGTTCAATATACGTGTCTTCAAGCTCGCTGTATGGTTTGCCATAGCATTCGCAGTAACCCATACAGATTTGCCATCAGGAGCAACTTGGACGTTATGTGCCATATACATTGTGTCATCGGCATCTTCTTTATTGGCTAAGTCTATTTTTGCAATGACAGATCGTGATTTGGGACTGATTACGTCAATTCTCCCGGCGTCTTCGGCTGCGACATATACTTTGTCATTAGCGTTTTTTGCTCCCATAACAGGAAAAAGTAGAAATGCAGCGACTACTACGAGCAGGACAGATGTTCCGCCAATTAGCCATAGATATTTTCTTTTCATTTGTTCTCCAGAGGTGTCTTAGATTGTGCTTTCTCACTAACAAACATAATCTCAAGCTCTGAATACACCATATAGAATATAGACTGGTATCTTTGGCGGCGGTTTTAACGCATCAGAATAAAGTTCTTGTTTAAGTGTTTTACTGTCAGATACCCGGTTATTATCTAGGACATAAAAAGGTAGCCCCGGCTCATCATCATCTTCATTTTCATCATTTCTGACAGCATTTTCTTCTCGGTTGACAATCGCCGTGCGGCATAGCGTTGAACAGGAGCTTGTATCGCTGGAATTGTGGCTCATCCCGCCCATATCGTGCGACATTGTACTCATTGCCGATGTATGACCAACAAAAGCAACAGAGTTAAGGAGCAGAACAGCTGATAAAATCAGGGCAGACTTTATTGCTGTTATGTACTTCATCTCTATTTGCCCCTGATGTTTGTTAGCTCGTACAAACTCAACATTTCAGTAACTGCCTGCTCCTGGTCTGTTTCCGAGCCGGAACTGAGGCTTTCTTTTATGTGTGTTCGCACGTGATTTTCAAGTATCAGCTTATTTAAAGAGCCGAGAGACTTTTGAATGGCTAAGTTTTGCGTAAGTATGTCCATACAATAGTCTTCGTTTTCAATCATCTTTTGGATACCACGCATCTGACCCTCAAGTATTTTTGCACGATGTAGTGCACGCTGCTTTATATCGCTAATCATAACTCTATTGTAGTACCCCCTGGGGGTACTATGCAAGTGTGAATATCCAGGCTAGTAGTAGGGGGGATTACACAGACATTCCACGACGATATTGCAACTGAGCTAGAAAAGAAACAGCAGGAATTGAATGACCGCCTAAAGTTGCTAACAAACGACAATAAGCAGTTCCAAGTAACCGCCTCTTACCTGTTAGACTTGGCACAACGGGCAGAAATGCTCTTTAAAGAGAGCGATGATGACCTGCGACAGAAATTGTTGGAATACGTACTTTCAAACATTGAATTAAAGGATAAAAAGCTGTCTTATATACTAAACGACCCCTTTAAAACAATCGTTGAGACAAAGAAAAAGAGCCTTTCGGCTCATAATTCAAACATTTGGTGCGGGTGACGAGACTCAAACTCGTGGCCTCTTCCTTGGCAAGGAAGCGCTCTATCAACTGAGCTACACCCGCTTATTAATTGTTAATGCAATATGGATATTCTTCAGTTGATAGAGCGCTGCGCGGATTACTATCCTTACAGCAAGCTGTGCAACTGAGCTACACCCGCATGCAATTGAAGATTATAGTTAAACGTCTCTGTTAATGCAAATAGAAATGCCCACATACCGTGGGCATTTCTAATATGCTCGTTCAGCTATTTCTTGTAAGCACCGTAACCGTTCGGCTCTGCCTTGCTAAGAAATGTGTGTAAATTATCAGCGACACCATGGTCTGCAATAATTGCGTAGGCATTCCAAAGTGGCTGTGCACCTTCAGGTACAAGTGATGGGTCGGTAGTATAATCACCTATCCATACAATTTTGTAGTGCCAGACTTCGCCTGAACCGCCAGGAACAGCACCGTTCCACTGGTTGTTTTCCCATGCGCCAGCGCAGTATGTTGGGTCAAAGTTGCCATGGTCGTTACAATCGTCCCATGCTTTGTTCCATTTCATTGTCAGGTGGTCTTGGGCATAGGCGGGGTCTCCCCAGACTTTTCCGTCAAGGCTTTTATCGATTCCGTCTGCAGGACCGTTAAATACACGAGCGCTGTAGTTATATCCGAACTCATCGAACCCCTTATTACTATTGGGTGCTGCCTGTGCAGGACCAAAAAATGCGAGTGAGAGGCCGAGGCCGCTTGCGAATACCAAGGCGGCTGACGAGATGATAATTGCTGTTTTTGTTTTGACCTTTTGTAGCCCATGGGCCAACGTGTACTGATCATACTTCATATACATACTTGCTACACCTCCTACTTAGTACCTCTCAGTATACTCCTGCCTAGAACCTATTGCGACTTGGCTGCAACTGGAACAGTTTAGGGGTAGCTTCTCCCAGGCATTGCGCGCCGTTGGCGCACTCCTCCCTGCAGTACTCGCCATAAAGTTGCAAGCTGTTTGGTGGCTCCTCCCAGAATCCGTCGTCGCTTTGCTCCTTTGGGATAGCCTTGAGTTGTGCTCGGAATAAATTCCTGTGCGCAACTCTGCGTTATCGAACTGGCGGCTACGCCGACTCCCAGTTCTCGAAAAATCACCAAACAAAAAGCCCCATCTTTGATGAGGCATTTTGTTTGGTGGCTCCTCCCAGACTCGAACTGGGGACACAAGGCTCTTCAGGCCTCTGCTCTACCAACTGAGCTAAAGAGCCACAATGATTGTGGGTGGTAAGTTTGTTGTTAATGAGCCTTGCGCCCCTGGGGACGATATACATTGGTTCGGCTACGCCAAAACGCTTTCAGGTCCTTGCTCTACCAACTGAGCTAAAGAGCCACAATGATTGTGGGTGGTAATGAAGTTTGTTGTTAATAAACTACTGCGTGGTAGGACTCCGTTATTTTACAGATTAACTGAGAATAATTCAACCTTAGACCACGGCGCCGAAGAGATGGCCTACTCCGTACGTGATAACCATAGCCAGCGCGCCACCAATTACAAGCCGCACCATTGCGATGCGCCGTGATGCGCCGCCCACAGTCGCGCTCAAATATCCCGTCATAATCAACGCTACCAGGACTGCGCCAAATGTGACAACAAAGCGCATATCTGTCGTTGCTACCAATACCGCTCCGAGCGGTATGAGCGCACCAGCTGTGAACGACAGAGCCGAAGCTAGCGCTGCATGCGTTGGACTTGATAGATCCTCTTCGTCAATCTTCAGCTCTGCCTCCAGGTGGGCCTTAATAACATCATTGGCGGTTAACTCTTCTGCGACCTTTCGGGCGGTTTGTGATGTTAACCCTTTTGCCTGATATATGTCGGCTAGTTCCTGAAGTTCGCCTTCCGGATCGGCTGCAAGTTCTTGTTTTTCTTTCTCGATAAAGGCCAGCTCGGAATCGCGTTGACTACTGACCGATACGTACTCACCCAATCCCATAGACAGCGCACCGGCGATGAGGCCAGCCATACCCGCAGTTATGATAGCAGCACGTTCATCAGTCGCACCCGCCACACCGAGAATAATGGCCGCGGTTGAGACAATACCGTCATTTGCGCC
>CAZPVS010000028.1:0-3723 GCA_964590315.1 uncultured Candidatus Saccharibacteria bacterium
AAAAGGGGTGATTAAACCAGAAGTCAGTACGCAAATAGTATCCATGATGGAGGATGTATACCGTACCAATCGGATGGTATATGGTGCCGGGCCTGTACGTGCGGAGTATTCTGTCGGCGGCAAAACTGGTACTGCACAGATAAGCAAGCCGGAAGGTGGCTATTATGATGACAGGTATAATGGCACATATATGGGATTTGTCGGGGGTGACACACCTGAATTCGTGATCGTCGTGCGCGTTGATGAGCCTAAGCTTGCTGGCTACGCTGGCTCAAAAGCTGCCGCGCCTATATTCGTACAATTATCAAATATGCTCATCGATAGTTATGGGGTTACGCCTCGCTCGCAATAGGGGTATAATAAAGCCCAAGAAAGAAGAAAATATACATGTCAGAAGTCATTGATTTTGCGGTCCATACCGACACCTTGGTGCGTATACTCCTCCTTGGGTTTCTCGGATTTTCACTAAGTATGGTCATCACCCCAATATACACAACATTGGCATTCAAATATGAATGGTGGAAGAAGCCTCGAGAAAAATCAGTCACCGGTGAGGTCGCAACCGTCTTTAACAAGTTGCATGCCGCCAAACACAAGCGTCTGATTCCAACGATGGCGGGGATTGTCTTTGTACTGTCAGTTACGCTGGTGACAATGCTGTTCAACTTTGAGCGTACGGAGACGTGGTTGCCGCTGGCTGCCTTCTTTGGGGCAGGTATGGTGGGGCTCATTGATGACTTTATTAACATTAAGGGTACGGGTAAGGGTGTTGCGGGGCTACCCTCAAAGCTCAAGCTACTGCTCACGACCTTCATTGCGCTTATCGGCGGTTTGTTTTTCTACGCGAAGCTCGATGTTACGAGTCTCAACATCCCATTTTATGGTGATCTTTCCATAGGCTGGCTCATTGTTCCATTGTTTGTACTCGTTGTTGTATCGACTGCCAATGCGGTTAACATATCAGACGGGCTTGATGGACTAGCTGGTGGCTTAGCAGTGAATGCATTCGCGGCATATGCGCTCATTGCGCTTTTGCAGGAACGGTTTGGTGTGGCCGCGTTTTGTATGACTATCGTGGGCACACTCTTGAGCTACACGTGGTTCAATATCCATCCTGCGCGGTTCTTTATGGGCGATGTGGGATCATTCTCGCTTGGTACGGCGCTTGGCGTGGTGGCGATGATTACGGACACGGTGTTGTTACTGCCGATTATCGGCCTTTTGTTTGTGGTTGAAGCAGGTTCGTCATTATTGCAAATTCTTTCGAAAAAGCTCAGGAAGGGCCGAAAGATATTCAAAATTGCTCCGATTCACCATCACTTTGAAGCATCTGGATGGGAAGAAACCAAGGTGACGATGCGATTCTGGGTTATTGGCCAAGTGACCGGTGTACTTGGATTGATCCTCTTTCTATTAGGGGGCGGAATTACCACATGATAGGCTCTGCCCGGCGTCGACCTGCCGTCATGCAGCGTGACGGGGCGGTGCACCGGCGGCATCGGCCTGACTATATGTTGCTCGTGCTCAGTGCAGCATTGCTGGTGGTGGGGTTGGTGGTCATCTATTCAATTAGTCCTGGTCTAGCAGTGCAACGGGGTGTTGGGGAGAACTATTATGTCAACAAGCAGCTTATTGCGATCGGGCTCGGCATCATTACATTTATGGTGATGGCTACCATACCGTACGATGTGTGGCGTAAGCTACAGAAGCCGCTGATTGGTGCCGCAATTGTTGCCACACTTATCGCACTGGCGATGCCTGTCAGTGAGCAGTATCCCGCTCATCGCTGGATACGGTTTGGCGGGTTGTCTTTTCAATCGGTTGAGCTGGTCAAGTTTGCAATGATTTTCGTCTTGGCATCATTTCTATCAGAACGAATGAAACGGGGAGAAGTGGACAGCACCGAAAAAGCTATCAAACCGATAGGTCTGGGAGTGCTTGGTCTTGGTGTTGCGGTAGCCGGATTGCAGAGTGACCTCGGGTCGTCAGCGGTTATAATTGTCATGGTCATCGCAATGTGGTTTGTGGCTGGTTTGTCTCTGAAATACGTTGCACTCGTAATGGGGGCGGTGTTACTTATCGGTGTACTTGCTATTTCTACCAGTGCGTATAGGCGCGATCGTGTTCTAACTTTCTTAAACCCACAACAGGACTGCCAAGCTGCGGGATATCAAGCGTGTCAGGCTTTGATTGCAGTTGGTTCCGGAGGGCTGGTAGGTAAGGGAATTGGCCATAGTGTGCAGGCGTATGGGTATCTTCCGGAAGCGGCGAATGATTCAATCTTTGCGATAACGGCTGAGAAGTTCGGCTTTCTTGGAGTCACCGCAATATTGTGTATATTTTGGGCGTTCTTTACCCGTCTTAAGAACATTATTGAGCGCGCGCCTGATGACTTTTCACGTCTGGTGGTAGTTGGGGTGCTGGCCTGGTTTAGCACGCAGGCCATAATAAACATTGGGGCAATGATTGGATTGTTACCGCTGAAGGGAATTACACTTCCATTCATTAGCTACGGTGGAACCAGCATTATTTTTGTGACAGCTGCAGTTGGTCTGGTATACAATATTTCGCGTTTTACGAGCTACGGTGTTAATAATGGCACGACAGAGGGCAGGGTACCACCTGCAGCAAATAGGAGATATAGTCTTGGCTATTCAACACGACGATAGGTCGCTTCGCATTTTGCTGACCGGTGGGGGAAGCGGTGGACATATAACACCGCTTTTGGCGGTTGCCGAGGAACTGAAACACAGCGATCCAGAAATAGAAGTTATCACTATTGGTGAAAGAGGTAGTAAATTTCAACACCTCACAGAGGATAGCCCATTAATCGATAAAACACTGACGATATTTGCCGGAAAATTTCGGCGTTATCATGGTGAATCACTCGTGAGAAAGTTAGGTGACGTTCAGACGAATCTGTTTAACCTACGAGATATGATGTATGCTATCTTGGGCATCGTACAGAGTATTGTATTGGTACGGCGCCTACGCCCAGATGTGGTGTTCCTGAAGGGTGGCTTTGTCGGTGTTCCTGTTGGCTTAGCGGCAGCATTATGGAAAGTGCCGTATGTGACTCATGATTCCGACGCACTCCCTGGTCTTGCGAACCGAATTGTTGGCAGATGGGCGCGCATCCATGCGACCGGTATGCCCGCCGAGTTTTATCCCTATGCTCCCGGCAGGGTTCGGCACGTTGGCGTGCTGGTGAGCAGAGACTACACACCAGTCGATACAGCTAAACGTGATCAATATCGACAGTCTATTGGATTGCCGCTAGAGGCTCGCGTACTATTTGTGACTGGTGGGAGCCTGGGGTCACAGCGCATAAATAGAGCTGTGGCTGAAGGAATGCAAAACCTACTAGATATTTATCCAGACTTACATGTCGTACACCAAGTAGGTGGGGGTAATACCGGCACGTACGGGACTTTTACCCACCCACGTTTGCACGTCGTAGAGTTTCTAGACGAAATGTATCGATATAGTGGAGCTGCAGATGTGATTGTGACACGAGCCGGTGCAAACACTATTGCAGAATTTGGCGTACAGGGTAAAGCGTGTATTGTGGTGCCCAGCCCATTCCTGGCAGGTGGCCATCAGTTGCGGAACGGAGAGTACCTCGATCAGCAGCATGCCGCAGTGGTAGTTGACGAAGCAATAATGATCAAGAACAGCTCTGTTCTGACAAATGCGATCGATGATTTGCTTGCTCATGAAGGT
>CAZPVS010000029.1:0-2958 GCA_964590315.1 uncultured Candidatus Saccharibacteria bacterium
TACCAGGGAAGCGAACGGTGAAAACAGACAAAGTGAACCGTATCGGCTGATACGGTATCACCTCCTCAGATGATCTGGTGGCTACATACCTGCCATGTCTAATCATCTCAACAACGCGTACGGCTGAGAACAGCCGTGCCATTGCCCAAATGAGGATTGTACCGCTCGTCGTCGCGAGCATTTCTTGGTGCAAGCCAAGGATGAGCAAGCTCTGTTTTGGTTTGCACAAAGAGTTCAATCGCTCGACAAACCTTGCGTATGCTTCACCAACCAGCATGTCATCAGTTAACTTGACGAACTGTACTCCTTCAAGCGTCATTCGAGGATCAACCGATTGCGCGATGGTATATGCAAGTCCAGGTGTTGCCACCGGAATTGCAATTACAATGGTGGTCGTCATGAGGCCACCAGCCTTGCATGGACTGCGATCAAACTAATCCCACGTTCAGTGATTCTCGTTGCGTAACCACCAATCTTGGGGTTCTTAGCAACAATCAACAACATGCCTGACCCTTCCAACTGGTCGATCATATCATCCAGTTGGTCCCTGGTCATTCCGGCAATCTCGGGAGTGATGACCGAGTGTATTTTGCACAGGTCAAGAAGCCGAACCAGTATGTCACCATGCCGACAGAGTTTACCGCGTAGGTAAAACGTGCTGCAGGCCTGGTAACCCACCAATGGCGTACCGCAGAGACAATCTTGGAAGAGTGCGTCTGCGAACGTCACCGGCAAAATAGGCATGACCTGCTCGATCATGAGCTGGTGCATCCTTCGATATCGTACCCTTTGTGCTGAAGGCAATGTGTCTTTGCCCAGCTTATCGCCGGGCGATACTCCAAATACGCGGCACACACATGCATACCACTCAAGGGCATCATCATCCACGCTATGTCGCAGCATTCCAGCTTTGACTAATGCGTAGATTTTAGCGAGCGTGCTATCCGAATACTCGAACATGGGCCACCTCCAGGTGTGCCGGACGCAAGTCCGGCACACTTCACTTCTTAGAGACGTTCAGGCGGTCCAAACCACCCCGCTGTCAAAGCGAGAGGGTGGACCGAGCCAACGAGCAGCAAGTGATCAGCTGGAATGCCTCGTTGCATGCCCAGAAGTTGGCCAGAAAACTGGTCTATTTGAGCACACAGGACTTCCTCGTTCGTAGCGAAAACCTTGTCGTATACACTCAGAGGTGTGACGACAAGGCATCCAAGTTGATATCTTGTTTCTTTCACGATTTCGTAAACCGGTATCCGTTTCATATCACTGACCGGATATCGAAGATCGTTTAGAAACGAACGCTCGAAGTCGATCGGCACCCACTGCTCCGTAAATGCCAGATCGGTCGTCTGGACGAATCGCCACACAGGGCTAGCCAGACGGAACTCGCGATTGTACGCAAGAAATGGCTCTCGATGTTTCATTACTTGCCCATCGGAGCCACGAGTAACCTGGTGCAAGATCACCCCGGGAATTCCGCTCCCGTTGCGGGTGATGTACACCAATTCCAACTTGTCATCGTTAGACATGCTTACCTCGTAATGACGTAGTCGACTGAAATTAGCAGATTTACGCCAAATATCTTTTGCAAGATCTGATTGAGGATTTGATTAAGCACGCCTTGATCTTTCATCGCTTGGTAGGGTACTTCGATGTTGAACATCATCATGTCGCCATCCGATACCCATTTGCCTGACGCGGTAAAGCTGGCGTAACTGATAGTGCAAGAACCAGGATCTTGCTTCAAATGATGTGATTGAAGCTTTAATCGCAGAGTAACAGGTATCTCACCGTTCTCCACGAGTTGGATTGCTTCATCCGCATCTTCGACTTCAGCGGTCCACCCTATCTCTACATCTATAGGGTGGATATGCGCTCGGGTACCATCCATTTTGTACCCAGAGCACAAGGTTCTGCGAGCTGCAATAATCATACGTTTTCTCCTTTTGCTAATTGCTGTGGTCAATGCACGGGCTGATTCGCATACTCTGATGCTTCCTTTCACGTAATTAACCGCAGCGCGGGCCCGTACCCGCAAAGGTGATAATGAACATTGCTGTTCCAAAAACGGGTACACGACTCTTCCTTGTTTAGGGGAAATACGATGCTGCAGTACAGCACCCTATTCCCCCTAAACATTGTGTATTGTTAAAGAGCATTATAGGCTTGGTATTGTAGCAATTATTATTTTGGTTAGCAATAAAAAAGAACCTGGGCATGTCTATGCTCAGGTTCAAAGACCGGTGCTATCGAGTTGTAAACACCATGCCCCACATCACGAGCGATGCCGTGATGATGAGAACCCATCCTATTGGGTGGAACTCCTTGACGAGTGTTCCCACCCCCACGCCTGAAATAACCAGGCTCAAACAACGTCCCCGGTGTTTGTCAACGCGGGACTTGACTCCACTCGAAACTGACAGTAATCGTCGTTTCATGGGTACTCCTTGCCCGAAGGCAATGCTTGAAAGTTTTGGCCGACTAGTATTGTACTCTTTCATATCAATTTTCAAAACTCATCCTATGGGTTTTACATGATAGACTACCTGCTATATAATTGGCGCTGTTCCTCCAGCATTCTGCCTTTTGGTAAGGCAGTGAGGTATAAAACCTCTCTAATAGTCTTAGAAGGAGTGTGTGAGATGACAGATGTTGGTTTTGGAGATGCAGCCCTGATTGTGAGGGTTGCATATGACCCTCAAGATGCATTCGTCGTTGACGTGATACGCAAACTTGAAGGGTTTCTTAATTGGTACCACTATGTGGAACCAGATCGTGAATATCCTGATGAATTTCAGGGGTTTGTGCTCGTTCCTTACGAGCTATGCGCTGAACAGGCTCCAGTCGGGAGTCTGGCAGTATTTAGCTCGGGTTTTCTGGGATGGGAGATTGTGAATCCTCGAGCTGATGAGCTTTGGGGACAGCAGCCTGACTGGACTCACAACATGTTTCCTATCG
>CAZPVS010000030.1:0-2613 GCA_964590315.1 uncultured Candidatus Saccharibacteria bacterium
GAGCACTTCCATGGTAAGGAAGGGGTCCTGGGTTCAAGTCCCAGTCGTGGCTCCATGTTGAAATATACGCTCTAATCTGTTAATATTATTTGGATAAACTATCACAAAGGTAAGGAATAATGGCGAAAAAAGGCGATAAGCGCAAGCTCGTGGGTCTGGTATCTGAGGAAAGCGGTGGACGTCACTACTATACCCGCAAGAATACCATGAACACTCCAGACAAGCTGGAGCTGCGCAAGTATGATCCAGTCCTTCGTAAGCATGTACTCTACGTAGAAACCAAGAAGAACCTTGGTCGAAACGAAGTCAAAGCAAAGAAGCGATAAAAAAAGTCCCGGCTCATCCCGGGACTTTTTAGTACTACATAGCGCCAAGATCTCCACGGCCCTACTGCACCTGTATTTAACTCAGCTTAGTAACGTCTATAACGGTATTGACCAGCTCCGCATGGCTCCAGACGAGGGGAGCCACTGATACAGGATCACCAGTTGACGGATTAACTTGCTCTGCGAGTACACCGCCATGAAGCGAATGTTGTATAGCCCATTCAATATAGTGCTTGGCTTTATCAGTATGGCCGGTACGCGCATAATATTGCGCCATCCATAATGTTGTAACGAACCAAGGATTGCCAAGGTATGATGGACGTGATTCAAAATAACGGTCATATTCGTAGCGAGGTGAACCACCCGACGGCGTCTGGTCTAAGAGCAGGGAATCAATAACATCTACCGTCTCTCCCACATGCGCTTGTGATGCCTGTGAACCATACATCATAACCCCGTACATACTGGAAACGTCTACTGTGTCATCGAACTGCAGTGATCCATCGTCTTGGAGCGTAAAGCCCTTCCGGTAGGCGCCTCGTTCAGGATTAAAGAACACCTCGCTATTGGTGGCAATACGTTCCGCAGCTGCCGTCCACTTAACTGCATCATCAGGGTATTCAAACTTGTGGGCAAAATCCGCTGCTACTAAGAGTGATTGATACACAACTGCTGTCGTATATGTATTTGTTAAGAACTTCTCCTCCCATAAGTCATAACTGGCATGGGGCAGACCCGTTTCTTCATCGATAAACTCAGTCATAAAATTGGCAGCCGGTTGAATTAACGTCTTATACAAACTGCTGACAAAATCTTCATCGTGGCTGTATTCATAATATTCGCCCAGCATATATATAACCGATGCCGTTTCGTCTTCTTGGATAGGCAGTTCAGAACGCTTCCCGTGCAAGATAGGATGCCACGTACTACCAATTGCTCTATCAGGCTGGTACTTGTGCATCAAATACCCGTCAGGGGTTAGAATGTCTCGGCAAAATTCAAAGAATCGCTTCGGTTCTTCTGTGTAACCGAGTCGAATGAGTGGCCAGAGTGCATAGGCACCGTCGCGAGGCCATACATAGCTGTAGTAGTCACGGCCGTAGTTGTAGATCGATGAGTCACCGGATGCAATGATGCCTCCCCGCCTGTCAGTATGCAGCTTAATGATCATGAGTGATTTCTTCACTGGCTCGAGATAGGCAGCGTCAACACTGTGTAGTATGTTTGCGCCCACGGCTAGCCATTCATGCCAGAAGCGTCGTGTCGCGTCCAGCCGACTCTCGACGCCGGAGCTCTTAATCCTATGGTGGATTTTTTCTCCAGAAAATTGTGAATCCGAGGCAATGATCCAGTAATCAATAGTTGCAGTATTATCCGGAGGCAAATCAAGCGTAAATCGCATGACCGAGTCGACCCCACCGTGCTCGACCGGACTGCCCGAAAGCTCGCCATCTTCAGCGTCTCTGAACGTGCCTTCCTTACCCTCTATTCCATAATTCCCGATAGCAAATTGATCATAGTGCGCTCCGTTGCATTCACCATAGATTAACAGGGAACAACGGCCCTTATAATCTAGTATGTAATTATCTTCGGGAACAAATATAGCTGTGTCTGCTCTGCCGGCGCGTGATATCTCAAAGACCTGATGGGTAAAGACCCGTATGGTACGCTGCTGGGCGGCTCGATTGGTGACAGCAATACGTCGGTAGAAAACATTGTATTGGTGGTCAACAAAGTCGTTGAAGACTAACTCTATCTGCAAAGCATCAGAGTACATACGAATGTCACTGACAAGGGCATCGGACTCAAAGTTAATGTCAATGCTCCATGTGCCATCATCGACCCAAGAAAATGCATCATCGACCCACACGCCTATTTTGTGGTGCACGCTCCGTGCCGTCGTCAGGTTTTCAAGCCCCACATACGGATAATAAAAATCGTGGACAAGTCCTTGCTCGTTGATACCAACGGTTAAACTTCCGTTACCGAGCATGACCGGACGCCCCATTACAAATGCACTCCGTGAGTTATCAATCGCGATCGGAGATCATGCCATGCGTTCATGAAATTAATAAATGCTTCATAGGGCGTGTCGTAGGGGCTGAAATAAGCATGGATATCACCGTCACTAAACCATTTGGTACACATGTAGTAAAAGTGGTCTGAGGTAGTGAGTTTGCGCCAGTCGTCTATGAGCTGTAGGTCTTGGCTGCGCATTACTGGGGTCTGGAGTTCATACAGGGCGTGGATTGCTTGCTGTTGCATTGGATTACCAAGCCATGCAGAC